>CALFSV010000162.1 GCA_937916485.1 uncultured Paracoccaceae bacterium | reverse complement strand
TTGCGAATGGCCGCTTCTGTGAAGCCGGTAGAATTGACTGTCTTTACCGGCTTTTGAAATTCGACAAGATCATTGGTCTTACTCTGCTGAACTAGATTAGAGCTGCTTGGAAAGAAGCGGTAAACTCTTACTTTTGAGTTAGCGAACTCTGATTGTTATCGGATCCAGTCATTTACGAAGCCACTGCATAAAAACGCAAACCGGTTTATTTAGGATGCCAGCCAGAAATCTCAACTTTGTGATCACTTTTAACTAACCCTTGACCTTACACTCACAATGAACAGTCTGTTAGCGATAGCAATAGAGAGGGCATATCATGAAAATGCGAATTCTATCTAATTCTGCGTTGGTTAGTGGTGCAATTCTGCTCGGTGTGGCAAGCGCTTCTGCCGAGTCGTTCAAATGGGCGTCGAACACAGACCCGCAAACGATGGACCCACACGCTGTGAACTCAGCGCCGGTTTTATCGTTTCTGAATAATATTTACGAAGGCCTAGTACGCCGGAACCAAGGCATGTCGATCGAAGGATCGCTTGCCGAAAGCTGGGAACCACTAACTGGCAAAGACGGTTGGCGGTTTAACCTGCGCCAGGGTGTGACATTTCAAGATGGTGCCGCATTCACTGCTGAGGATGTAATGTTCTCGTATGAGCGCGCATCCAACGAGGCCGCAGATGTGAGGTCATGGTTTGCGCCTGTGTCTGAGGTGCGGGTCGTTGATGATTACACAATCGACTTCTTGACCAAAGCACCTAACCCGCTGTTTCCGGATTCCATCGCAAATTTCATGATACTCGACAAAGGATGGGCTGAAGCAAACGGTGCAGAACTGCCTGCGCGGGATGCAGAAAACTTCGCGACTATGAATGTGAACGGAACAGGCGCCTTTACGTTAGCGAGCCGCGATCCCGGTGTGAAAACGGTTTTGATTCCAAACGCCGGATGGTGGGGAGAAGTTGAGCACAACATCACCGAGGCGACCTTCACACCGATCGGAAATGCAGCGACAGGACTTGCCGCGTTGCTGTCTGGCGAAATTGACTTCATTCAGCCAATTCCACTGCAGGATGTTGCACAAGTCGAAAGCCGCGACGGTTTCAAGGTTCTTGAAGGTGAAGAAACACGGGTAATTATGTTTGGCTTTGGCCATGAACATGATGAACTTTTGTATTCGTCCGATGTTTCGGGATCCAACCCATTCCAAGATGTCCGTGTGCGCCAAGCAGCAGCCCATGCCATCGACATCGCATCAATTGACCGTGTTCTGTTCCGCGGCAAGATTGAAGGTGCATCCCAGTTGGTTCCGGCTGGAATTTCCGGTTATTCAGAAGCCAATTCTGATCGCCCAGCCTATAATCCAGAAAAGGCCAAGTCGCTTCTCGCGGAAGCTGGATATCCGGACGGGTTCAGCTTTGGTTTGAAATGTCCAAACGACCGATACATCAACGACGAAGCGCTTTGTCGCGCAGCGGCATCGATGTTCGCGGCTGTTGGCATGAATGCGGAACTTAGCACCGGACCGGTTCGCGATTACTGGCCACAGCTTCGTGAAGATGCGTTTGACATGTACCTTCTAGGTTGGTCACCGGGCACGTTCGACATGGAGCATCCAATCCGCTTCCTAATGTCGACACCAAACTCTGAAAAGAAGTTGGGGTCCTGGAACTTTGGCGGTTATTCCAACGCACGTGTTGATGAACTGTTGCCGGGGATTCAGCGCGAAGTTGATCCAGCAGCGCGTCAGGCTATGGTGGATGAGGTTGTCGCGATCACGCAAGCCGAGGTTGCATATATTCCGCTTTATACTCAGCCTCTTATCTGGGCGGCTAAGGATAACGTCGCCATGACGCAACGTGCAGACAACTTCTTTATGCTGCGCTGGGTCACAGTAAACTGATCCATAAAGAAAAAAGAAAGGCGATGACATATTTTATCCTGAAACGGCTGATACAATCAGTTTTTGTGATGATCGCCGTCGCCTTTCTTGCCTTTTCCCTGTTCCGGTTTGTTGGTGATCCGATTACCCAAATGACTGGGGTAGAAACCTCCATCGAAGATCAAGAACGCTTGCGCGAAGAATTGGGTCTGAACGATCCTTTCGTGATGCAATTTGCAAGGTTTACCGGCGATATGCTGCAAGGTGATTTTGGATATTCGTATCGGACGCGTCAGCCTGTGGGGGAAATGATTTCGTCGCGGATTCCAGCGACTTTGGAACTTGGCATTGTTGCGCTATTCATTTCGCTTTTGGTGGGAATTCCGACTGGCGTCTTTACCGCGCTTAGACCGCGCGGTTTTGCAACCCAAACGATCTTGATGACCACACTGGTCGGGGTATCGATTCCAACCTTTGTCATCGGGATTATTTTCATCTTTCTGTTCGGCGTTCAATTGGGTTGGCTTCCCACATTTGGGCGTGGGGGCACGGTCCAGATTGGCGGCTGGGAATCCTCGCTCTTCACCATCGACGGTTGGCGGGCGCTTCTTCTTCCGGCCATCACCCTTGGTCTTTACCAATTGACGCTAACCATGCGGCTTGTTCGGGCCGAGATGATGGAAGTTTTGCGATCTGATTATATCCGTTTCGGAATGGCCCGCGGAGTTCCGATGCGCAGTTTGTACTTCAAGCATGCGTTGGCAAACACATTGGTTCCGGTCATCACAATCATTGGTCTTCAATTTGGCGGTGTAATCGCGTTTTCAATCGTCACTGAAAGCGTTTTTCAGTGGCCCGGAATGGGGCTGTTGTTCCTTGAAAGCATCCGCTTCGTCGATATCCCTGTAATGGGCGTCTACCTTGTGGTCATCGCGTTTTTCTTTGTGCTGGTGAACCTAATCGTTGATCTGTTGTACGTCGCGATCGACCCACGGCTACGCGTGAAAGATACCTCATGATCGCTTTCATTAAACGATACGAGGGGCTGTGGCTTTTCACGCGGTCCCCAGCAGCAATCATTGCAGCGATTGTAGCGTTATTATCAATTATGGGCGCTGCTTTTGCGCCGCTGATTGCCTCTGTTAACCCATATGATTTGGCATCCTTCAGCCTAATGGACGGGCTACTTCCCCCGATGTGGGAGGAATTTGGCATTTCAAAGTTCCCCCTTGGCACGGACGATCAGGGCCGTGATATGGTGTCTTCGATCCTTTACGGCGCGCGGCTGTCTTTAATCATTGGCTTGTCGGCGATGACCATTGCGACCGTCTTGGGTGTGGGCCTTGGCCTCGCAGCTGGATATTACGGTGGGCGGTTCGATATGATCGTCATGCGGATCGCCGATATCCAACTGGCTCTTCCGGCGATCCTGACTTCCCTGCTGATCGACGGTATTGCGCGTGGCATCCTTCCATCGGAAATCCAGCAAGACCTTCGGGTTGCCGTTCTAACCCTCGCCATCGCCCTGTCGCTTTGGGTGAATTTCGCACGAACCGCACGAGCCTCAACTTTCGTGCAGATGCAAAAGGAATATGTCCAGGCCGCGATTATAATGGGGCAGCGTCCGATCCGTGTAATGTTTGTGCATATCCTTCCCAACATTCTTGGTCCGCTATTGGTAATAATGACCGTCGATTTGGCCTCTGCCATATTACTTGAAGCGACGCTTTCATTCCTTGGGATCGGACTGCCGGCAGACAGCCCGTCACTGGGAACCCTGATCCGCATTGGTATGCAGTTCATGTTGTCGGGCGAATGGTGGATCCTTTGGATTCCGACCCTGTTTTTGGTGGCGTTGGTGGTGTCAATTAACATACTTGGGGATTTCCTGCGCGATGTCTTTAATCCGAGGTTGCGTTGAGATGTTGAAGGTCAAAAATCTCACCGTTAAGTTCCCGTCACGCTTTGGTGACATTACAGCGATCGAAGACGTCGCTATGTCCATTGCGTCCGGAGAAATTCACGGCCTTGTTGGCGAAAGTGGTGCGGGAAAATCCACAGTCGGAGCCGCTATCATTGGGCTTTTGCAAGTACCCGGTTTCGTAGCTGATGGCCAAATGACGTTGGCGGACACCGATCTGCGCAACCTTACCGCCGTTGAAGCACATAACATGCGCGGCAAGCGGATTTCGATGATCTTTCAGGATCCGCAAACAAGTTTGAACCCACTAATGCGGGTCGAAGATCAGTTGATCGAAACCATTCAGGCGCATGAAGATATTTCATCCAAAGATGCCCGCGCTCGCGCTGTCGAAATCCTGGAAGAGATTGGAATTCAAAACGCATCTGAACGCATCAAGGCCTATCCCCACCAGTTTTCCGGTGGCATGCGTCAGCGAGTGGTGATTGCCCTTGCGCTTTCCACGAACCCCGAAGTGATCATCGCGGACGAACCTACCACGGCGTTGGACGTCGCAGTTCAAAGCCAGGTTCTGGATTTGATAAAGGAATTGGCAACGAACCGTAAGATTGGGTTCATGCTGATCACACACGATATTGGTGTGATTGCTCAGGTGGCGGATCGAGTCTCGGTCATGCGCTATGGCAAAGTTCTTGAATCTGGAACCACGGCGCAAGTCCTGGGCGACCCGCAGCATCCTTACACACAAGCGCTTTTAGATTCGGTTCCACCGCTTGACCGTAAGATCGATAGGTTTCGCGTCCCGGAAGAAGAAAGTAATCCTTCCCAAAAGGATGTCGGCAATCACGCCGAACGCTGGCTGCTTGAAGGTGTGATGCAGGAAAATGTTGGCCTGAAAGTCGAAAACCTGCGCGTTGAGTTTCCGGGTGTTCGGACGTCCCTATGGCAGAAACCGGACTCCTTTACCGCTCTCCATGATATCAGTTTTGACGTCAAACCGGGCAGTATTCTTGGACTTGTTGGCGAAAGTGGGTCAGGTAAATCAACGCTCGCAAAAGCCATAACTGGCTTGGTCAATCCAACCGCCGGACACATGGCACTTGGCGCCGAAACACTGCCGCCGGGCAAATTACGGACCCGCATCCATCCCTCGCGCCAGATCGTTCAGATGATCTTTCAAGACCCATATTCCAGCCTAAATCCCCGCCACCGGATTAGCGCGATCTTGTCAGAACCACTTTGGCTTTATGGCTTGGTGAACGACGGTGGAGAACGGCGCGAATTGGCGAGAGCGATGCTGGACCTTGTTGGGATGGCGCCAGAGGACTTAGATAAATACCCACACCAATTTTCTGGCGGACAACGACAACGTATTGCGGTTGCTCGTGCTTTGTTGGCGCGTCCCCGCTTCCTAATCTGCGACGAACCGACTTCTGCATTGGACGTTTCAATTCAGGCCGAGATGCTTAATCTTTTAAAGGACCTGCACGCAAAATTTGGTCTTACAATCCTGTTCATCAGTCACAACCTTGCCGTAGTGCGCCAAATGTCTGACGACATGGTCGTCCTTAGAAATGGACGAATTGAAGAATTCGGCCGAGCGCAAAATGTCTATCAGAATCCAAAATCAGAATACACGCGAGAACTCTTGGAATTAACTCCTGTTCTTCCGACTACTTGGGCCACAAAGTGAAAGCATGGGGCGAAGAGTGGTCGTCACGCCTGCGTGAAATCAAGGTAAAGTCACAAGTGGGGGGGTATATGTCTCGCACTTTAATATAGATTGCCCCGAGCATTATCAAAGATATCCTTTTGGCATAAAAGCAGTCATTCGTGCGCGCCACAGCGTCGGATAAAAGGGCTC
>CALFSV010000161.1 GCA_937916485.1 uncultured Paracoccaceae bacterium | reverse complement strand
TAGGCGGCACGCAGTCAAAGCACTTAGAGGCAGTCCGCCAGCGCCGTGGCAAGATTGCGCAGCACGTTGCCGTAGAGGTCCGGACCGATTTCAAGGTCGGACCCAAGCGGATCGAGCACGCCGGTGTTCGCTTCAGATCCTTCCATCACCGCCGCCACGATGCCGGGATTGAATTGCGGTTCCGACAACACGCAGCTCACGCCTTGTTCTGCAACTCGTGCCTGAATCTCGGCAACGCGCGCAGGGCTAGGATCGGAGGCGTCGGACACGGAAATCGCGCCCGATGCGGGGAAGTCGAACGCTGTCTCAAAATACTGATAGGCGTCATGGAAAACGATAAAGTTGCGGCCCCTTACGGGATCGAGGATTTCGATGATCTCGGCACTCAGCGTGGCCAGTTCTTCACGGCCTGCGGCTGCATTGGCAAAGTAGGCGCCCGCATTGTCCGGATCAGCGGCGGAAAGCTTTGCCGCAATGGCATTCAGCCAAACCGCGCCATTGTCAGGCGACAACCATGCGTGTGGGTCATGCTCACCATGGTCGTGCCCTTCATGCCCGTCCGCTGCGGCATGGTCTTCGTGGTCGTGATCATCATGCCCCGCTTCCTCGGCATGCTCCTCGTGGTCATGACCGTCATGCCCCGCTTCCTCGGCATGCTCCTCGTGGTCATGACCGTCATGGTCTTCGCCTTCGGCATGTTCCTCATGGTTATGATCGTCATGATCTTCGCCGCCCTCATGATCCCCATGATCATGCGCCTCGAACAATGCGCCTTCCCGGAATGGAAGCTCTGTCGTTCCGTCGGCCTCAAGCAACTCAGTAACGGTTGCGTTGCTAGCCAAGGTGTCAATTGCATCGTCCAGCCAGGGCGTCAGGTCAGGGCTGACCCAGAACACCAGATCGGCCTCCTGCAGCGCGGACGCTTCTGAAGGGCGAAGGCTGTATTCGTGCGGGCTTGCCCCGGCAGCCACGATCAAAGACGGCTCGCCCACCCCTTGCATCACGCGCGCAACCAGCGAATGAACAGGCGCGATGTCGACCGCGACATTTGGTACATCGGCCATAGCAGTACCCCCAAGAAGGGTTGCGACAGCAGACAAGGTGATGAGGTTTCTGGACATATCCGTCTCCATGTGATTATATAACGTTACATTTTGGGTATAGGAAATGAGATAACATGACAAGTGCAACGCAAGCAGGAAAACCTGTGCCCAACGAGCCAATCGGGTTCGAAGAACACGATCATGGGTCCTGCATCAGCGTGGGTATCGCTGCCGCCGAAGCGGATTGTTTGGCGACGGGTCTGCGTTTCACACCGGTCCGCCGCAAGGCACTGGAAATTCTTTTGCAAGAGCATCGCGCCCTCGGAGCTTACGAAATGCTCGACAGGTTGCGCGATGCAGGATTCGGCTCCCAACCGCCCGTGGCGTATCGGGCGCTTGAATTTCTCGTTGCCAACGGCTTTGCGCACAAGATTGAACGCCTCAACGCGTTTATTGCCTGTGCCCACCCCGGAGCCAATCACTCACCAGCGTTCATGATCTGCCGGCTTTGCGATTCCGTAGCCGAGGCGCAATCTTCGCCCGCGCGCGGCGCCCTCGGAGAGGCAGCGCGCACTACCGGCTTCAAGATAGAGCGAACTGTGGTCGAGGCTGAGGGCGTTTGTCCCGTTTGTGCGGAGAAGGCGGACGCATGAGCTTGATCGCCGCCGAGAATATAAGCGTCAGCTATGGCGCGAACACGGTATTGCGCGATGTGTCCCTAGCGGTGGAGCCGGGCGAAATCGTGACCATCGTCGGGCCGAACGGATCCGGCAAGACCACACTTTTGAAGTTGCTTATCGGCGCAGAACAGCCGCAGTCCGGACGGATCACGCGCAAATCGGGACTGCGCATCGGATACGTCCCTCAGAAACTTCACATCGATCCGACGCTGCCAATCACGGTAGAACGGTTTCTCCGCCTGCCGGGCGGCACCTCGCGCGCGGCAGGCGCAGTAGCTTTGGAGAAGGCTGGCGTGCCCGGCCTGTCAGATCGTCAATTGTCCGCATTGTCAGGCGGCCAGTTCCAACGCGTGCTTCTGGCACGTGCGCTCATCAACGAGCCGGACCTGCTATTGCTGGATGAGGCGACACAAGGGCTGGACCAGCCCGGCTCTGCCGCCTTTTATCTTCAGATCGAAGATGTGCGTCAAAAAACGGGATGCGCAATCCTCATGATCAGCCACGAATTGCATGTTGTGATGGCGACCTCGGATCGGGTGGTTTGCCTCAATGGCCATGTCTGTTGCGAAGGCGCGCCTGAAATCGTCTCTGCCGCGCCCGAATACCGCGCACTGTTTGGTACCGGCACCGGTGGCGCGCTGGCGCTATATCGGCACGAGCATGACCACACGCATGATGAAACCTGCACGCACGACCATGCACCACAGGACAAACAGACCGAGGCAGCCGAATAATGCTGGATGACTTTATGACACGTGCCGCGCTGGCAGGAGTCGGCGTGGCCCTTGCAGCGGCTCCTTTGGGCAGTTTTGTGGTCTGGCGGCGTATGGCCTATTTCGGCGATGCAACAGCCCATGCCGCCATTCTCGGGGTGGCTTTGTCACTGGCGCTGCAGATATCAGTCTTCGCTGGTGCTGTGGCCGTTGCGCTCGCGATGGCGCTGACCGTCACTTTGCTGACCGGGCGGGGCTATGCGATGGATACGCTTCTGGGCGTGCTGGCGCACTCCGCACTGGCTTTCGGGCTGGTCGCAGTCTCTTTCCTGTCCGGCATTCGTATTGACCTCATGGCCTACCTTTTCGGAGATATCCTGGCCGTATCACGCGGCGATTTGGCGGTGATTTGGGGAGGTGCTGCGCTTGTCGTCGGCTTGATCGGTTGGCGCTGGTCTGCACTGCTCACCTCCACCATCAGCGCGGAACTTGCCTATGCCAGCGGGATCGAACCGAAACGCGAACAACTGATCCTGACACTGGCGCTCGCCATCACTGTGGCTGTCGCAATCAAAGTCGTTGGTGTGTTGCTGATCGCAGCCATGCTGATCATTCCCGCTGCCGCCGCCCGCCCTTTGTCGCGCACTCCTGAGCAGATGGCCCTTACCGCTGCGGCCATTGGTGGTGTGTCTGCTGTGATCGGCTTGAACGCTGCCTATGCGTTCGATACGCCAGCGGGGCCATCCATCGTCTGCGTCGCAGCACTCGTATTTCTGGCGACCAGTATTTTGCAAAGTGTCCGATCCTGAAGTGCGGTTTGGATTTGATCTCATCGTGCCAATTTAAGTGACCGTTTCCGGGACTTGAGCTTCAACGCAGCGACAAGCTCACCGCCCTTGCAGAGC
>CALFSV010000160.1 GCA_937916485.1 uncultured Paracoccaceae bacterium | reverse complement strand
CGGGCGCGTGGCGAAAATAGCGGGTATGATCAACCAAAAGGGGGGGCAAAATCACAGCCAGGTGGATGATCTCTGGGCTTGTTTTGAAGTACCTGAATGGGGAGTGTTTTGTCATGCGGAGAGGATATAAAGCCTCCCGCCCCGTCTCAAGCTCGTTTTGTCTGACAATACCGATGCAGGCCATGCGTGGGCGCTTTAAACCGTAACGGCGTCAAAGAGCGTTTGACGATCCAGCCCATCTGCGCGCCTGTTGAAAGATACAGCACCGCGTTTCATAACTGTGAATTCATCCCCAAGCTCATAGGCAAAGTCGAAAAACTGTTCGACCAAAACGATGGCCATGTCGCCTTGATCACATAGAATGCGAATGACGTGGCCAATTTGCTGAATAATATTGGGTTGAATGCCCTCTGTTGGTTCATCCAACAACAAAACCTTGGGCCGCGTGATCAAAGCGCGTGCGATCGCAAGCTGCTGTTGTTGCCCACCAGAAAGGTCACCACCCCGTCGCCCTGCCATATCATGCAGAACAGGAAACAGATCATAAATGTGATCAGGAACTTTGCGATCTGACCTTCCCAGACAGGCAAATCCACTCTCAAGGTTTTCCACCACCGTCATCAAAGGAAAGACTTCGCGCCCCTGGGGCACATAGGCGATCCCTGCCTTTGCGGCGTCGAATGGGCTGAGGTGATTGATCAGCTTCCCATCCAAAGTGATGGTGCCATCGGCGTAAGGGTGACGTCCGGAAATTGCTTTGAGCAAGCTGGTTTTACCCACACCATTGGTGCCCATTACCGCGGTCACTTCGCCGGCTTTGGCACTAAGAGACATAGTGTTTAAAACTTGGCTTTGCCCATATTTCATAGTTAAATTATTGACGTACAGCATATTTTATCGCCCCAAATAGACATCGATGACGTCTTGATTCTTCGTTACGTGATCCAGAGATCCTTCAGCCAAAACAGATCCTTGGTTTAACACGGTAACCCTACAGTTGAGGCGACGCACAAATTCCATATCATGTTCCACAACCACAACTGCACGCGTTTTTGCAGCACGCACGAGGATGTCTGTGGTTTGCTCACGTTCTGTCTCAGACATCCCTGCAGCCGGTTCATCCACCAACAAAAGACGCGGATCTTGGGCCAGCAGCATACCAATCTCCAGCCACTGTTTTTGCCCGTGACTGAGCTCCCCGGACAATCGATCAAGCGCATCTGTTAACCCGACGTCGTCGCCGACAGCCCGCACCCGATTTTCTGTATCAGGCGCTACACGATTGAATAATAAATCAAGCGGCCTGCGTGGGTTCTTTAACGCCATTGTGATGTTTTCACGCACGGTCTGTTCCTCAAAAACAGTCGGTTTTTGGAACTTTCGTCCAATGCCTGCTTGGGCAATTTGGCTTTCGCTCATATCCAGCAATGACGACGATTTCTCGCCCCAGATCACATAGCCTTCATCTGGTTTTGTCTTGCCGGTCACAATATCCATGAAGGTTGTTTTGCCAGCACCGTTCGGACCAATAATCGCGCGAAGTTCTGTGTCTCCAATTTGGATAGATAGGTTATTGATCGCTTTAAACCCATCGAAACTGACACTGACACCTGAGACTTCTAAAAGCGTGCTCATTGGTGTTTCTCCCGGTACTGGGAAATCAGATCAAACAAGCCACCAACCCCTTTAGGAAAAAAAAGCGTGACGCCGACAAAGGTCAGTCCAAGAAGAACCAGCCACCAGTCGGTCCATTTGACCAAATAAAAGCCAAGGTTGATGTCGGGTGCGCTGCCGCCTGTGAACCATGAGGACATAAGAGACACGAAAACTGCACCAATTACCGCCCCATAAAGACGCCCACGTCCGCCAATCGCCACCCAAACGGCCAAATAGATTGAAGCAATTGGGGCAATCTCCGCGGGATTGATGATGCCTGCTTGCGGGTAATAAAGTGCCCCCGCGATACCTGCGATCATAGCCGTCGTGGTGAAGATTAATAATTTATAATGTTCAACGTTATAACCTAAAAATCGTATCCGTGCTTCGTTATCGCGAATGGCACGGATTACAGAGCCGAATTTGCCCGCGAGCATCCAGGCAAAGAATACATATCCAGCACCGAGGGCGAAAGCGGAGGCCCAAAAGAACCAAAGCGATAATGTCGCTTGTGAAACAGCCTCAAGGCCAGGGATGTTCTGCAAACCCGACAAACCGTTATTTCCGCGTAGTCCAGTATCGTTTTGGAACAGATAAAGGGAAAGCGCGAGTGTCATCGCCTGCGTCAAGATCGACAGGTACACGCCTGTAACGCGGCTGCGAAATGCCAACCAGCCAAAGGCCAAAGCCAGCATCCCTGGTACAATAACGACAGCCAAAAGTTGCAATGTAAGCGAATGAGAGACCGCCCAGATCAGCGGAAATTCGGAACTGCCCACGACACCAAATATCTGAGTACCAATTGCGGCTTCCACCTCCTCAGGCGTCGGTGGCAAAATGTTGTTTTCTAACGATCCAACAACGATATTTTTTGTGCGCTCATACATCAGCCACATGCCTATGGCGTAGCCACCGATTCCAAAGAAGGCAAAATGTCCAAGGCTCAAAATACCACAATAGCCCCAGACCACGTCCATAGCGATCGCAACAAGGCATAGGCACAATGTCTTGCCCAGGGTCTTGAGAAACGATGTTGAAACACCTGTTGAACCCACCGCCTCACTAAAGATGGTTACAAAGACCGTAAACAAAGATAGCCCAAGCAGGAACCAAAGAACGGAGGGATTTTTAGCCATGAAGGTATGTTGCATAATCAATCTCCTGCCGCTCGCCCTTTGAGGGCAACAATGCCCTTGGGGCGAAATTGAATGAACAGGATCACGAAGAGGATCATGTAAGTTTGAGCGGCTAAGGTGTTCGACGGATTTAGCCATTCGATCCACTTTTGGCCAAAGCCTATCATTGCGGCCCCGGCCAGCGTGCCCCAGACATTTCCAACACCGCCAACCACAACGGTCATGAAGCTTTGGACGATGTAGTCAGACCCCATTTCGGATGTCACCTTGGCATACAATCCAATCGCAACCCCAGCGATGCCTGCGATGCCGGAACCAAGGCCAAAGGTCAGCATGTTTATACGATCAGGATTGATCCCCATAGATGATGCCATTCCCGAATTTTGCGTCACTGCGCGTACCTCAAGGCCTAGACGGGTTCTTTTAAGGACGTAGATAATCAAGCAAAGAAACAGCAATGCCAGGATGAAAATCGCAATCCGAATGAAGCTGATCTGGATGATATCATTAACCACCCAAGCCCCTGCGAGCCAATCGGGAGATGTAAGCGGACGTGCTTGGGTGCCAAAGGTGTTCTTCGCCAATTGTTGTAAAGCAATCGAAACACCGAAGGTCGCCAACAATGTTTCCAAAGGTCTGTGATACAAACGACTAATAACAAGCCGCTCAATCACGACCCCAGCCACAAAAGTGACCGCAAAGGCCAAAGGCAAGGCGACAAAGATCGACACAGTGTAATTGGGAATGAACTGTTGCACCACATAGCCGGTGTAGGCTCCCATCATAATGAATTCACCATGGGCCATGTTGATAACTCCCATGACGCCAAAAGTGATCGCCAGACCAATCGCAGCCAAAAAGAAGATCGACGCCAGAGACAGCGCGTCCAATGCCAAATCTGCAAACTTTGCGGTTGCTACGCGGTTGTCCGCAGAGTTACGTGCGACCTCTGCTGCTGCAGTGACTTGTGCATTTGGTTCTTCGTATAGTTCATAAAACACATGCCTCAAGAGCACCGCATCACGCACCTCTTGGGTGATCAAAGCCGGAACGCTGCCCTGTGTGGCCAAGGCAGAATAGGCCGCTTCACGCGTCAATTGGCCGTCCATTTGTGCCAATGGAAAACCCGCAATTCGCCCCTCGATAATATTCGCTTCAAGGGCCTTTCTGATATCGCTTACTGTTTGTTTAGGGGGGGCTAGTTTTGCGTCAACCAGAGCCTCGTAGGATGAATCTGGGGACACCATGGGGTCAATAATAGCCGCAATGTTTCCTTGAGGCGCCACGCTGGCAACACCGATGGATTTGGTTAAGATTTGGTTCAATACCGCACGGGCTTCGACGGATGTGTCTGTCGACAGGCTGTTGATGGCTGCAATACGGTCTTGAGGTTCTTTGGCAAAACGCGCTGACAAAAAGTTTGCCAGCTGGATTTTGCGCGCTTTGAGTGCCGCATCCCGCTCGCCATCAATTGAGCCGATTAAGGGCATCAACTGTGCGGCTTCTGGCCGGCGTGCGATTGCAGCAACAGCCGTTTCGCGCCGCGTAAGATCAGGGTCTAAAAGTTGAAATTGCACCAAAGCTGTGCTGATCAAGCGCCGCACACCACCATTGGGTTTTAGTTGTTTGAAATCAGATTTAGATCCGATTGTTTTTGCTTGTGTGTCCACATCTATAAGCGTCAGACTATCCCCCGCCGCAGTGGCCACAAAAAAGCTGCCATCGCTGCGCTGCCAAATGTTCTTTTTAGACCACTGCTCCAAAAATTCGGTGACTTGCGGCAACCCTGAAGCGGCAATCGCATCAATCGTCTCGCCGACAGTTTTACGCGAAGGTTTGCCGATTTCAGTTGCATGAGTTTGCAAAATTGATTGAAGCGTTTGTGCTGTAACGGCAGATACGCCGCAGAGTGTTAGGATCAAGGCAAAAAGTACGGAGCGCATGATTGGTCTTTCAATTGATTGAAAACAGGCGCTTGGTTCGCTCCTGAGAGAAGAGCCAAGCGCCTGTATCAAATGCTTAGTAGTTAGAAGTCAGCTGAACGCATGTTTCCGTTTCAACGTTGTACATGCCGCAGCCCAAATCTTTCCAATCCGACTTCAACACTGCAGAAGCTGGTAAGAAATCAGTCCATGCGTCACCCGGCACTTCAGATGTTTGGCTGATGATGTCGAATTGGCCATCCGCCTGGATTTCGCCAATCAACACTGGTTTTGCGAGGTGGTGATTTGGCAACATAACAGCTGTACCGCCCGTCAAGTTCGGATACTCTTGACCGTACATGGCTGCGCGCACTGCATCCACATCAGTTGTTCCAGCCTCAGTTGCCGCATTTACCCACATATTAAAGCCAATAAAATGTGCTTCCATCGGGTCGTTGGTGACACGCTCTTCGCCAGCAAAGGCCTTCCAAGCAGCAATGAAATCTGCGTTGGCTTCAGATTCTGCAGATTGGAAGTAATTCCAAGCCGCCAAGTGACCCACAAGGTTAGATGTGTCCAAGCCAGACAGTTCTTCCTCACCCACAGAGAATGCAACAACTGGGATGTCATCCGCAGAGATGCCTGCAGCTGCCAGCTCTTTGTAGAACCCAATGTTTGCGTCGCCGTTGATTGTTGAGATGACACCGACTTGTTTGCCGTCTTCGCCCAATGCAACAACGTCAGCAACGATGGTTGCCCAGTCAGATTGGCCAAATGGTGTGTAGTTCACAAAGATGTCTTCAGCTGCGATACCCTTGTCTTTAAGATAGGACTCAAGGATATTATTGGTTGTGCGTGGATAGACATAGTCAGTGCCCAGCAGTGCGAATTTCTCGACACCAAGCTCTTCAAGGAAGTAGTCGGTTGCCGGGATCGCCTGCTGATTTGGCGCAGCACCGGTGTAAAAAACGTTCTTGGAAGATTCTTCGCCTTCATATTGAACCGGGTAGAACAACAAACCATTTAATTCTTCAATGACCGGCAAAACTGACTTGCGAGACACCGACGTCCAGTTGCCAAAAATGACATCAACCTCATTCACAGTCAAAAGCTCGCGCGCCTTTTCTGCAAATAGCGGCCAATCCGATGCAGGGTCGACAACAACAGCCTCCAGCTCGCAACCCAAAAGGCCCCCAGAGGCGTTTTGCTGCTCGATTAACATCAGCATGGCATCTTTTAGGGTTGTTTCGGAGATCGCCATTGACCCCGACAAAGAGTGCAAAACACCTACTTTTATGGGACCTTCGCAGGCAAATGCCGCTGTCGCGCTCGTAATGCATAGAGCGCTTGCAGAAAGTGTTGAGTAGAAAATGGAACGAATTGACAAAGGATATACCCCTTAGTTATTGCCACGCGCCAAAACACTCTCTGGGCACATCCCATTTTAGATGTTATTGCACGTAGGCAGCTTCATGTTGCAGCCATGCTAGGGTTGTTATCTGCCAGGATCGCACCCTAGCGTGGCAGTGGATTGTTCCACGCGGAACAGTGGTATTTCACATTAGGGATTGCGAGAACTGAAGTTGTAGCCATTTTAAAAAAAGCAAATGGAGCAATTTTGCTGAAACATTATCCTCATGAGCACCGTTAGCATAAATTATAAGCGCAGTGTGTCAGGCCTTTTACTCATTCTGGGGCGCTGTCAGACGAATGAGAACTCGCATCGGATCACTGGCGCAGCCTGAATCTATGC
>CALFSV010000159.1 GCA_937916485.1 uncultured Paracoccaceae bacterium | reverse complement strand
TCTGTTCATAAAAGGCTGCGCGATCTCGATAAAGATGCCAAACATAATCCCGTATCCATGTAGTGGACCTAGCCATTTCGCACGTTGCTGCAGTAGATCACGTTCGAAAGCTCAAACCGTTCGAGGCACTTAATATTGGAACGGGGAGTGGCCTATCTGTTATGCAAATGATTAATGAATTCGAAATACAATCAGGTTTACGGATAATGTATGAGTTCGCAGCGCGCAGGCCTGGAGACGCTGCAAAAGTTTGGGCGGATGCATCTAAAGCCAAAGAAAAAATTGGCTTTCAAGCACGATTAGGGGCACCAAAAATGTGCCGTGATACTTGGCGTTGGCAGAGCGCAAACCCGAGTGGCTACCAAAAAGCGTAAAAAGTGGACCACGGAACAATAGTCACCGCACACAAGCAGATACTTGGGTTCACTGTCTAAACCCTCACGCTCGGTGACTGTAATTGGTTTTTTAAGACCAATATCTTGGATGTTTTCGACAATCTCTTCGAAGACTTTGGCATTGCGGTCTCGGGAATTCAGGACCTCAATGCGCTCTATTGGAATGAGCGTCACCCGCTCTGGTGTGTCAGTGTTCATAGCAACTCCTATTGGAAATTTGGGTTAGGACATTTTGTGTATGATCATTTCGCTTCATGACGCCTGCCTCCAGATGTTGACCCGGCAGGCCATGCGATAGAAAAACTGCAGATCATCAAATCGAAAAGCTTCGAATTGAGTGGCGCTTCGTGCGTCAATGGCGAGGTGGTTTCTAGGCAAATCCAACCAAGGCAACAGGTAATAATCGAGCGCGCCTTCATTGTAGTGATCTAGCCGCACCACCAGTGAGAGATCAGCCTTGAAGCGCTCAGGATCAAAGCGCACACGCCAACGAAACCTTCCGTCGCCTGATGTTTGGCACCGTGACAGGACCAAACTGACTGCAAGCTCGTTGTTGATATTCAAAAGCCCTGTGTCTGGCGCCTGCGTGACAGCCCCGCCTATGGTGTTAATCTGCGCAAGCGTGTCTTGCACTATCTCAGGATACATTGCCCGAAGCCGCGCATTTATCTCGGCGCGTTCGTGGTCAAAATTTGTTTGATAGCCAATTAAAGCATAGGCCCGTCTTAAAGATCCAAAGCGCGTGCGGTACATATTTGCCGAAGGCAGCGCGTCGCTTTGATCAATAAGCACACCACTAATTTGGCCATGATCCGCATAAAGACGTCGCAAGTGCTCCAATAGTTCTTCATCCGACATTTTGGCTGAGCGTGCGGTGATGATCTCTTGGGCCGTCATAAACATTTCGATAGGGACAATTGGTTCAAAGGCGCCTTCTTTGCGGATCCACATTTCTGGCGGGTTTTCCACATGATGTCTTTTGAGCTTGAAACTTCGTCGATTGAAAACATTGTTGCCGATGTATTTTTCATTTGTGAGAACTGTCCGCACAGATGTTGTCGTCCAGGGACGCTCCAGATCTGTCGCGATTCCATGTTCATTCAGACGATCGGCGATTTCTCGAAAGCTCATGTCTTCGTCAATAAGCCAGCAAAACATGCGATTGACCCAAGCAATTTCTTCCTCGGGTCCCGGCATGAGGATTACGCGATCTGTTTGAAGGCTCTTATGCTCTCCAGCCTTTAATTCGCCTTTGACCTCCCCGCGTTCATTAACCAAAACACGGCGTAATCCATATCCAGCCGGCCCGCCTTGGCGAAACCCCAATTCAATCAGGCGACATTGACCGGCGAAAACTTTTGCAGACAGCTCCCGACTGTACTCACCAGCCATGGCGCGTTTGACGCCTTTGACGATTGTGGAAACTGGGGAGCCGTCATTTTCAAACTGCTCTGCACAATATGCCACCTGGATACCAGCGCGACGGCAGATATATTCATAATAGGCACTTTCATCGGCATCTTGAAACCGCCCCCAGCGACTGACGTCATAGACAAGAATGACGTTAAACTCCGCGATACCTGTTTCTACATCCGAAATAAGCCGTTGAAGTGCAGCCCGCCCACCAATGCTCAAGCCACTTTTGCCCTCGTCGGCATAGGTTTTGATAATCTCAATTCCACGCTTGTCTGCGTATTCTTGGATTTTATCCGCTTGGTTTTGTGTGGAGTATTGCTGGTGCTCAGTGCTCATCCGTACGTATTGGGCCGCTTTGAAAGCGCCGTTTATATGCTGGGCTTCAGTATTCATGGCCCAGCAGAATTGTTAAAACACGTGCCGTGATGTTTGGATCACTCGGATCTAATGAGTGCATTTGAAAATCGAGATCGTAATACTCGATTTTCCAAAAGATGGTTTCGCCGCAAAATTCAAAGCTGCCGAAATCATGCTCACCATAAGGGTCATTGCGCTCTGTGAAAGCATCATAAGCTTGCACACGCGCGACAATGGCCTGCGTTTGATAGAGTGCCTGAACACCCGGAGTCATGTAAACGCGACACCCTGAGAAAGACTTGCGCGCCGCATCATTAAGCGCTGCTATTTTTGTTGGATTATTTGTCGTCAGCATGTTGCGCCTCCGACGGGTCTTTTTTGCGTTGTGCTAGTGTGGCGAGTGCGGTGTCTAATTCGCCTCCCTCAACGGCTTTGGCGAATAGATCTAGCACCGCAGCAACGTCATCTAGGCTATGAACAATGACAGCGTTGTTATCTGCATCAAGCGGGACAACGCGTGCGCCATATTTGAGTTGGACAACCCAGCCTTGCCCATCTTGAAAAAACCAAGGGCGCACAGCGTGTGTTTTCTCTACGCGCTGCCGGTTACCATTTGTATCCCGTGCCCAGCCTGGCTTTGTAACCCTATGCTCTTGCCCTTTTTGTGCGGCTGCTAAAACAAGTTTTTGCTGCTCAATTGCTGCTAGGGTTTTACTACGCCGTTCTTCAACAGGATCCCGATTGGGCTGCGTGCGTCGATAGGACGTCAATGTAAGTTTAGACAGTGGTGCCATGGTGTGCTCCTTATGTATTTACATAAAAAGCGTATGGTCAGACGTGCACTTGGACGACCGAAAAGATCTCAATAAATTGAAAAGGCTAGGAAATTTTGGAAGAGATTATTTAGCGAGTTGCAATTGATCAGCACTGACCCGCATACGTGTTTTTTGTCCCATGAAATCCATAAGAACCCAGATACGCTGCTCAGGACCAA
>CALFSV010000158.1 GCA_937916485.1 uncultured Paracoccaceae bacterium | reverse complement strand
AGGACGAAACCGCTCTCGCGGTATTGGCGCGTGTTGCTAGTGTTGCGCATAGATTGGAGCGCGGTGATTTTGCGAACTGACTGATCTGTTGGACGATTGAGACCTTCTCAATCTGACCAACAGGAGGTTTTTATGTCAGACCAATATGTACCGGCGCTACGCAAGCGGTTTATCGAAGATATGCAGATCAAAGGTCTGCAGTCCAAGACGCAGACAATGTATCTGCGCGGGATGCGGGATTTTACGCGATTTCTGGGGCGTTCTCCGGATACTGCGACGCCGGAGGATTTACGGGCGTTTCAGCTGGATATGAAGGAACGAGGCGTTAGCGCTCCGACCTTCAATACGCGACTGACGGTGCTGAGCTTCTTCTTTGCTGCGACATGCCCTCGCCCAGAGATGAAGACGCATATGCGCTATCAGCGGGCGGCCAAGAAGATCCCCATCGTGCTCAGCGCCGAGGAGGTTGTGCGCATTCTTGAGGTAGCGCCTGGACCTGGCCTGAAGTACCGGGCAGCGTTCAGTGTTGCTTACGGCGGCGGCCTGCGGGCCAGTGAGGTGACACATCTTAAGATCGGGGATATCGACAGCAACCGGATGCTGATCCGGATTGAACAAGGTAAAGGCCTCAAGGATCGGCAGGTCATGCTGTCGCCAAGCCTGCTGGATCTGCTGCGCAACTACTACCGCGAAGCCCGGCCCGCTGGCTGGCTCTTTCCGGGGCGCAACCGCATTGATCCGATCTCGACGCGCCAGTTCAACCGTGCCTTCGGGGCGGCCTGCGACTTTGCCGAGGTCAAGAAGAAGGTATCACCTCATACATTGCGCCATAGCTTTGCGACCCACTTGCTGGAAAGCGGGACTGACATCCGAGTAATCCAAGTTTTGCTTGGTCATGCTAAACTGGAAACGACGACGATCTATACCAAGGTGGCAACCAAGACGATCCAGAACGTGACCAGTCCGCTTGATCTTCTGGTGCGAAGAGAGGCTGGCCCTGGTTAATCCCAGCCCAGATGGGTCGCTCAAAACTGGAGGTCGCGGACATCTTCCGCGCCCATGGCGGTGCTTATCGTCGTGAACAAACAGGGCACCTGAACCTGCCACAGCTGAAGGTGATGTCGGCGATTGAGAATTGCCGCACGGCAGCCCTCGGCGGTCACGTTGCGGCTTGCACAAAATGTGATCATCAGCACATCGCCTATAACTCGTGCCGCAATCGACATTGCCCAAAATGCCAGGGCGCTGCGGCGCAGGGCTGGATGCAGGCGCGTATGGAAGACCTGTTGCCAGTCGAATACTTTCACGTGGTGTTTACGCTCCCTGTTCAGATCGCTGACATCGCCTATCAAAACAAGGCGGCGGTCTACGGCCTGTTGTTTAAGGCATCATCCGAGACGCTTCGGATAATTGCAGCCGACCCCAAACATCTTGGTGCAAAGATCGGCATGACATCGGTGTTGCACACGTGGGGTTCGGCGATGACGCACCATCCCCATGTCCACGTTGTTGTGCCAGGCGGCGGCTTGTCATCCGACGGTCAGCGTTGGGTTGCCTGCCGCAAAGGGTTCCTCGTGTCGGTGAAAGTCCTGTCACGGTTATTCCGCCGCCTGTTCCTCGAAGGATTGGCCAAGCTGCACAAAGGGGGCAAGCTGGCGTTCTTTGGCAGCCTGTCAAAGTTGGCCGATCCCGGTGCATTCGCGACATATCTTGCACCGCTGCACAAAATAAACTGGGTCGTTTATGCCAAACAACCCTTTGGCGGACCCGAAGCCGTGTTGGCCTATCTGAGCCGCTACACGCACCGGATAGCGATCTCAAATCACCGCCTGATCAGCGCCGATGCTGATGTCGTAGCCTTCAAATGGAAAGACTACCGCATCAAATCCGGC
>CALFSV010000157.1 GCA_937916485.1 uncultured Paracoccaceae bacterium | reverse complement strand
TTCGTACAGTTTCGGAGCAAAGCCTGATGCAAGAGCTGGCGGCAACGAATTGAACCCATAGGGAGTTAAGAAATGAAAACGACGACCACATTGGCAGTCGCAGCTGGAATACTTATTTCAAGTGTCAGCCTCGCCTCTGCCGAGAAACTTGTTATCGGCCTCGCGTCGGAAACAACCTCGATTGATCCTCAGTTTCACAACACAGGTCCGAACAACGCATTGTCACTGCATGTGTTTGACCGGTTGATCCTGCAAAACAAAACGCAAGGTCTGTATCCGGGGCTGGCAGAATCCTGGGCACCTGTTGATGATTTGACATGGGAATTCAAGCTGCGCCAAGGCGTGAAGTTCCACGACGGAACGGATTTCACGGCAGACGACGTTCTTTGCACCTTCGAACGCGCTCCAAATGTTCCAAACTCTCCAGCCAGTTTCGCGACATATACCAAGGGAAAAACTCTTGTGAAAATCGACGACTACACAGTGCATTTCAAAACCGAAGCGCCGTATCCACTGATGGGTAATGACGTGTCCACCGTCGCAATTATCTCTGACAGCGTGGGCTGCGGTGGCACGACTGAAGAGTTTAACGCAGGCACGGCCGCCATCGGCACCGGGCCTTATAAATTCCAAAGCTACACCCCTGGCCAGTCCGCGACTTTCGTGCGCAATGAAGACTACTGGGGCGAAAAACCTGTCTGGACCGAAGTTGAGTTTCGCCCAATCAGTTCTGCCCCGTCTCGTGTTGCAGCTTTGCTCGCTGGCGATGTGGATGTGATTTCTGGCGTTCCGACAACGGACATCGAAACACTAAAGGGTAAAAGCGAAATTACGCTAAGCCAAGGTCCATCGAACCGCGTGATCTACCTGCACATGGACCAGTTCCGCGAGAACTCTCCGTTTATCACGGCGAAAGATGGCAGTGAAATCAAGAACCCACTTTTGGATGTGCGTGTTCGTAAAGCGATCAGCATGGCGATCAACCGCGATGTGATTGTCGAGCGTGTGATGGAAGGCATAGCTGTTTCTGCGGGTCAGTTGCTGCCGGACGGGTTCTTTGGTGTGTCCGACAAGCTGTCCCCACTTGCTTATGATCCAGATGGTGCCAAGGCGCTTATGGCTGAGGCAGGCTATGCGGATGGTTTCAAGATGACGATTCATGGCCCGAATGACCGCTACATCAACGACGCGAAAATCGCCGAGGCGATTGCGCAGATGTTGACACGTGTGGGCATTGAAACGGCAGTCGAAACGATGCCGCGTTCCGTTTATTTCGGCCGCGCATCGAAAGGCAGCCCAGACGGTCTTCCTGAGTTCAGCTTTATTCTTGTTGGCTGGGGTGCCGGTTCTGGCGAGGCGTCTTCACCACTCAAAGCGCTTATCCATACCAACGACCCCGACAAAGGATACGGCGCTACAAATCGAGGTCGCCATTCCTCGCCCGAGATTGATGCGGTGATCCAAGAGGCATTGGCAACTGTTGATGATGCCAAGCGTCAAGACCTTCTGGCCAAAGCGACTGAGATGGCAATGGAAAACGTCGCGATCATCCCGACGCATTTTCAGGTGAACACTTGGGGTGCCAAAAAAGGTCTGCGCTATATCCCGCGCACAGATGAGTACACGCTCGCCATTGGCGTCGTAAAAGAGTGAGCTAATGGATCTGGGCGGGAAATTGTTCTCGCCCAGACAGCCTCAACCTAAGGCCAAATCACCATGACCGTTTTCATCATCAGGCGCTTGCTGCAAGCCTCAATCGTCGTGATGTTGATGTCGATTATTGTATTCTTTGGCGTCAATGTCATTGGTGATCCGGTCTACATGCTGGTAAGCCCTGACGCAGACCAAGACGACATCGCCGCAGCTATTGCACGCCTCGGTCTGGATCGCCCTATCTGGGAGCAGTATTGGATATTCCTCAAAGGTGCCGCAACTGGCGATCTGGGAAATTCCTTTATCTTTGGTGAACCGGCATTACGCCTGATCCTATATCATATGCCAGCCACGTTAGAGTTGGCTTTTTCCGCGCTGTTCCTTGCGATCGCGATCGGTATCCCCTTGGGGCTGTATGCGGGTCTTTATCCTGACAAGGCGGTCTCCAAAGGTATTATGGCAGGCTCGATCCTAGGCTTTTCCTTGCCCACCTTCTGGGTCGGCCTGATGCTGATCATCCTCTTCGCTGTTGAATTGGGCTGGCTACCCGCAACAGGTCGCGGCGATACGGTTTCGGTGTTGGGATTTGAGACCAGCCTTCTAACTTTAGACGGGCTAAGCCACATATTCCTGCCCGCGCTGAACCTCGCACTTCTGAAAATCTCGCTCGCAGTGCGGTTGACCCGCGCCGGTGTGCGCGAGGCAATGGGTCAGGATTACGTCAAGTTCGCCCGCGCCAAGGGTCTAAGCACCAAACGCATCATCTTCGTGCATGTCATGAAGAACATCATGATCCCCGTTGTCACAGTTATGGGCCTCGAATTTGGCAGCTTGATCGGTTTTTCCGTCGTGACAGAAACGATCTTTGCTTGGCCCGGTATGGGCAAATTGCTGATCAATGCCATCCTACAACTCGACCGCCCAGTTGTCGTTGCCTACCTGATGGTGATGGTGCTGTTCTTTGTCGTGATCAACCTGCTGGTTGATATTCTATATTCCATTCTTGATCCTCGGGTCCGGCTACAGGATCAAAACAAATGACGGACATAAACCTCACCACCCCGCCCAAGGTAGAGACACCATTCGGCCGCTTCGTCTCGGAGTTCTTTGAAAGCAGGATTGCAGGTGTTGCGTTTGTGGCACTTGTGACCATCATCCTGCTGGCCATTTTAGCACCGTGGATAACGCCACAGAACCCTTATGATCTGGGCCAAGTTGACGTACTTGATGGCCGCCTGCCACCGGGCTCAGTGGCCTATACGGGCTATACGATGTGGCTGGGATCGGACGGATCGGGGCGTGATTTGTATTCGGCCATTCTCTACGGGCTTCGGATATCGCTGTCTGTTGGTGTCGCATCCGGCGTTATCGCTTTGATCATCGGTACCGTGGTCGGCCTTGTCGCGGCTTATGCAGGCGGGCGTATAGAGAACATTATCATGCGCATCGTCGACTTGCAGCTGTCCTTTCCAGCCTCACTGGTAGCCTTGATGCTCATCGCGATCCTTGGGAAGGGTATTGAGAACATCATTCTGGCACTTGTGATCGCGCAATGGGCCTATTTCGCCAGAACAGTGCGTGGAACGGCCCTTGTCGAGCGGCGCAAGGAATACGTCGAGGCGGCGCAATGTCTGGGCCTGTCACAAACCCGCATTGTCTTCCGCCATATCCTGCCAAATTGCATGGCCCCCCTGATTGTTGTGGGCACCGTTCAAACGGCAAGCGCGATCTCGCTTGAGGCCACGCTGTCGTTCCTTGGTGTCGGCCTGCCACAAACCGAACCAAGCCTAGGTGTGCTCATTGCCAATGGCTTTGAATACATGATGTCAGGACGATACTGGATTTCCTTCTTCCCCGGCCTTGCGCTGCTGTTGACGGTCGTTTCGATCAACCTTGTCGGCGACCATCTGCGCGATGTCTTGAACCCGAGGATGAAGAAATGAGCGCGACGCTGGAAGTCAAAGGCCTGCGCACGCACTTCTTAACCCGCGCAGGCGCTGTGAAAGCAGTAGACGGTGTCGATTTCTCGGTCGGCAAAGGCGAAATTATGGGACTTGTCGGGGAAAGTGGCTCTGGTAAATCAATCACCGGTTTTTCGATTCTTGGCCTGATTGATCCGCCTGGTCGCATCATCGAAGGCTCGATCAAGTTCAACGGAACCGAGATTGCAAATGCCTCGGAGAGCAGTCTGCAAAAGCTGCGTGGCAACCGTATTGCGATGATTTTCCAAGACCCGATGATGACGCTTAATCCCGTTTTACGGATCGACACCCAGCTGATTGAAGCGATAACGGCACATGAACCCGTCGACCATCAAACCGCTTGGGAACGCTGCCGTGACGCACTGGGGCTGGTTGGTATCCCGTCGCCCGAAGAACGCTTGCGTGCCTATCCGCACCAATTGTCAGGGGGCATGCGCCAGCGGGTCGCCATTGCAACTGCCTTTCTCAACAAGCCCGACCTGATTATTGCCGATGAACCCACGACGGCCCTTGATGTGACCATCCAAGCGCAAATCATTCATGAGGCGCAAAACCTGACACGGCGCACGGGAACTGCGATGATCTGGATCACCCACGATCTGGCTGTGGTTGCAGGCCTCGCCGACCGAATATCCGTGATGTACGCAGGTCGGATCGTGGAACAAGGTGGCACGGATGACATCATTGACCGCCCGCTGCATCCCTACACCGTTGGGCTGTTAGGATCGGTTCCTTCGGCCAATAAACGCGGACAGCGCCTGTTTCAAATCGAAGGTATGGCCCCCAATATGCTTGCACTCCCGCAAGGATGCGCCTTTGCGCCGCGCTGCCAGAACGTGACCGATGCTTGTGCAATGGAACCCTCCGTTGAGGATCATGACGGCCGCAGTTTGCGCTGCTTTAACCCACATTCGGGTGGAGGGCGCGTATGACAAACCCCATTCTTGAAATTTCTGGCGTCTCGAAACGCTTTACCAAACGCCTCGATATAGCGGGCAAATTGGCGCAAAAACTTGGTGCGAACATCCGCGAGGAAACCGTTCACGCCGTTGATAATGTCGATTTGGCAATCGCGCCGGGCGAGGTGTTGGGTCTGGTGGGCGAGAGCGGCTGTGGCAAATCCACGCTTGGCCGCGTTGTTGCGGGTATTCACGAGGCCAGCGACGGCAGCATTCTGTTCGAGGGGCGCGACCTGTCTGACATGAACGCCGCCGATAAACGGGCAGCGACGCTCGCCATTCAGATGATCTTTCAAGACCCTTTTGCCAGCCTTAATCCACGCATGCGCGTTGAGGATATCATCGGTGAGGCCCCGCGCATTCACGGGCTGGTGAGTGCTGCGGAGACATCGGATTATGTTGATGATGTCATGAAAAAGGTGGGTCTCGATCCATCGCTCAAGAAACGCTACGCGCATCAGTTCTCTGGCGGGCAGCGGCAAAGGATTGGCATCGCGCGTGCGCTTGCCGTGAAACCGAAATTCCTGGTCTGTGACGAAGCAATCGCCGCCCTAGATGTGTCGATCCAAGCGCAGGTTATTAACCTTTTCATGGATTTGCGGACAGAGCTTGGGTTGACGTATTTGTTTATCAGTCACGATCTGAGCGTCGTGGAGCATATCGCAGACCGCGTCGCTATCATGTATTTGGGCCGTATCGTCGAGAGCGCGCCAACGGAAGAAATTTTCGCAAATCCCCGCCACCCTTACACCAAAGCACTGCTGGCCGAGGCCCTTCGACTGGATCAACGCCAAAGGGTCTTTGAACCTATCATAGGCGAGATACCATCGCCCCTTGACCCGCCCCCCGGCTGCCACTTCAACCCCCGCTGCCCTCTGGCACAGGAAATTTGCCGCACTGAGGCTCCTAAGCTTCAAAAAATTTCTGAAGGCCGGCATGCCTCCTGCCACTTCTGGGACCAGACATGACCGACGCATTTCGCATTCACCGCCCGCAAGGAACGCCAAAGTCCTTGGTTTTTGACAGTCCGCACTCCGGCTCGATCTACCCCGATGATTTTGGCCATTCGATTGACCGCATGATCCTCAGGCGCTCTGAGGACGCCCATGTAGAAGAGCTATTTTCTGGGGTCACCGATCACGGTGCGACGTTGCTGCATGCGTTGTTCCCGCGCAGCTACATTGATCCCAACCGCAACGAAGACGACATAGACGTGACGATGTTAGATGCCGAATGGCCGCATGCAATCAACCCAACATCCAAGACTCTGGAACGCGGGGTTGGGTTGATCTGGAAGGACATGAAGGCGCTTGGGCCGATCTATGATCGCAAATTGTCCGTGGCAGAGGTTTCGCAGCGGATCGTGGAGTACTGGCGTCCCTATCATGCGGCCTTGGCTGATCTGATCGACGCCGCGCATGCAAGTCACGGGTGCGTGCTTCACATAGATTGCCACTCAATGGCCAGCATGGGGGACCGCACAACCGAGGACGGTGCGGTGCCACGTCCGGATTTTGTCGTTAGTGACAGAGAGGGCACGACTTGTGCCCCTAGAATACTGAAATGTGTGGTGAATTATTTGCGCAATTGCGGGTTCACGGTTTCGATCAATGATCCTTACAAAGGCTTTGAATTGGTCCGCCGCCATGGTCGGCCTGCCGAAGGACGCCATAGCCTTCAAATTGAGGTCAACCGTGGTTTGTACATGGACGAAGAGACCCTGTCCAAAAAGCCGAATTTCGTCATAATGCAGAAGGTCTTGTCGGGCTTGGCCGCTGTTTTATTGACTGAGGCTGAATACTAAAAAGGGTGTGCTTTTAGCTCTCCTCGCGACTTGCTTCAAACGCTACCTAGGCTTTGAATTCAGGCGAATGGGTTTTCGGATTTTCATTCTAGATCAGTTCCTTAGTCATGTGATCCACCTTAACGACTGGTCCGAAAATTCGCTGCCACTTCTGAAAAGACAGAAAACTTACTTTTTTACTCACCCAGTCGGTTTTCCAGATACCATTCACCCTCGTTCGTCAGCGTCAACTCATCAGCGTTGTGAAGCTGTCGGACGCTGATTAACCCGTATCTCACGAGCTCATCGATCGACCAAACATCAACTTCATCGACAGCGTCAAGGGTCAAAACCTTCCCATATTCCTCTGCAACAGCTTTCAAAATCCGAAGCGCGTCCACATCCAATTCATCCATCCTACACTCCTCTAGAATGAGTTATTGCCCCAAAGAACGTTTGGAGCCGCTATCTTCAAAATAGCCCCGGTCAAAACCCAACATTTGTGTCACCGGCGCAAAGGACCTTTTTTAACCCGTAGGTTTGCATCGAGTATGTGACCAAGCCCCCTCTTGTGATTATCGAAATGCCGGACCGTGGGCCCAGACAGTCAATGAATGGCGAGTGCCCTTGGTCACGGGCGTCACTTGATGCAAATGAAAGCTTGGAAAGATGGTGACGCAACCCTGTGCACGACTGGCCCCAACGATATGCGCACCGGGCATCACTTCCAGATCACCCCCGTCATAGGTTCCGGGTTTGCTGAGTTGGGCGACCAAAGTTAGCTTGCGTTTACGCGCAACTGGCCCATCACCAATGTCCGAATGCCATTTGAAATGCCCGCCTTCCGTCGTTTCATAAGTTGCGATTTGCGGGCTTTCTGCAAATTCTTGCAGATCAAAATCAAACCGATCCCTATTCGATTTTCGGACGACGTCGATAAGCCGGTCCATGACCCATCCCATGCCGTCGACTTCATCCAGCCACACCAAGTCAGAGCGGCGTAGATTGTGATCGCGGTTTTGACCGACAAGCAACGCTTCTCGCGCAGGGGCCACAGTCTTTGCGATGACAATCTCATCACATTCTTCGGGTGTGAACCCGCCTTCGATAGAGTGAACGCCCATCATTTTGGCCACCATTTGCCGTTGTCTTGGGTAGCTTCGACAGGATTCCTGTAAAGCGCTGTCACGTTTTCGACCAAAAAGGCAAAATACGACTACATTCAACGACGTCTGTTCGGTGCCTCGGCATACTTTAGGAAAGAGGGTTTTGCGGAAAAACGACATTGCGTCGCAACTGGAAATGCACAGCAACACGAGGCCTGTCATTTATGGAATTATCCAGATGAGTAGCTCTGATGCACGAACGTCGTATCCCAGAATGGCTTCGCCATGCACCTGCGCCTAGCGTTCGCGGTTTCGCCGTTTTGGCGGGAACTGAAGCGATAGCCAGAGGCATACTGATTTCGGTGTTTCCTCTTATAATTTACCGAGCCCTGCAAGATGTTGGCGTCGTGTCCAAAGTTTACTTCTTCATTGGTTTGAGCTCACTGATGATTGGCTTATTTGTTCCGTATCTTATTCGCTATGTACCGCGACGGTGGGTCTACGCTGCCGGTACAATAATGTTTGCAATCGGAGCGCTACTGGCGTGCTTTGAAGCCCCTACTGCAGTTGTTGTGGGGCTTTCGTTCACGACCTTTGCTACAGTTACAACCTTTGTATGCTTCAACGCATATGTGCTTGATTATGTATCGAAAATAGAGCTGGGAAAGCTGGAAACATCGCGGCTTTTCTACAGTGCATTGGGATGGACGGTTGGCCCTGCGTTGGGTGTGTTTCTATATAGTTGGTGGCGGCCAGCACCATTCTTAATTGCAGCCAGCGCTGCGTTGACGATGCTTCTTGTCTTTCTCGTAATGCGCCTTGGAGATGGGAAGTTGATCACCAAAAGCCGGGCAGCGCCCGCCAATCCCTTCGCTTACTTTCGAAGATTTGCAGAACAACCGCGTCTGATTACAGGTTGGACCTTCGCCGTGATCCGATCATGCGGATGGTGGGTCTATGTCGTGTATCTTCCGATTTATGCCCTCGAAAACGGATTGGGCGAACAGTTGGGCGGGATCGCGCTTTCGATTTCAAATGGCGCACTCTTCCTTACACCTTTGATGTTCCGTTTCATACAGCGCAGGTCCGTCAAGAAGGCCGTGAGGGTTGGGTTCTTGATCTCCGGGCTTTTGTTCCTGGTGGCTGGCGCGCCACATGGCACTCCGCCGATTGCCGTTGTTTGCTTGATGGCTGGTTCCTTTTTCCTGATCTTGTTGGACGTGTGCGCCGGTCTGCCTTTCTTGCTTGCCGTCAAGCCATCAGAGCGTACAGAAATGTCCGCAATATATTCCAGCTTCCGCGATGTGTCGGGTATCCTGACGCCTGGTGCTGCATGGCTGGTCTTACTGGTTTCGCCAATCTCTGGCGTCTTCGTTGCAGGTGGCGCAGGGCTGCTCATGGCTTGGGTTTTAGCGAATAAGCTGCACCCAAGGCTTGGACAGGCGCGCATCTCTGTCGAAGGTCCTACAAAATTATATCCGAGTGATCCTAAGCGACACGCCACGGGATGAGATATTGCGCAAGTTTGATCCCCCAAACGATGACATCAAGGGCCGCCCTCTCTACGGTTCGCATGCGTTACCGGTCTGTCCGCCAGTGCGGTCCTGATCAATCAGCAATGAAACACTCATCAGAAGGACGATTGGTTACCCTTCGCGTTCCAGTTTTTTTCGCGCCAGTTTGCGGGCACGGCGGATTGCTTCGCCCTTTTCCCGCGCCTTTTTCTCAGACGGTTTTTCGAAATGTTGTTTCAGTTTCATTTCTTGGAATACGCCTTCGCGCTGTAGCTTTTTCTTCAAAACCCGAAGAGCTTGATCGACATTGTTGTCGCGAACACTAACCTGCATTTGGTTTTCATTACCTTTATGGACTGTCCTGAATCAGGTTTGCGAGAACCCGCACCTTGTCAAGATAATTTTGGTTTATGAAACTGCGCCTCGCAACAACGATGTTCCGCAGACCTCGCTGTTTTCAATCGCTCAATAGTATTTTCTGCAACATCTACCCACCAACAAGAAGAAAGGCAGTTTGCAGGGTGCTGGACGCCGCTCTTAGATAAGACGCACTGACATTCAGACAGGGTAGTATTCAGTATGCCAACAAGGTGAAGCCTAGATGACGAAGAAAACCGACACCGAACCAATGAGCCGTGAATGGCACTGGCATCCGGAACTACCGGTCAAGCACGCACCCTATTGGCTGTGGCCGCCCAAACCTGCCGCCCTGGCGAAATGGGTGTGGCAAAACTGGCTACAGTTCTCGGACCGCTCGATCTTTCTGATGCTCGCCTTTCTTGTTGCCTTCTGGCTGCAACCAGTAGGACCAGAGCAAGCAAGCCTCGGCTTTGGCTGGGTGGCATGGGTATTTTTACGCAACTGGATATTTCTGGGCATCGTTGCCGGAGGCCTACACCACTGGTTCTACGGGATCGACGGGCAGGGCAAATTGCTGAAATACGACCCACGCCCCTATTTCAAACGCAAGAACGCATTGTTCGCATTTGGCTACCAGACATGGGACAACATCTTTTATTCTATGGTGTTTGGCGCCACTAGTCTTTCAGTTTTGGAGTGTTTCCTGCGCTGGTCCTACGCCAACGGATTGATCGGAACCTTGTCGTTTAGCGCGCATCCCGTCTGGCTCGTTTTGCTGTTTCCGCTGCTTGCCTTGTGGCAGAGTTTCCACTTTTACGTCGTGCATCTCATTTTGCATCAGCCCGCGATCTACAAACATGTCCATTCGGTGCATCACCGGAACGTCAATACCGGTCCGTGGTCTGGCATGTCGATGCACCCCGTCGAAGCCTTGGCATATCTCAGCGCGATCCTGATTGTTTTCGTCCTGCCAAGCCATCCGGTACATATGCTGTTTCTGGGCTATTGGCTGATGCTGGGTGCTGCCTCTTCGCATTCAGGATACGAGGCGATCTGGACGCGGGATCGACAAGCCCTGCTGCTTGGTGCGTTCTTTCACCAACTGCATCACCGATATTACGAGTGCAACTATGGCAATGCCGAAATGCCTTGGGATAAGTGGTTCGGTACCTATCATGATGGTTCGGAAGAGGAGACGCATCGCACCCGAAATCGTAAACGGCAAATGCATCGCTAGGTGTTAAGCTGCTTGGTTTCGCAAGAGTCTCTAGCGCACATTGGATATTTGTAGGTTTAAGTTGGCTTGGACTCGCAGTCTGTCAGCTAGACCTTTTATCCTCGCTGCACTATACATGATTGGCTGGTTTTCACGCCGCGTTGCGACACCATAATTTTAGCAGTTGCAGCACTTTCCACGCGGCGAGCGCACGCAGCAGGAAAACCGAACTCACATAATGGGCTCGTTGCGGCCCTTTTCTGCAAATTGATTGAATGACCGTTTTAGCCCAATACCTAACGTTGAAATACGGAGCCAAGAGCCGTGGGCATTTGCCCACGCACCGTCGACCCATTACTGGCATTGCCAGAGCTGAGTTGGAGTTGGTTAGTTTTGCTGGGACCGCGGTCCGTGGACCTGTGGCAGAGGGTCACTGTGCCCAATCGCTAAGTTTGAGATTCAGGATTTTGGACCGGCCC
>CALFSV010000156.1 GCA_937916485.1 uncultured Paracoccaceae bacterium | reverse complement strand
GCCTAAGTAGCCCCAGCGGGGAGGTCCTCCGACGAGGATCGGCAATCTCATTCAATGTCTGTCATTGGCGGGCCAATATCTGCCGTGCGGGATGGCTTGCAACCGGTCCGGACGACGCCCCGAATGGGTATCTTGAGGATTTTGCAGGCCCCTATGTGGCAGCCATGTCCGAATGGTTCGACATGATGCGGCCGGGTGTCGCGGGAGGGGATGTCTGGTCACGGATGCAGACCCTTTTGCCGTTCGAGATGTTCGGGCTCTATCTGAACCCCGGGCATCTGATCGGTCTGGACGAATGGTTGTCGTCCCCTATCGCCGAAGGCTCACAAGTACCTTTGGCAAGCGGCATGGCGATGCAATGCGATGTAATCCCCTCGCATCCGGTATTTGGTTCGACCAGAATGGAGGATGGATATGTGATCGCGGATCAAGCGCTTCGGGCGGAACTGGCGGCGCAGTTTCCCGAAGTCCTCGCCCGATGCGACGCGCGGGCCTCATTCATGAGAGACGTCATCGGGCTTAAAGTTCCCGAGACACTACTGCCCCTCGCCGACACATGCGGAATCGTGGCGCCTTATCTATTTGATCCAAGCAAAGTGATCAGCTTGCGGTGATACCTAGTGCCCTGACCGGCCCTTGGGGGGCGACTGCCGTGTGGACGAGATAATGGCGTCGCGTTGTCTACCGCAAGGGTGGCGGTTGATCGAGCCTAACGAGAAGCTAACCCACTGCCCCACTCTTCGACGGCCCGAACATGTGTCCATCAGGTCTGCCAGTCGTATGGGTCAGGCCAGAGACTTTCTGAACTCCGCAAGTTCGTCCGCAGCCATGTGCAACACATGCCTGTCTTCCGGATAGTTTCCGCTGGCAACGTCGGCCCTGAACTCCTGAAACGCCGCCACGCGCTCGACTTGCAACCTATCGTATTCAGCGGCAAAGTTGCGATAGACCTTGGAATGCCGTGGCATATGTCCCCGGTTCGTGCCGAGGATGTCCTCGGCGAACAGGTACTGGGCATCACAGCCAGGACCCGCTCCCATTGACCAAAGCAGTATTCCGACGCGGCGGCTTATTTCGCTGGCAACCTCGACCGGAACAACCTCTATTTCAACCGCAAAGGCACCGGACTCCTCAAACGCTCGGACCTCGTCATAAAGAGCGCGCGCCGATTGTGCTGTCTTGCCCACAGCCTTGAACCCGCCGGTCCAGGTGGCCCTGCTAGGAACCAGCCCGACATGGCCTACAACTGGGATGTGTTCGCGCGCCACATGTTCGACTGTGCCCAACCCACCGGAACAATAGACCGCATCTGCCCCGGCAAGCATCACCTTGCAGGCCCAACGTAGGTAGTCGTCGCGAGATCCGGCCTCTAGGTGGGTTCGGCCGGTCATCGAGAACAGGGACGGGGCGACCGCGCGATATTCGGGATGCAGTATCAGGTCCTCCGGCACCGAGACGATATCGATGCCGGCGGCCTCGGCGGCGGCGGCCTCTTCCAGTGTCATGACCCGAAGCATGGTCATCTGGCCCTTGCCCTTGCGCGCGCGCAGATCGGCGATGGTGGGTTTGCTACGGCTCATGTTCTTCTCCATTAGCGTGACAGGAACAAGTTGTGGAATTCGTCGCGATAGGGCTTGGCCGTCGGCGGAAGCTCTCGTTTGATATAATATCCCGGGTCGGACATCTGCCGCTTTACCGCCCGGTACATCTCGACATAGCCGTCAAGAATCGACCGGTTTGGCGGTGGGTAATCGTCTTTTACCAACTCATGAAGCTGCGGCAGCGCGTGGTAGGGGACCATCGGAAACATGTGGTGTTCAATATGGTAGTTCATGTTCCAGTAGATGAAGCGCGTCACTGGGTTCATGTAAACGGTGCGGCTGTTCAGCCGGTGATCGATCACGTTGTCGGCGAGACCGCCATGCTGAAGCAGCCCAGTCATGACCATGTGCCAGCAGCCATAGATGCGCGGCAGGCCGATCAGCATCAGGGGGATCCAGCTTTGCCAGATTAGCGCTGCGGCAATCGTAGCCGCGTAGATGGCGATGTGCACCCGCGCGGCAAGGATCGCTTTGCCGCGCTCGGATTCGGGGATGTAGTCCTTTTCATCGTCGCTCAGCCGGCCACTAGCCTGGCGCAGCAGGATCGCCATCGATTCCCAGGCCGCTTGCACACCGATAAAGGCAAGCAGCAGTTTGACCACAGGCGGGGGACGGAAAAACGCGATCTCGGGATCGCGGCCAACGATATAGGTGTCGGTATGGTGACGGGCGTGGCTCCAACGCCAGGCAACCGGATTGCGCATCACCTGGAACGATGCGATCTCATAGACGACATCGTTCTTCCATCCGGTCCGAAACGCTGTCCCATGGCCGCATTCGTGCCAACGGGAGTCACAAGCTGATCCGTAGAAAACGCCGTATGCCAGCCAGAACGGCACACACCACCAGCTTCCCCAAAGCCAGATGCCACCTGCCGCAAACAAGACATGCGCCAGCGCCCAGATGATTGTATCGCGCGTGGCCGGTCCGTCGGTTCGTGCCATCAGCCCCTTGATGACCTTCCGGGGGATCTCGGTATGATACCATTCTGCTGCGGCCAGTCCGATCTCTTGCGCGAAGCGCGACGAAGGTCCGGTGAGGCTGTATTCGCGAGGCGGGGCATTGTGCTGGGCGACATCGTTGGGACTGTCGATGCTGGTGAAGGTCATGTCTCTCTCTCCTTCTGCGATGGCAGAGCTGCTGTCCAACCGAGGGTCATTCCCAGCGTTAGTGTCCCACCTTGAGGCAGGATCCGAAGCCCCGGAAACCCGGGCGCATTGTGGGCATCTACCGGATGGCTCACCGGTTCAAAACAGAAAAACCCAGCGTCAGCGCCGGGCGAATAGACCTGTGCAACCATCAAGCCGGGGGCTGTGACCGATACCGAAACCGCGTCAGGTCCCTGCGTGATAGTCGCCTCGCCCATCCATCCGTCGTAGGCCATGTTCACGAAACCATCCGGTAGCGACGTCCCGGTGGCGTATGGCCCACCCGAAGGCAATGGATCAGGCTCATTGCGCAGGGGCAGATGCCGATCACCTTCGGGCCACTGCCCCGTGGCCGAAAAGTTCAACTGGGTGCAGGCACCGCGGGGGAACCAGGGGTGGAACCCGGCGCCAAAGGGTAGCTCCGGGCCGGTGTTGGTGATAGTCAGGGCAATAGACAATTGTTGTGGTGCCAAAGTGTAGGTGACGGCCGCGCAATAAGCGAAGGGACCGATCTGCCCGTCTGTCAGGTCCAGTCGGGCCACAGATTCGGTCACATAAACTGGTGTCCAGGGCCGCTGGAACCCGTCGCCGTGTATCGGACAAGCCTCTCCTGCAAGGTTCGGCGCAATGGCAAGGAAGGCACCATTGTACGCGAAACCGCCGCTTGAAATGCGATTGCTGAACGGCACAAGCAGATTGAGCGCCAGCGCAAACGGGTTGTCAGATCCGTCCCATGAACGCAGAACTGGACGCTGGAAGACCGAAAGCTCTGCAAGCCCAGCACCCATGTCCGGCACGATGCACACCCGCGCAGATCCGGCGCCAAGAGTTACCATCCGCCGTCCACGCCGATATTCTGACCCGAGATCATGGACGCGCCGTCAGACGCGAGAAAAACCGCCAGACTGGCGATATCCTCCGCCGTGATGCGTCGCTTGATCGCCTGCCGTTTCAGTACAAATTCATTGTATTCATGCAACTTTACGCCGAATACTCTTGCCTCGGCCTCGGAGACCACGGCCCCGGGCGCAATCGCATTCACAGTGATCCCATACGGCCCCAACTCTCGCGACAAAGCCCGCGTTAGGCCAAGAACAGCGCCTTTAGAGGCGACATAGGGCGTAAACCCGTCCCATTCGCCGTTCAAGGTCAGCGATGTGAGGTTGATGATCCTCCCCCGCCCCCTGGATTTCATCACAGGCGATACCGCACGCGCCAACACGAAACCAGCCGTGGAGTTAACGCGGATCTGCTCTTCGTATTCTTCAAAGGTAAAGTCCTCATGCGAACGGTTCAGGATCAGGGCGGCATTGTTAACAAGGACGTCGAAACCGCCTGTCTCTTCGACCACCGCATCAACAGCCGCCGCGGTGCCCTTCAGATCATTCAAGTCGCAGCCAATCCAGCCGTGGCCCGGCAGCGGTGTCGCATCATGCCGGTCGAGGATCGTCACGTGCGCGTCCGCCTCTGTGAAAGCCGCGACAAGCGCCCGCCCGATCGTGCCGCAGCCCCCTGTCACTAACACTCGGCGTCGTGCAAGTACCCCCATACAGTCCTCCATTCCGCGTCTCAGAGCATGTCCTGAACTTCTTCGATCGACGTTTCCTCGGTCCGCTTGTCCAGCACGACCTGCCCCAACGCCATGGCCACGATCCGGTCACAACAGGCAAAGACGTGGTGCATGTTGTGACTGATGAAGATCGCTGTGACCCCCTGTTCCTTCAGGCTGCGGACAAAACCGATGACCTTGGCGGTTTCCTTGACCGAAAGGTGGTTGGTCGGTTCATCTAGGATCATGACCTTGGACTTGAAGTGCATGGCACGAGCGATAGCCACACCTTGCCTTTGGCCACCGGACAACTCGCCAACCAGCGCATCCGGGCTTCGCAGGTGCAGATCGACATCAGCAATTGCCTTCACCGATTCCGCGCGCATCTTCTTCTGGTCCAGCCAGCCCAGACCGCCGATCGAAAAGGTTAGCGGTTCACGCCCGATAAACATGTTTCGCGCAATCGACATGATCGGCACCATGGAATTGTACTGGTAGATGGTCTCAATCCCCAGCGCCATCGCGTCCTTGGGATTGCGGATAGAGGTCGGCTTGCCCTCAACCACTACCTCACCTTCGTCCTGGCTGTGCAGCCCCGACAGGATGTTGATCAGGGTCGATTTGCCCGCACCGTTGTCACCAACAAGACCTAGCGCCTCGCCCCGGTTGACCGCAAGCGATACCCCCTTCAGCGCATGCACGCCCGAATACCACTTGTGCAGGTTCTGCACCTCGATGATGGCGTCGCTCATTTGTCCGTCTCCACCTTCATCTTGCGGCCACTCTTGCGTAGCCATGAATTACCGACGACGGCAAAGATGGTAAGCGCACCGATTGCGAACTTGAACCAATTGGCGTCGATTTGGCTCATGACCATGCCGTTGTCTATCACTCGGATTAGTGTCGCGCCGATAACGCCGCCTATGATTGAGCCGATCCCGCCCAACAGGCTCGTTCCACCGATCACAGCTGCGGCCACGGCCTGCAGCTCCATCCCCTCGCCAATCGACGGCAGGAAGGAGTTCAGTCGCAGCGACTGGATCATCCCGGCGAAACCGGCCAGCATTGAACAGATCATGAAGCAGGCAATCTTCACCCGTCCGGTTGGAATCCCCAAGGCATTGGCTGCAGGTAGATAGCCACCCGTCGCCCGCACCCAGTTGCCAAAGTTGGTCTTGCCCAGAAGCAGGCCCAGAAGGATGGCGATCCCAAGAAACCAGAGGACCGAGGCCCGGATCAGTCCGCCATCGTCCACGAAGCCTACAAAGAGGTGGCTGGGCACTTCGCCAGCACGAATTCTCGGGGGAAATCCGCCGGAAATGACGATGGTCAGGGACCGTGCCATGAACAACATGCCGAGGGTGGTGATAAACGATGGGATTTCAAAACGGATCGTAAGCCAACCGTTGATGAACCCGATCAGCGCGCATACGCCCAATCCCGCGAGCATGGCCAGCCAGAACGGTGTTCCCCCGACGAAAAGGACGGCCATCGTCATTGGCATTAAGGCAAAGGTCGATCCAACAGACAGATCAAACTCTCCGCAGATCATCAGAAGCGTTACGCCTAGGGCAACCAGAGCTGTTTCCGGCAGCAATCCCATGATGCCCCGCAGGTTGTTAGTGGAGAGAAAAAGCCCTTCGGTGCGCACCTGGAACACAAACACGAGGAGCAGGAGCAGCATGAACCCGGCCAGTTCAGGCTTTTGCAGAGCAAGTTTAACAAGACGGCGCATTGGGCTCCAGTCCTTTCATGGTTGGACCGACACGGCGGATCTTTACCGCCGCGCCGGTCTATGGACTTAGCGCAGCCCTTGTTCGGAAAGCTCCCGGACGGCAGGCACGTCGGCCGGATAGACCAGTGCTTCGCCCGTGTTGATGTCTGCCGGGACAAGACCCACGGTGACGGCCTGGTAAACCATCATGACCGGCATGAAGCCCTGCATGTATGGCTGTTGGTCCACTTCGACCTGGATGTAGCCTGCTTCCATTTCGTCAAGCACGATCGGGACGAGGTCGAAGCCGCCTAGCAAAACCTCTCCCGGTCCGACGCCGCGGTCGCGCAGCACTCCGGCGACGCCAGCATGCCAGAACCCAGTGTCGAAATACGCATTCGTGTTGGGGTTGGCTGACAGGTAGGCGCCGACGCGATCCGCGACAATGGCCAGATCCAGACCGGAGTCGATCTTTTCATAGGTTATCTCGCGATCCGGGTTTGCCGCAATGTACTCGTCTAAGAAGTTGGTCACGCCAAGCGCGCGCTGCTCGGACCAGTTCTGACCCGGCCCAGAAACGCCCACGAGGATGTGAAGCGGCCCCTCAGATGGGAAGTTCTCTGACTGTGCACGGGCAAGACCATAGCCCGCCGGAATGAAGCCCTGGCCAACAAAGGCCTGGCGGGCGTTGCCAGCGGCCCCCTCAAGATCGTCCACGTTGGACGAAATCACAATGACCCCTGAGTCACGCGCCCGCTGGATAACCTCGTCAAAGGCGTCGTTGTCGATGATAGACGTGATCAGCGCGTCAGGCTGACGCGCCAGTGCGGCCTCGATGTTGCTGACCTGCTCGGCGATGGATCCGTCAGTTTGCACAAAAACCATCTGGCAATTTGCATCGATCAAATCGCAGGCTGCCTCATAGCCTTTCAGGACCGCCTGCCAAAAGGTGTTGGACGCGCCCGAGTGAACGGTAAACACCATGTCGAGTTGGTCGTCCTGCGCCATGGCCGTGGAGGCGGCCATTAGCGCGGCTGCCGCAGTAAGTGTCTTGATCAGTTTCATTTCAGTCTCCTCCCAGAGATTGGTTGTTCCGATTTTTAAGAGCTTCCCGCGTCGGAACGTCTGCGGGTAACAGTAAATGCTTTGTCGAGATCTGGATTGAGGTCGAGCCCAAGTCCAGGCCCCGGCGGCACGGTGATCATGCCATCCTTGACCTCCGGTAGAGCCGTGACCAGATCGCGATACCAGCCACGATAAAACGCCCGAACACTTTCCTGGATCAGCGCGTTGGGCGCGTTCAGCGACAGGTGAGTCGAGGCGGCAAGGACGACAGGCCCCGTGCAATCATGTGGCGCGATCGGCAAGTGCCAGGCCTCAGCCATGGTGGCAATCTTGCGCGCCTCGGACAGCCCGCCGCACCACCCGATATCCAACATGACCACACCAGCGGCGCCGGTCTCCAGCAGATCGCGAAACCCCCAGCGGGTCGCCAGCGTCTCAGAGGCACAGACGGGCGCCGCCGAGGCGTCAGCATAGCGGGCCAGATCGCCAAGGCTGTCCATCCGGATCGGATCTTCATGCCAGTAAGTGTCATAGGCGGCCAGCGCCCGAGCAATCTTGATTGCAGGAGTCAGTTGCCAAAGCGAATGGAATTCAACCATTACGTCCATTCGGTCTCCGACGGCACGGCGGATCTTTTCGAACGGCTCAAGGCCACGGGCAAGATCCGCGGCCGAGATGTGCTGTCCCCGCGAAGCCTCGGCGGCGGCATCGAACGGCCAAATCTTCATGGCCGTGATACCCTCGTCCAGCAGCGAATGCGCCAGATCGTCCGCCCGGTGCAGGAAGCCATTCAGATCGTCGTAGTCGGCGGCAGCCCGACCCGGTCCAAGTCCGAAATTGGCGGTTGTCTGACCAGCGGCACTCTTTATGTAGTCGTTGCCCGCACAGGTGTTGTAGGTCCGTATTGAGTCGCGAGTGAAGCCACCCAGAAGTTGCGCCACCGGTTGCCCCGTCGCACGCCCCCAGAGGTCCCACAGTGCAATGTCGAATGCCGAATTCCCGCGCGTCTCGATCCCGGCTGACCGCCAGCCAAGATAGCCCGTCAGGTCTGCCGACAGCTTATCGATCGCAAGCGGGTCACGCCCGATCACCCGGGGCGCGATCCAGTCGTGCACATGGGCCTCGACCGCGCTTGCTCCAAAGAAGGTCTCTCCAAGACCGTGCACGCCCTCGTCTGTATGAACCAGAACCCAGATTAGGTTTGGTCGCTCTGCTAGGCGGACGGTTTCGACGGCAGAAATCTTCATGCCATGCCTGCCTTCACCAGCGCTCGCAAACTTTCGTCAAAATGTTGCGCCATCAGATCGACTGCACCGACCTGATCACCGGCCGCAACCCTCTCAGCGATACTCTCATGGGTCGCGATCATCACTTCGCGGGCTTCCACCGTGGAGCGGCTTTTCCAGCCGATCGGCCAAGTTTGGCGGGTGATGCCCTGAAATGAACCGACTAGAAGGCCAAAGACTGGGTTGCGCGAGGCATTGGCAAGCGCTGCGTGAAAGGCAAGGTCATGCTCCATCAGACGCGCCGGATCTTCTACTGTGGCCCGCATCGCGGCGACAATCTCCAACAACTCGCTTGCTTCCTGCTCACTTCGCCGCATCGAGGCTAAGGCGACAATTCGGGTCTCGATCGTGCGCCGCACGTCATAGATATGCTGGATCCCGATCTGGTCTGTATGGACCCCATGTTCGATCATCAGAGACATGGCTCCAAAGTCGATCCGCGCGACCTTCGCCCGCTTTCCAGTCGCAAGCTTAATGATATGCATCGCATCCAGCGACCGAAACGCCTCGCGCACAACGGTGCGTGATACCCCGAGCTCACGCGACATCGCCGCCTCTGAAGGAAGCCTGTCACCCGGCATGAGGGCCTGATTCTGGATATGGCGGGTGACGGCTTCGATCGTAGCGCTGACGAGTCCGCTCGAGGATCCGATGAGCGGAGGCTCTTGTGTCGGCACGACAGCCGACTTCACTTCCTTGGTGCTTTTCATCCCTTATGCCTCAAACCTGTCTGATAGGTTTTGCTTGAATTGTATCAAGAAACGGATCAACCTTTCTGTCAACCACCAATTTACAACGCGAGCGACGACCATGATGACTGAACTCGTATTCGATGCGCAGGACGTTGTGGGCGAAAGCGTGCTCTGGGACGACCGGCGGGAACGGCTTGTCTGGGTCGACATAATCGGCCGGCGGATCCATGCCTTGGACCCGACGACTGGTGCACACAGGCTCTGGCTAATCGAGGCGCGCCCGACTTCGATTGCTCTGTGTTTGGACGGTTCCGCCCTTGTAGGAACGGAACGGCACATCTGCGCATGGTCGTGGCATGGAGAGCCGCGCCCACTTGTCGAAGTCGAACCCGACCTGCCAGACAACCGACTGAACGAAGGCGCGGCCGGACCGGACGGCGCCTTTTGGGTTGGATCCATGCAGCAGAATATAGCACCAGACGACAGCCCCCGAGACATCACCGCCGCCGCCGGCCGGTTGTATCGATACGCCCCTGATGGCAGGTTGTCGCAGGTCAGTGACGATCTCTACGGGATCGCCAACACACTGGTCTGGCCAGAGCCCAACCGGCTGGTGGTCGCGGATACGACGAAAAACAGCCTCTTTCAGTGCTCTCTTCGCCCGGATGGCCGGCTTGGTCCACGCGACATCCTGAGCGAGGGGTTTGATCGCGGCTTGCCTGATGGGTCCTGCATGGATGCCGAGGGCGGCATCTGGACGGCGCGCGTGGCAGGTGGCGCCTGCCTGACACGAACCGGTCCAGACGGACAGATCGACCGTGTGGCAGACTTGCCCTGCTCTTGGCCGACGTCCTGCACCTTTGGCGGACCGGATCTCGATAAGCTCTACGTCACCTCTGCTCGGTTCACGATGGCCTCCGCCCACCTGGCCGCTCATCCTCTGGAAGGCGCCCTCTTTGCCCTCAAACCAGGCGTCCGTGGCTACCCCGCCCATCGGTTTGGAGCCCCGCCATGATGTCCGCCGTGAAGATCATCGATCTGCGTGCCACGACCGTGGCGGTTCCGCTTGAGGCACCGCTGCGTCATGCCAATGGCGCCCATTGGGGCCGCTTCATCCGGACCATCGTCGAAGTGAAGGGGGACAACGGCATTATAGGCCTGGGCGAGATGGGCGGTGGCGGAGCCGGAGCCGAAGGCGCGGTGTTAGCACTCAAACCCTATCTGCTCGGACATGATCCACTTCAACTCGAACAACTTAGATGGAAGATCATGAACCCTGTCGGCAGTCTCTACAATGCCCGGGCCCAACTACACGCAGCGGTCGAGATGGCCTGCATGGACCTCGCAGGCAAGTCGCTTGGCATCCGTGCCTGCGACCTGCTGGGCGGCGCCCTACGGGAGAAGGTCCCCTTTGCCTCATACCTCTTTTTCCGTTACCGCAATGCCAAAACCGGCGCGGGCGGGGAAACCACCCCCGAGGAAATAGTGACCCATGCCACCGACCTTAAGGCCCGTCATGGGTTTACCACGCACAAGCTTAAGGCCGGCGTCTTTCCGCCCGATTTCGAGGTCGAGGTATTCCGCGCCCTTGGGGCCGCCTTTCCGACAGACCGGCTGCGGATCGACCCGAATTCGGTCTGGTCGGTCGAGGACTCGGTTCGAGTAGGTCGTGCCATTCTCGACCTTAACAACGATTATTTTGAAGATCCTTGCTGGGGCCTCGAGGGCATGCGCAGGCTGCGACAGTTTGTGCCAATCCCGACTGCCACAAACGCAGTAGTAGTGAACTTCGAGCAGCTGGCACAGGCGATCCGGCACGATCTACTTGATGTCGTCCTGCTCGACACGACCTTCTGGGGCGGTCTGCGGCAAGCCTTCAAGGCGGGGTGCGTGCTCGAGACATTTCAGTATGGTGCTTCGGTCCATTCGTCAGGCGAGTTGGGCATTCAACTCGCGTCGATGCTTCACTTGGGGGCCTCGCTGCCC
>CALFSV010000155.1 GCA_937916485.1 uncultured Paracoccaceae bacterium | reverse complement strand
AGCTGTGAGGCGCAGCGACAGCAAGCACGAACAGCAAGAGCAGCACATAGATGCGCAGCAGATATGTTGTATCCGCTGAATACATAATCACATTGCCAGCCGAATGACGTGTGGATCAGTATTCGTCTGCCAGCATGATGGTGAGCACTCGGGCTGTGACGGCTTCATCTGCAGGGTCAGGTGACCGCATCGAGAAGTCCAAATCAAAATAATCCCATTTCCAGAACACCTGAACGTCGCCGTGATGGAATGCACCGAAGTCATGTTCCCCATATGGGTCATTGTGTGGTGTGAACTGGTCATAGCTGCGCACTTGGGCCAGAATTGCGGAGATCACATGGTCTTCCAACTCAGCAATGCCCCGCGTGATCACAACACGACAGCCCGTAAAGGATTGACGTGCGTGATCGTTCAGGTCTCTGACGTGACAGGTATCTACCTCAGGCATGGCTCGCGGCCAGAGCTTGGCGGGGTTTGCGCGCGGTGGCCTTGGCGATGACAGCGTCCAGCTCACCCACTTTGGCTGCAGCTTGGAATGCATCAAGAACAGCACCCACATCTTTGAGGGATTTTACGAACACCGCGTTGTTGCTGCCATCGACCAGCAGCACCCGGGCCCCATAGCGGCATTGCACATACCACCCGCCGTCTTGCTCAAAGAACCAAGGCCGGACTTGGCGTTCCGTTTTGACCAAGACCCGTTCGCCTTGATCATTGGTCATCCACTTGTCGCGCGCAACGGAATAACGTTCGCCGTTCAGCACAGCCGCCAAGACCCGCTTTTGCTCCTCCACTGCCGCGACAACCTTGTTACGCCGTTCAAGTTGGGGATCGCTCTGCCCCCCTACCCGCTCCACATTCTTGAATGCCAGTTTGCTCAAATGTGTCATTGCTTGCTCCTGTGTTTGCTCACAGCACAAGCGTATGGTCAGAGCTGGTAGGTGGACGACCGGAATTTCAAATCTAAGGCGATCTTTGGGTCAGTTTAGTTTGGGACCCGTGTGATGGGTTGCCACAGAGCGCGGCTGCTTGCGCCTTTTGCAGTCTTCGGGTCCGCATTCCATTGGTGGCAGATCATTGTAGCCGTTCAACACGTAGAGCTGTGTGGCCTCATCCAGCTGGTCCCAGATTGGGAAGAACGCCGCCCGTTCGGCCTCTGTCATCTCCAGCTTCGCCGTTTCCTTGATGATCTCTGCAAGCATGCGTTCCACGCGGTCTTCCATGTCGCCAAAGCAGGCGGTCTCCTCACGTAGGCAGCAATCCACAGCCCGCAGTACCTGCAGTTCTGCCGCGTAAAACGGAGCTTGAGACTGCCACAACACGGGCAGCCCCACAGATTCCAGGAAGTCGGCCACAGCGTCATCTATCACAGTTGAAGCTTTCAAAGTGCCTTACACAGGCAGAGGCTACGCCGCCAAGCCTGGCATTCTTGTCAGGATCAGGTTGCGCACGGGCTGTAGGTTGCCTGCCACATCGCAGAGCGACGTCATCTTTGCAAAGTTTAAATCACCGCCACATGACAGATAACGCAGCACGAGCTCGATGTCGTCGATCAGTTGAACGCGGCGTGTCTCATCAACGATATCGTCGGCCAGTGCTGCCGCATAGTCAAACCAATGCAGATAAGGCTGTAGCTTTGCCGTCAGTGATGCAATATTAGGCCTGAGAAGGGTTTCAGTAAACGCGTCAAGCTGAAGCTGCCGCACAACTTTGCTGAGATATGACATAATCGAGAACTGATACCCGTGGTCAAACTCAAGCACAGCAACAAGCCCAATATGGTCAAGGTCTGCTTCAAATATTTCTGAAGCACAATGCTTGGCAAAGATATCATGCAGAGGTTTGGGAAAGCGCACTTTCATCGATGCGGTGATTATTACAGACGTGTCTATCACGGCATAATCAATACGCTCTTCAATTTTTCCGTCATTGCTTATCGTGAGCTCGCCAAAGCCAGAAACAAGTGAATGCGATATTTCATATCCGGTGATTTTATCTTTAGATACGTTGGGCTCATCCGGGGCAAAATGGAAGCACAGCTCCACATCATAATCCACGATTACTGTCCAGTTTCGCAAGATTTGCTCTACCGTGGCGTTCAGGTGATCAAGTTGTGTGGCCTGTGCGTTCATCGCGCAGCCTCCAGTACATAGTCGTCAAGGAAACCTAGCTGCAGGTGAGGGGGCATTTCTCTCCATTGATCCATAAAGGCCTGACGCTCTTCATTGGATAAGTGGATGTAGATGCTGTGCTGGACAGCCTCCATCAATTGTGCTTCAACATCATCCAACACATTCAAGAATGGATTGATGGGCTCGTAGCTGTCTGCCAACTCCGTCACAGCCCGGCGCTTATAGACAAGATCGCGCACATCGCTGCTCATTACCCGCGACAGACCTGTTAATTCCAGCATGATGGTTTGCCTATCCATGGTCTTGCTCCAGCATTGAACAGATTTCGGATTGTTCTTCCGAAGTCAGCGTGGGCCAACGCGCGGCGAATGCACGCGCTTGGTTCTCTGGCAGCACGATTTCTGCCAATGGCACAAAATCTGAGGCCGCAACGTTTTGCGGCTCAGCAGCAGCCACGACGTCGCGAAGCCCGTAAAGCTCGAACGGCTTCAGCTCGATCCGCATGTCCTTGATGTACTCGGTCATGGCGTGCCTCGCGATGTCTGAGACAGCACGTTAGCCACGCTGCGCGGCTGAGAAGACGCCGCCGATGCGTACTGACGCCCGGCCTGAACATGCTCTTCCAGGTAATCGATAAAGTCGCGGGCATCGCCTGTGAAGTTCTGCATGATCTGCTGAACTTTCGATTGGGTCACCGTTGCGCCTTCAGCTGAGAGGATCGCATGGGCACGCGGCACCCAATTCATCGGCGATGGCTTCTTGAGTTCGACACAGCGCAGACGGCTTTGCAGGGCAGGTTTGAGCTTCTTGATGTAGTTGGTGCTGGCCAGCAGCTGGACGCTTTTGTGCTGTTCGATGAAGGTGCGGGTCTTTCCCGGGAGCAAGTCCTCCAACTCATCGATTTCGTCGAACACGATGATGGCAGGCGTACCCGCAGGCCACATCTGCATCTGCGCCATGTTCAGCATCTTGTCGTAGATGTTCTTGGCCGCATCGGCGCCGTTGAGGGTGAAATCTTCGCACTTAATGCCTGCTTGGGCGAACTGCGTTTCGGCAATCAGGCGCAGGGCCTCCGACTTGCCAGTGCCGGGGGCACCGTAGAGCAACAGGGGCTTGGAAGGCCGGGCATGGGCGTAGCGGTCGATGACAGCCGCTACATTGGGGTCGGCAAACACGAGGTCCTGCACAGACCGGGGCCTGTGACGTTCAGCGAATGTCATGGGATGTTCCTTTTAAGGCTATAAAGAGCCGCGGGACACCGGATCGTGCCCCGCAGCAGCAAGTGGATCACTCCGCTGGCACTTGGAGTTCGCCATTGATCGGCATTTTGGCACCGACGGAGGCAAACAACTTGGGCGCATAGGTCTTGACGTTTTCCGCCCGACGCTTCGCCACATCGGCTGCTTCTAGCCCCTTCTGATCGTCCTGGGCTTTTTGGTCGAGGTACTTGCCGGAGGCTACCAGCACAGTGTCGATCACCTTGGCTTCGTTGTTGCCAAACAAGAGATCGCCCGTGCCGTCAGAATTGCAGCGGATCAGCCCCACCACATAATCTTCGTCATACTCGCTGTTGGGCTGGATGAACTCCGGCAGGTCAAACGAAGCCACCGGAATACGCGCCATGTTGAGCCCAGCCACGGCGATCTGTTTGTAGTCATTTGCAGTCATTGATTTGCCGTCTTTGATCTTCGACAGACGGCGCACTTCTTCTACCCCACCACACTCTTGTATGTAGCTCGTGAGGCTTTGCTCTGCAGACTTAAGATCATACGCAATCGCCAAGAGCCGAGAATAAGCCATTTCCCGATTGCCTTCTTTACCGAACACATAGCGGATCACCTTGAGGCCTAGACTCGTGCTGGTCCGTGGTTTCATATTGCGATCGGTCAGCAGAGAGTTCAAAGCACGACGCTTCGCAGTGTCATCCTTCATTTCGGCGAACACGGCAAAGCATCGCTCGAGGATGGCATAGAGCTCATCATTGGATGCTTTAAGCGTGCCCTCCTCCCAGGCTGCACGCGCAGCTGAGATTTGATCAAGAGTGCGCTCTAACTGAAATTTGTAATTAGTATCAGACATATATTGTCCTTTCTATCAGACATCTAACGGCCTTCAGTTGGAAGGCCACATCGTCGCGAATCAACAATGCCAGTGTCAGAATGTGGACAAACAAGACTTCTGTCTTACCTAACGAACGTGTTGGAACTCGTTGAGTCAGGTGGCTCATGCCACAAAAGCCGGTCACGCTACGCGCCGACCTTCAAACATGCTGCACCTCGCTTCAAGAACCTTAATGAGACAAACAAGGCACCCAATCCTCCGTACAAAGGCGCCCCCGGCTGGAAATGTTCCGTCTATTATTATCGGTGGTTGTACCTGCGATATAACCACGATTATCGCGAAACCTGTGCAAACAACGGCATTGGGTCTTGCAGTTCTCTCTATAGAGACT
>CALFSV010000154.1 GCA_937916485.1 uncultured Paracoccaceae bacterium | reverse complement strand
AGCCCTTTAGCCCGCAACCGCGCCGCGATCAGGAAAAAGGGGGCAACAGCCCCCCTTTTTTTGCCGCATGCGCGACCACAGCCTATTTCGCAGCCGTGTAGACCTCATAGACGCCGGCAGTATCATAGCTCATCGGCAGGCTCTCGAACGCCGCGTCATAGAGCTTGCACACCGCCTCGAAGATCGGCGTCTCGATCGCCTGAGACGCGATATTGTCGCCGATGATCGACAGGTCCTTCTGAAACATCGCCATGCTGGCCGTCGGCGGCTCATATGACTTTGCAATCATCAATGGCATGCGCAGATCGGACATCCGCGATTGGCCGGCCCCACCCGACAGCATCTTGTAGACCGTTCCGGCATCAAGCCCGAGCGATGTCGCGTAATGCAGGGTTTCGGCGGCGGCCGCATTGTGAAGCGCGACCGCATGGTTGGCGACGTATTTCATCCGCGACCCATAACCAAACGCTCCGGCTTCGATCACGGTGTGACTGATGTGGGACAGATAGGGCTTGGCGTGAACGATGGCCGCAGGATCGCCCGAGGCCATGATCACCAGATCCGCCTTGGCAGCCTGTGCGCCCGTCCCGCTGACAGGGCAATCGAGCAAGATGGCGCCTGCAACCTCGACCGCCGCCTTGGCCGCGAACTTGTCGGCCAAGGCAAAGGTTCCGGTCTCCAGCGCCACCTGCCCCTTGGACAGCAACCCGCCCAAGGCCGTCGCCACAGCGGCCAGCACCTTGGGCGAGGCCACCGACACGATCACAAGATCACATTCCGCAACCCAAGGCCCAAGGGCATCATGGGCTTGACCGCCAAGTGCCTCAAGCGCCACCCGGCCAGCAGGGGCCGGATCGACGCCGACAACCTGCACACCGGCACGCCGCAGGTTGGCCGCATAGGCGCTGCCCATGATGCCAAGCCCCACAACCCCGACCTTGCCGCGGGCCATGGCTTACTTCACCCCAAGCATCTTCAGGGCCGACAGCCCGGCGACCTTGGCCTTTTCCTCATCGGTCAGGTTTGATGTCGCGATATGTCCGACCGGGTCGTAATCAGCCATGTCATAGGGGTAATCCGTGCCCATGACGATCTTGTCGGCTCCGTAAAGCTTGACGAGATACTCCAGCTGATGATGGCTGAACACCACGCTGTCGAAGTAGACTTGGCGCAGATATTCGGTCGGCTTTTTGGGCAGATCGGCGTGGCAATCGGCCCGCGCACCCCAGGCATGATCGATCCGGCCGGAATAGGCGGGCAGATAGCCGCCACCATGGACCGCAAGGATCTTGAGTTCGGGCATGTCGCGCAAGACACCGTTGAAGATCAGGTAATGCAGGGCGGTTGTGGTTTCGAGCGGGTTGCCGATCACGTTGGAGAAGTAATATTCGTGAAAGCGGTCGCCTCCGGTGAAGCCATTGGGATGGATCATCACCAGCGCGCCCAGTTCCTCGGCCTTTTTCCAGAACGGACGGAACCGATCCGCCGATATTTCTTCCCCGTCGCAGTTGGTCAGCAACATCACGCCCTTGAGACCCAGATCCTTGACGGCCCGGGTCAGTTCGGTGACCGCTTCGGCCGGATCCTGAAAGGGAACGGTGCCAAGCCCCATGAAGCGGTCAGGACGACGTCCCACCCATTCGGCCATCCCGTCATTGACCATGCGGCTTGCCACGACGGCGTGCTCGGTCTTGGATTGATAATAGCACTGCGGGGGCGGCGGGGCGACAACCTGAATGTTGATGCCCTCGGCATCAAGGACCTTCATGCGGTCTTCGATATCCTGCATCGCCGTGGAGCCGCGATCGGCCTCCTGCTTGGCGTTGATCATGGTGGTTTCGGCGTTGGAATGGGTCACCATCGCGATGCGCGCCGGATTGACGTGGGGCGCCATGTATTTCCCGGCTGCGGGAATGACCACATGCGCGTGACTGTCCACCGTCGTCGTGCTCAGGCGATGGGCACGGTCGGGACGCGGACGGCCGGTCGTCGGCCCATAGCGGTTCAATTCTCCGCCCAAATCGGGCATACCGATGATCGTGTGGCTCATAAGTCTTTCCTTTTTGGCCGAAATTCAAACAGCCCCACGCAACAGCGGTGCGGGGGGTATCAGGAGCAATGAAACCGGGCCGCCCACGATCGGAAGCGGGCGGCCCGATGCCGGTTCACTTGTTGGCTTCGAACCAAGCGGCAGCTTCCGCCTCGACCTCGGCGCGATCAAAGTCGTTGATCGCCGCGATGAAGCTATCGTTGAGGAAGGTCGCCACATCCCGCGCGGCGGCGATGCCGCCAGATTCAACCATGCGCGGCTGGATCGCGGTCCAGACGTCGGCCTGCGGTTGGCCACACTGTTCGGTGACCGACACGTTCATGCCGATGGACATGTCGAGGTACAGCTGGCCGGCCTCCTCGATCTCCCATTCCTCGGGAACGGTCTGGCGCAGCATTTCGGCCACCGCGTCGCGATTGACGGTTGCCACATGCATGCCCTTGCACCATGCCCGCAGGAAGCCTGTGACCGCCTCACGCTTGGCTTCGATCTCGCTCACCGCCATCGAAAAGGTGTTGGCCGGGCTGGCCAGCAGCGATTGCGGCGTGATCAGCCGGGTGTCGATGCCGTTGGCAATCAGCACGATCCAGTCCGGTGCAGCCCCGGCGATCGCCGAGACATTGCCATCGCGCATCGCTGCAGCCAGCGTCGGCCCGGCTTCGCCCAGAACCACCGTCTTCACATCGTCGATCGACACGCCTTCGGCGGCCATCGCTGCCTGCAAGAAGGCGCGGTCGCGGTCCGACACCAGACCAACGGTCGTGCCGACCAGATCGGCCATGGATTGCACCGAGCTACCGGCTGGCACACCGATGCCTTCGGGTGCGTTCTGCATCACCTCGAAGACGGTGTTGATCTCGGCCCCTGCATCGAGCGCGTTGATCGTCTCGAACGGGTCAAGCATGGCCAGATCGGCCTGCCCGTTTTGCAGGAACGCCACATAGGGGATCGAGGTATCCGAAGGCAAAAGATCGACCTTTACGCCTTCTTCCTCGAAATAGCCCAACGCCTCGCCCACGACGAGCGGGAAGAAGTTGGTCGAGCGGGGCAGCGGGTTGATCATCCGCACCTCGGTCAAATCTTGTGCCGAAAGGGCAAGCGGTACCAGAGCCGTCGCCAAAGCGGTCGTAGCGGCCATCATCCGTAACATTTTCATTCTGTTGTCCTCCCTGAAAGATGTCTTTGGTCACTTGTGCATGATGCGTTGCCAGGCCTTTGCCCGGGCCCGCGACACGCGCGCCATGCGATTTTCCCGACCCCAGAACACGATCCGATTGTCGAGAAATTCCATCGCATAGAACAAGAGCAGCCCAATCGCCGTCATGCTGAGCAAGGTGGCGATCGAGGCAGCCATTTGGAGTTGAAAGGAGAAACGGCCCATCAACACGCCCACCCCTTCTGTGGCTTGGGCGAACTCTGCAACCACCGCGCCGATGAGCGCCGTGGTCAAACCGATCTTCATTCCCGCAAACACCATCGGCAAGGACGACGGCACGCGCAGCTTGAAGAACACCTGCACCTTCGTGCCGCCGAGCGAGCGGAACAGATCCTCGCGATCTTCGTCGGTTTGCAGCAGTCCGGTCAGCGCATTCACATAGATGGGAAAGAAACAGATCACAGCGGCCAGCGCGATCTTTGATCCCATGCCGTAGCCGAACCATGCGATGATGATGGGCGTCAGCGCGATCCCGGGCGTCACGTTCAAGACGATGGCATAGGGCGACACATAACGCTGGAACACGTCCGACAGTGACGAGGCAACCGCCAGAACGACGGCGATCGTGGCCCCGATCGCAAATCCGGTCACCGCTTCGGTAAAGGTGACCACGAAATGCGGGTAGATGATGCGCTCGGTCACATAAAGCCGCCAGATCGCCGAGACTATCTCGGACGGGCGCGGCACCATGATCGAGTCGATTACATTGATGATGGAAAGCCCTTCCCACAAGGCCATCAATGCACCGAAAAGGACCAGATGCGGCAAGACGCTCAGGGCCCAGTAGGACCTCGGCGTTGAACGCTGGGGCAAATCATGTTCAGCCATGGATCAGGCCTCCTCGGCGTGCGCGCGCGCGCGGGCAGCGCTTACACGTTCACGGCCATCTTGATGCTTCCAAAACGCGATCCAGCGATCGAGCAGTTCCATCCCCTTGAAGATGCCAAAGCCGATGATCGTCAGCGTGAAGATGCACGCAAAGGCCGACGCCATGTTCAGATTGCGCGTGTAGACGAGGATCAGGGACCCGATCCCCTGATCACGCTGGATGAACTCAGCCACCAGCACGCCAGACAGGGCAGCGGTCAACGCCAGCCGCTCTCCGGCCATGATCACAGGAACCGCATCCGGCAAAACCAGCTTGCGCAGGGTTTGCCATTTCGTTGCCCGCAGCGACCGGAACAGTTCCAGCTTTTCGGCGGGCACATTCATGACACCGGACAAGGTGTTGATGAAGGGCGCAAAGAAGCAGACCAACATGATGATCGCAATCTTTGATTGTGCGCCAAACCCCAAGGCCGCGATCAGCAATGGT
>CALFSV010000153.1 GCA_937916485.1 uncultured Paracoccaceae bacterium | reverse complement strand
TTAACGTTTTGTTAACCTTTTGCCGGCGTTCGCAAGAACCCGCCCGGCGGAGAGCACCAGCCGGGCGGGGTCGCGACATCGCCCACCATCACCTCATGGCAGGCCGGGGAAGCCTGTCAGACCACCGACGGCGCGTGCAGGGCCATCGGCTGGGCCAGATGGGTCGCGCGGGGCGCATGAGACTGGCTGCGCGCCGCAGGCATCGACAGAACCGCATATTGGCGACCATCGTCATTGCGGTAAGGCTCGCCCACACGGTCCGCAGCATAGCCCAATTGACGCAGCGCCCGCATCAGCGCCAGCGGAGACAGGGACATCAACCTGTCAGCGCCGTTTTCAGCCGCCACCCCGATCAGACCTCCGACGATCAGCGACAGGCAGGTCGACCGCTCTGCATGGGTGCGAAGGTTGTCGGAAATGACCAGACGGGTACATTCCCACACCGCGTTGGACGCCACCTCGACCGCCATGATGTCGGCCGGTATGTCGACCAGTTTGCCGGCCACCGCGTCTCGCAACATGTAGGTATGTCCGCCCCAGGTCGCCGTCGTCGACATTGCACGAGCGCCGCCAATCACCTCTCCATCTCGAATCACGACCGAGTAGTGGGCACGCGGATTATCATATTGGTCCATTTCCACATCATCATCATGTGGGATATTCCAACCAAGCTGACCCACGAAAAACCTTTTACACAGACCTAGATAATCATAAAAGGCCGATCCGTGGCGGTGTAGGGTCGAAAGTGAAAAAGTCACATTTTCCATGTTTGCTCTCCTTTATGGAGAGTCCATTTAGCGGTGATTCCCTACAGTTGTTAACGTTTGTGAAAATATTTGCGCCCAAAGACGGCAAATAATTGGCAGCCAGGCAGCGATTTCGCACCTTTTGATTAAAATCAGATAAGCCCGTAGTCGCTTGCCCGCGTTGCAGCCTGGGCACCGGTGCTTGCCCCCAATTTCAACTTTGCATTCCGAAGCCTTTGCTTTATCGCCCCTTCCAACACACCCAGAGCGTGTGCCATTTGTTTAAGGCGCATCCCCTCTTTGACCATCCGTAGGGCTTCGAGTTCTGCCATCGTCAGATTGGTTGGAGGGGCCATTTTGTGGTGCATCCGAAGAACGGCGTCCTCCAGTTGCGCGACCTCGGATGTTTCGAATTCGCGGTCGAACCGGGCAAATGTCCCGAAGGATCTTTGCCCCTCTGTGCCATCGTCAAAGCAACAGACCGCAACGCCAAAGCGCAGCCCGTGGTCCGTCGCCTGTTTCAGAACCTGTCGGCCGTCGGGGATGTCGATCTCGCTCCAGCGGACTGCACCGGAATGGGCGTAGACCCAACGGATCACCGGGTCATGCAGCATAAATCGGTTGCGGGTATAATGATCGACCCAATCCTGCGGCAGGGCGTTCACTTCTTCCATGGGAAAGGCAAATCCGACCCGAAGCGCCAGGAAGTAGCCCGCCGTCGCAAGGGCCGCTATGTCATCAAGTTCAAACCGCTCGGCCATGAAGTCCATTCACCCAGTCCAAGGCCAACGAGAACCGTCTACTTGAATACACACTTCACCCCTTGATCGAAACTACAACTCTCTCCACACTAAGGTCTAGACCTGACAGCAAGCAACCTGAAAGCGAGCGCCCGGACATATGGACTCCTCCACCGGAATTCGAGAGTGCCTTTCCGACCTCATGGGACTGTCACAATCTGGCTTTGCAATTGCATTGCATATCAAATTCACCACGCCGACCTACCTCTTCCAGACATATCCAAAGCCTTGGATCGATTACTACTCGCACAACGGGCTGGTCATGCGGGACCCTACAGTTATATGGGGATTTGATAATATCGGCGTAATTCGTTGGCAAGATCTCTCAAATGAGGACACGGCCGGAATAATCCCCGAGGCGTCGAAATATGGTATGAAATTCGGTTTCACCTATTCGTTGGAGCGGTCGGGAAGCAGATCCCTGAGCAGTTTTACGTCTCCAGGCGACGATTTCACGGACCAGGAAATTGCGGATATTTGCGCTATTGTCGACAAGGTGCATGATTCCACCCTGTCATTGACCGCGCTTTCGGCGGAAACCCGCGCCGAATTGAAACGGATGTCGATCATCTTCACGCACCCGTGAACCCGCCCGAACCGGCGTCGCAGTTGACGCAACGTAATCGGCTGCTACCTTCAAGTTTCCGATCTGAAGGAGAGCAAGATGAACTTGAAGACCTTCCTGACCGCTGCGATTCTGTCCCTCGCGCCCTTGTCTGCAATGGCAATGTGCTCTGGGGCGGGGATGGAGCAGCACGCAATGTCCTGCGTCGAAGGCACCCAATGGGATGCCGAAGCCGGGACCTGCACACCCGTCACGACAAGCTGACACGATATACCCCAATACAGAGGGCGGTCGCAGGTCCGCCCTCTGCCCCCGCGTTTATTGCCCCTCCTCCACGTCCAGACCAGCTGCAGTTCGCCATCAGGAGCGTCAAATGACCAATCTTCGAGTGATCTCTACCCTTGCCGTCATGTCGCTGGCCCAGACGGCCCTCGCGGTTGGAAGCGCCAACGACACGCCCCCCACGCCGACCGAAACCACCACGGTCTGCAAGGACGGCATGGTCTGGAACCCCGAGACAGAACTATGCGAGGCGCCGGCCCAGGAAAGCCGCCTGTCCGACGACCTTCTGTACCAGGCGGCTCGGGAATTTGCCTATGCCGGGCAGTATGAAAATGCACAGGCCGCGCTTGCCGCGATGACCGATCAGGGGTCGGATCGGGTCCTGACCTATATGGGCTTTACCACCCGCTCCATGGGCGACATGGAGGGCGGGATGGCCTTCTACCAGGCCGCACTTGAAGTGAACCCGGACAACCTTCTGGCGCGGTCCTACATGGGTATGGCCTATGTCATCCAAGGGGACATCGAGTCCGCAATGACCCAGTTGATCGAGATCGGCGCCCGTGGCGGCAAGAATGGCTGGCCCGAGCGTGCCCTTCTTGAAGCGATCGAAACGAACACGCCCAGCTTTTATTGAGACAAGCGCTTGGATGTCAGTCATGGGCCGGACGACTTCGGCTGCCTTGCCCGTGATGCGCTGAAAAGTTTCATCAAATTCGATTGATTTCGGCCGCCGAAACGTTCCGGTCCTAAGGGCGAATTCATTCTTGTGCTGTTTCCTCACCGTATCGCCCGATGCAGGAGGACGCGCCCGATGAACCCACCCGCCGCATTGCCCTTGATGGACGCGCCAACAGCCCGGCCGCAGCTGACAAAACGGCGAAAAGCGGCCGTGGTGGTGCAGATGTTGCTTGCCGATGGGCAGCGCCTGTCCTTGTCCCGCCTGCCCGAAGAGGTGCAATTGGACCTGACCCGCGAATTGGGAAAACTCAAACTGGTTGACCGGACAACGCTGCACGCCATCGCCAGTGAATTCGTCGATGATCTGGAACGGGTCGGCCTGGCCGCACCCGGCGATTTCCTTGGCGCGTTAGAGGCGTTGTCGGATCAAATCAGCCCCGGGGCCGCATCCCGCCTGCGCAAAGAGGCGCAATTGATGGGCGCCGACCCCTGGAGCCAGGTCATGGCCCTGCCCATCGAAGAGCTTGTCCCAATTCTTGAGGAGGAAAGCGTAGAGGTTGCAGCCGTGATCCTGTCCAAGTTGCCTGTCGCAAAGGCGGCAGAACTTCTTGGCAAGCTTCCCGGTGAACGGGCAAGGCGGATCACCTTTGCCGTCTCTCAAACCAGCGAGATTCAGCCACTGGCCGTGGCCCGCATCGGCGCGGCCCTGGCCAGGACCTACTGCTCTGCCCCGCCGGCCGCTTTTGCCAACCCGCCGGTGCAGCGGGTCGGTGCAATCCTGAACTCCTCTATCGCCGCCACACGGGACTCCGTCCTCGAAGGGTTAGGAAACGATGACCCCGAGTTCGCCGAAAAGGTGCGCAAGGCGATCTTTACCTATGAAAACATTCCCGAACGGATCGAGGGCGGCGATATCCCTGCTATTGTCCGCGAGGTGGACAATGCCATCCTCCTGACCGCCTTGGTTTATGGTGCCTCGCTTGGCGGACCGAACGCACAGTCCACCGATTTTATCCTTGGCAACCTGTCGAAACGCATGGCCGACGGTCTTCGAGAGGAGATGGCGGTTCACAAGAAGGTCAGAAAGTCGGATGGCGAGGATGCCCTGAACGACGTGATCGGCGTGATCCGCGCCGCCGTCGACGCGGGCGAGATCGCATTCAAGGTCCCGGACGAGGACGACGATTGAACTGGCGGACCAAACGGCCGGGCTGGACAGTGGTGCGCACCACGGAATAGTTTCGCCACATGACAAACACACCTTCCTTTGACGGTCGCCGCTGGCACGACATGGGTGGATCAAAGGCCGGTCCCATCCTTGACGAAACCCATGATTTCGCCCTGTGGGAAAAGCGTGTCGATGCCTTGATGGTCCTCTGCTCGGGCAAGGGACACTTTACTGTCGACGGGTTGCGCCGCGCCCTCGAAGACATGGGAGAGGCCGCCTACGACGAGATGAGCTACTACGAAAGGTGGATCGCGGCGATCAGTCAGAACCTGATCGAAGCCGGGGTCATCACCCAGTCAGAACTGGCCAACCGCATGGCAGAGGTGGCGGTACGCGGCGACTCTTACGGCGAGGCCAGCCGTGCCTGACAGAGCCATGCATGACGGAGCCGTGCCTGACGGAGTCGCTCCTGTCAAAACGCAGCGCGTTCGCGTCGCCGCACGGATGCCCATGGGCCATGTCCGCGCACCGGCCTACCTGCGCGGTAAGGTTGGAACCATCGAACGCCCCTTGGGCGCGTTTCCCGACCCCGAGCGCCTCGCCTATGGCCAACCGGCCCCGGACCGTGCCCTTTATCGCGTCCGCTTTTCGATGGCCGAACTTTGGGGGGACAGCGCCGAGGCACCAACCGATACCGTCGATGCAGAGCTTTATGACACCTGGCTCGAAAGGCTGGATTGATGCCGCACGACCATCACGATCACGACCACCTCTCACCCTCTGGCCACCCTTATCGGTCGGATGACGATGTGCCCCTGACCTATTGGCAACAAATGGAAATCGCCCTGCGCGAACTGCTGATCGAAAAGGGCGTCACCACCCCCGAAGAGATCGCTCGCCAGATAGATGCAATGGACGCGCGCAGCCCCGCGAACGGGGCCGCCCTCGTTGCCCGCGCCTGGACCGACCCCGCCTTCAAGGAACGACTGTTGCAGGATGCCAGCGCCGCAAGCCGGGATATGGGCTTTGACATCGGACCACTGCGCCTGATCGCGGTCGAGAATACCGCGCAGGTGCACAACGTCATCGTCTGCACGCTCTGCTCCTGCTATCCGCGCAACCTCTTGGGACTGCCGCCCGATTGGTACAAATCCCGGGCCTACCGCAGCCGCACCGTGAAGGAACCCCGCAAGGTGCTGTCCGAATTCGGGCTGACCCTGCCTGACGAAACCACTGTGCGCGTCCACGATTCGACCGCCGACATGCGCTATATCGTTCTGCCTGCCCGCCCCAAAGGCACCGATGGCTGGGACCCGGACCGGCTCGCCGAACTTGTGACCCGTGACAGCATGGTCGGCACCGGCCTTCCAAGGACACCCGCCTAGCCCATGGCAAGGCCGCGCGACAAGGGCACAGCAGCGGACTGGCTGTCGGATCGGGCCATTCGCGCCCTGCTCGCCCTGGCGATGGCGCGGCCTTTCGAACAGCGTATCCCCTTCATGGGTCGGATGGCCCGGCGGATCGTCGCCCCCCTTGCCGGCTTTGACAAACGGATCCGCTTTGGCTTGAACCTTGCCTGCCCCGATTTGACCGAGCCCGAGATCCAGCGGATATCCCGCGAGGTTGCCGACAATTTCGGGCGCACTGTTGCCGAGATCTATTCAGGCGCCGAATTCGCCGCCCGCATAGCCGCCTCCGACCCGCTTGAGGGTCCGGGGTTGCAAACCCTTATCGATCGGCAGGCCGCAGGAAAGCCGGTGATCCTCGCCGTCGCGCATTTCGGCAATTATGACGCCATGCGGGCGGCGCTCGTGGCCCGCGGGCTGACGGTTGGGGCGGTGTATCGTCCCATGGATAACCCTTACTTCAATGCCCACTATGCCGAAGCAATCCACGCAATTGCAGAGCCGCTTTTCCCCCGCGACCGGTCCGGCACCATCGCACTGGTCAGGTTCCTGCGTGGCGGGGGCATGGTGGCGCTTGGCTTTGATCAATATGTGCACAAGGGTGCCGATCTGACCTTCTTTGGCCAGCCGGCCCCGACCCTTCTCAGCCCGGCGACGTTCGCCCTCAAGTACGATGCCCCCCTGGTCCCGATCCATGCGATCCGGCAGGCGGACGGGATCACCTTCAAGGTGCTGGTGGACGAGCCCATTACGCCCGCCTCACCCGAGGACATGATGCAGGCGGCCAACGACCGGTTGGAAGAGATGGTGCGCGCCCATATGGGTCAGTGGTTCTGGGTCCACAGGCGGTGGAAACCCCACCTGAACAGGGATAGGGCCTAGCGGTCGAACCGCGCCGCGGCAAGGATCGGACCGGCGCCCGCCCCCTGAACGATCAGGACCGCAGGATCGCTTCCTGATATCTCGACATCAAGGGTCAGCGGGCCCGCGCCGTCCCAATCGGCGATGATGTCCCATCGCGTGACGATATTGCTATAGCTCAGCTGGCGCCCGGCATTCTCGCCCCCCAGAACCTCCACATCCTGATGCGGCAGGTAGCGCACCAGTTGCACGACCATTGGCGCGGTTTCGGCGGCGGTAAGCGATACCAGATGCAGGTCACCGCTCCGCTCGACCACAAGATCGACGCCCGTCTCGATCCCCTCGTGTGCCCTTATCCTCGACATCACTTCCATCGCCTTGGCCCCGATGATGTGATCCTGGCCTTCAACAATGAACTGTGGCGTATAGACCGTCCGCTGCCCTGCCGCCCGGGCATAGGCCTGCTGACGTTCGCTGTTTTGAGCAGAGCCAAAGCTATCGCGCCAGCCAAGGTAATCCCAATAGTCGACATGCAGGGCAAGGGCGATGATCTCGGGTTCCGCCGCCAGGAGATCGAGTATCTCGTGGGCAGGTGGACATGACGAACACCCCTGCGAGGTAAAAAGCTCGACCACGACCGGGCCATCGTCGGCCAGGGCCGCGCCGGAAAAAAGCGCAGAGGCAGTCAGGGCTGCAAGAATGGCACGCATTGGGGGCTCCGATAGTCTTCGTCCGTGGTGTAGATGCAGGGCATCATAAAGACCAATCAACCAATTGCGAGAGCCCCGCAACATTCCGCGAGCGAGGGGCTTGAATCAATTGTGTGCAATGGTATACATCGTTCAAATCTTAACCCTTGCGTGTCATCCTGCACCAGGGCTAAGGCTCGAATACCGCTCATTTCACCTCGCAGGAAGGGATCTTCTCATGCCCATCACAGTTGGCCACGACAGCGCAAAAACCCGCAAGACCCTCACCGTTGGCGGGGCGAGCCTTGCCTATTATTCGATCCCCGCCGCTCAGGCCGCAGGCCTTGGCGATTTCTCGCGCCTGCCCGCCGCGCTGAAGGTCGTTCTGGAAAACATGCTCCGCTTTGAAGACGGCAAGACCGTCTCAGTGGATGACATCAAGGCCTTTGCCGAATGGGGTGCCGCTGGCGGCAAGAACCCCCGCGAGATCGCTTATCGTCCGGCCCGGGTTCTGATGCAGGATTTCACCGGCGTTCCGGCTGTCGTTGACCTTGCCGCCATGCGCGACGGGATCGTGGCCCTTGGGGGCGATCCGCAAAAGATCAACCCGCTCAACCCCGTTGACCTTGTCATCGACCACTCGGTCATGATCGACGAATTTGGCAACCCCCGCGCCTTCCAGATGAACGTGGACCGCGAGTATGAGCGGAACATGGAGCGGTATGTCTTCCTCAAGTGGGGTCAGAACGCCTTTGACAACTTCCGCGTTGTCCCGCCCGGCACCGGCATCTGCCACCAAGTGAACCTTGAGTATCTGGCACAGGTCGTCTGGTCCGATGTCGATCATGACGGCAACATGGTCGCCTACCCCGACACGCTTGTGGGCACCGACAGTCACACCACCATGGTCAACGGCGCAGCCGTCCTGGGCTGGGGCGTTGGCGGGATCGAGGCAGAGGCCGCGATGCTGGGCCAGCCGATCTCCATGCTGATCCCCGAAGTCGTCGGCTTCAAGCTGACCGGCGCGATGGTCGAAGGCACGACAGCCACCGACCTTGTCCTCAAGGTCGTGGAAATGCTGCGCGCCCATGGGGTGGTCAGCAAGTTTGTTGAGTTCTACGGCGACGGCCTCGACCATCTGCCCCTCGCCGACCGGGCCACCATCGGCAACATGGCCCCCGAATACGGCGCCACCTGCGGCTTCTTCCCCATCGACAACGAGACCCTGCGCTACATGCGCACCACCGGCCGGGACGAGGACCGCATCGCGCTGGTCGAAGCCTATGCCAAGGAAAACGGGTTCTGGCGCGGGGCAGATTACAACCCGATCTACACCTCGACCCTCGAGCTGGACATGGGTACCATCGTCCCCGCCATTTCGGGCCCCAAACGGCCGCAGGACTTTGTTGCCCTGACCGGCGCCAAAGCAGGCTTTGCCAACGAGATGGACAAGACCTTCAAGCGGCCTCTGGACAAGCAGGTCCCGGTCGAGGGCGAGGATTACACCTTGTCGTCCGGCAAGGTCGTGATCGCCGCGATCACCTCCTGCACCAATACGTCGAACCCCTATGTGATGATCGGCGCCGGCCTCGTGGCCCGCAAGGCGCGCGCCCTGGGCCTCAAGAGCAAGCCCTGGGTCAAGACCTCGCTGGCGCCGGGAAGCCAGGTTGTGTCGGCCTATCTTGAGGCGGCAAACCTGCAAGAAGACCTCGACGCGGTGGGCTTTAACCTTGTCGGCTATGGCTGCACCACCTGTATCGGCAACTCCGGCCCGCTGCAGCCCGAGATTTCCAAGGCGATCGCCGACGGCGACCTTGTCGCGACGGCCGTCCTGTCGGGCAACCGCAACTTTGAGGGCCGCATTTCGCCCGACGTGCGCGCCAACTACCTGGCCTCCCCGCCACTGGTCGTGGCCTATGCCCTGGCCGGTGACATGAACATCGACCTGACCACCGAACCCCTGGGCACAGGATCGGACGGCCAGCCGGTCTACCTCAAGGATGTCTGGCCCACCCAGGCCGAGATCGCCGAGCTTGTCGAAGCGACCGTGACCCGCGAGGCCTTCTTGTCCAAATACGCCGATGTCTTCAAAGGCGACGAAAAGTGGCAGGGCGTGGAGATCACCGACAGCGAGACCTACGATTGGCCGACAGCCTCGACCTACGTGCAGAACCCGCCCTATTTCCAGGGCATGTCCAAGGAGCCCGGCGTCATCACCAATATCGACGGCGCCAAGGTTCTGGCGATCCTCGGCGACATGGTCACCACCGACCACATCAGCCCTGCCGGATCGTTCAAGGACACCACCCCCGCCGGCCGCTACCTGGTCGAGCGTCAGGTGTCGCCCCGCGAGTTCAACTCCTACGGATCGCGTCGGGGCAACCACCAGATCATGATGCGGGGCACCTTCGCCAACATCCGCATCAAGAACGAGATGCTGGACGGGGTTGAGGGCGGATACACTCTGGGCCCGGATGGCAGCCAGATGGCAATCTACGACGCCGCCATGGCCTATGCCGAGACCGACACCCCGCTGGTGATCTTTGCCGGCAAGGAATACGGCGCTGGATCGTCCCGCGACTGGGCGGCCAAGGGCACGGCCCTCTTGGGTGTGAAGGCCGTCGTGGCCGAAACATTCGAGCGTATCCACCGGTCCAACCTGGTCGGAATGGGCGTCATTCCCTTTGAGTTCACAGGCGGTGACACCCGTCAGAGCCTCGGTCTGAAGGGCGATGAAACCGTATCGATCCACGGCCTGGATACCGTCACCCCGCTCGCCGAAGTTCCTGCCACCATCACCTATGGCGATGGCTCGACCAAGGCGCTCACCCTCAAGTGCCGCATCGATACCGCTATCGAGGTGGAATACATCGAGCACGGCGGCGTCCTGCACTACGTGCTGCGCAACCTTGCCAAGGCCGCCTGAGCCTACAGCCATTTGGTCGGTTTGACACAAGGTCGCGCCCCCTCACGGGGGCGCAGCTTTTTCGTGTCTCGGGCCTTGCGGCCCGCTCCGAATTGCCTCCGGCGGGGATACTTGTAGCGAGATGAGCATGGTGGGGCACCGGGACACTGGGGCGCGTTCTCTGACCGGCTGCGGCTATCGGAATGCTGCCTGATGACCCCTGATCATCATCGCAAGGGCCTGCCTTTCAGCCGCCCGAGGCCTGGAGTGCTTCGGCTTCGCGGAGTGCGGGCAGGAAACGCTGTTCATAGTCGGAGCCGACCATCGGCCCGGTGAACCGGAACAGCACCGTTCCCTCACCATCGAGTATGAAAGTTTCAGGCGGGGCGGTGACCCCCCAGTCTATCGAGGTCCGTCCGCGAGGGTCGAAACCTGTAGCAAAGAAGGGGTCCCCTTCATCCGCCAAATAGCTCAGCGCATTGTCCGCCTCGTCCCGGAAGTTGAGGCCAGCGACCCGGTATCCCTGATTTGCCAAGGCGTGCAGTGTCGGATGCTCTGCCCGGCAGGGCGGGCACCAGCTTGCCCAGTAGTTGACGATGGTGATTTCGCCCGCTTCGATGTCATCCCTGGTCAGAAGGGGTGTTCCGGGCAAGGGCTCTTGCGGGAGCGGGGGGGCGGGCCGTCCGATGAACGTGGATGGCAGCTCATTGGGATTGTCCCGCATCATGCCTACGAAGAACAGACCTGCCAGGGCGGCAAAGACGACGGGGGGCGCCAGCATCAGGGGGGAGATTTTAGCCACGGCTTTGCCCTTCCGCCTTTTCAAGCGCCCGGCGGATCCGCACCGCCCGTCGCCAACTGGCCAGCACGAGGACGAGGATCAGCCCGATGCTTGCCACATAGGCCCAGATCACCGGCCCGGCATAGGGACCAAGGTCCGGCATCATGTCCTTGCCTCCGCCCGGCGCGCCCGCAGTTCGAGCGCGCGTATCCGCCTGACCCGGATCTCGGTCCGGGTCCGCATCAGAACAAGCGCGATGAACAGCAGGACAAACCCCGCAATGCAGGCAAGCAGCGGATAGTAAAAGATGTCAGCCACGTTCTTTTCCGCGTCCAGTGACAGCGATGCCCCCTGGTGCAGCCCCTGGTTCCAGAAGTTGACCGCGTAGCGGCTGAGCAACGCAAAGACAGATCCAACGATGCAAAGCACGCTGGTCAGATCGGCGGCGGTGTCGGGGTCGGCGATCGCCTCCCACAGCGCCATGTAGCCAAGGTAGAACAGGAACAGGATCAGAAACGAGGTCAGCCGCGGATCCCAGGCCCACCAGGTGCCCCACATCGGCTGCCCCCATATGGCCCCGGTCACCAGTGCCACAAGCGTCATCGTCACCCCAACCGGCGCCGCCGCGCGGGCCGCAAGCGCACTCACATGGTGCCTCCGAACCAGCCAGATAAGCGAGGCAACAAGCATCATGAGCCAGGCATTTATCGCCATAAGGGCCGAGGGCACATGCAGATAAATGATCTTGACCGTCGCCCCTTGCCGGTAGTCATCGGGTGTAAAGAAGAACCCCCAGATCAGACCGCCGACAAGGCAAAGACCCGACAGACCGAAGGTCCAGGGCAAGAGCGGTGTCGTCGTCTCGACGAACTTCTTTGGATTGGCGTATTCCCAGATCGACATCGTGTTTATCTATCCTTCCCCTGCCCTGGCCTCAATGGCCCAGTTGCCGCAGGTCACCTCAGATTGATCCGCAGCACAAGCGCCGCGGCAAAGGGCATCAAGGCCAGCGTCCCAAGGGCGATGCCTCCAAGGAACACCAGAGGCACCGTCGCCTCCAGCCCATCGCCGCCGCGCCGCGCGGCCTCGGCCCCAAAAATCAGGATCGGCACGTAAAGCGGCAGCACCAAAAGCGACAGCAACAGCCCGCCCCTGCGCAGCCCGACGGTCAGAGCCGCCCCGAAGGTGCCAATCAGGGACAAGGCCGGAGTTCCAAGGGCCAACCCTCCAAAAAGCCAGGGATAGGCAGCAGGCGACAGGTTCAACAGGAACCCAAGCCCCGGGGCGGCCAGCGTCAGGGGCAGACCTGTCGTGATCCAATGGGCGATGGCCTTGGCCAGGGCCACACTCTCCAAAGGCAAGGGCGCCGTTGCAAGCAGTGGCAATGATCCGTCCTCGTGATCCAGCGCAAATATCCGGTCGAGGGAAAGCAGGGCGGCCAGCAGCGCCGCGACCCAAAGAATTCCCGGGGCAATCCGGCGCAACACCGCCGCCTCGGGGCCAACCCCAAAGGGCACCAGCACGATCACGATGAGAAAGAAGGCAAGCCCAAGGCCAAAGCCCCCACCCGCCCGTATGGCAAGGCGCAGGTCGCGCAGGATCAAGGCCTTCACAGAAACGCCTCGTCGGACCCGCCCGAGGCGTCAGGGGCCGCCACATAGGGGCTCAACTCCAGGATCGGGGCGTCGATGCCAAGGTCGATATGGGTCGCGATGACCGCGATCCCGCCCGAAGCCAGATGCCGGTGCCTCAACCAATCGGCAAAGAGGCGCACAGAAAACGCATCCAGGGAGTTCGTCGGCTCATCCAGGAACAGGACCGAACGGCCGATGACCCCAAGGCGGGCGAGGCCCAGCCGGCGGGTCTGACCCGAGGACAGGGTGCCCGCCGCCCGGTCCCGTAGCGTTTCAAGGTCAAAAGCCGCGAACACGTCCTGGGGCAAGGTTCGGCCATAAACCTCGGCCCAGAATGCAAGATTCTCGGTCACGCTCAGGGTGGCCTTCACACCGTCCGCGTGGCTGGCATAGGCGGCATCCTCATCGGCGCCCGTCACAGTGCCGGCAAGGGGCGGCTGCAAACCGGCCAGGGTGCGCAAAAGCGTCGTCTTGCCGATCCCGTTGGGGCCGCGCAGGATCAGGGCCGCCCCGGCTGGCACCGAAAACGACAGACCCTCAAGCACCGGGATACCACCCCGTGCAACAGCCAGTCCCGAAACCACCAGGCCCGTACCAGCGCCGTCCCTACGGGCCACCGCCATGTTCAGACCGGGATCAGGGCCAGGCCGACCCGCCGCCCCTCGCTCAAGAGCACGTTGAAGGTGCGGCAGGCCGCCGGAGAGGCCATGCTCTCCACCCCGACACCAGCGTCTTCCAATGCCTTGCGGAAGGACGCCGGAACATGGGCGATCTCGGCCCCCGTACCGACGAACAGCACGTCAAGCCCCTCCACGAGGGCCAGGGGGCCCGCGATGTCCTCAAACCCGCCCCAGGGCGCCACACCCGCACCGCTGACCATAACCGGGCCTTCATGCACCTTGCCACCGATGCGGAAAAAGCCGGGGCCATAGCCATTAACTGGCACGGCATCGGTATATCGGATCTCATTCAGACGCATCGCCCTGCCCCTTCGCTTCGTTCCAAATACTCAAAAAACGGACCACCACCCAGAAGGATCAGGCGTCGATGTCCGAGTATTTGTTCCCCACCGGGCGCTTCACACCCGACCAGTCGCGCTTGACGCCCAGCATCAGGACCACGTTCTTGGCCACATAGATGGACGAATAGGTGCCCACAACGATGCCCCAGGTGATCGCAAAGACAAAGCCCCGGATGACGTCGCCGCCCAGCACCAGCAAGGCGATCAGGGCCAGAAGCGTGGTGCCCGAGGTCATGATGGTCCGGCTCAAGGTTTCGTTGGCCGACAGGTTCAGCACCTCCCTAAGCGGCATGACCTTGTACTTGCGCAGGTTTTCCCGCGCCCGGTCAAACACCACGACGGTATCGTTGATCGAATACCCCACAATGGTCAAAAGCGCCGCGATGATCGCAAGATCGAACTTGATCTGCAAAAGGGCAAAAAGGCCGATCGTCAGGCCGACGTCGTGCACAAGGGCCGCGACAGCGCCCACGGCAAACTGCCATTCGAAGCGCAGCCAGATATAGATCACGATGGCCACAAGCGCTCCGACCACCGCCATAATCGCGGTCCGGATCAGCTCGCCCGATACCTTGGGGCCGACGCTTTCCACAGCCGGAAAGGTGATCGAGGGATCAACCGCCTGCAGGGCTGCCTCGACCGCCAGAACCGTCTCGCCCGCCACGCTCTCCTCGCCCGCCTGGGCCTGGATGCGGATCATCGCCACGTTCTGATCCTCGCGGAAGGTGGGATCGAACACCTCGGTGATCGTCACATCGCCCAGGTTCAGGGGGTCAATCGCCGCCCGGTAGGCCCCCACATCGACGGCCTGAACCGATTCCGTCCGGATCGTCGTGCCGCCCCGGAAATCGATGCCGAAGTTTAGACCCATCACGAGAAAGGCGATCACCGAGGCGATCAGCAGGACGACCGAGGCGCCGAAGGTGGCTCGGGCATAGCCGAAAAAGTCGATCTTGGTGTTGTCGGGTACCAGGCGCAGGCGCATCAGATCAGACCTCGATGGTTTTGGGACGGCGGCGCGAGAACCACCAGACAATAAGAAGACGGGTAACGAAGATCGCCGAAAAGACCGACGTCAGGATGCCAAGCCCCAGCGTGATGGCAAAGCCCCGCACCGGACCCGACCCAAGCGCATAAAGGATCGTCGCCGTGATCAGGGTGGTGATGTTACTGTCCAGAATGGCCGACAGCGCCCGCTCATAGCCCAGCTCGATCGCCCGGGCCGGGCCCTTGGCGGTGCGCAGCTCTTCGCGGATACGTTCAAAGATCAGCACGTTGGCATCGACCGCCATACCGATGGTCAGGACGATCCCTGCAATGCCCGGAAGGGTCAGCGTGGCGCCCAATAGCGACAGCACCCCAAAGATCAGGCAGACGTTGATCGCCAAGGCGATATTGGCAAACCAGCCGAACAGACCATAGCTTAGCGCCATAAAGCCAACGACCAGAACTGCGCCAACACCGGCGGCCAGCTTGCCCTTGTCGATGCTGTCCTGGCCAAGCTCGGGCCCGATGGTCCGTTCTTCCAGGAACGTCAGGCCTGCAGGCAAGGCGCCGGCCCGCAACAGAACCGCCAGATTGGTCGATTCCTCGATGGTGAAATTACCGGTGATGATGCCGGACCCGCCCGGAATGTGGCTTTGGATCGTCGGGGCCGAGATGACTTCGTTGTCCAGCACGATGGCAAAGGGCGCCCCGATATTCTCAGCCGTATAGTCGCCAAAGGCGCGCGCACCGGTCGGGTTAAAGCGGAAGTTGACCGCGGGGCGCCCGTTCTGGTCAAAGGCGGGTTGGGCATCGACCAACTCTTCGCCCGTCACCACAGGGGATCGCTCAAGAATATAGTAGACCCCCTCTTCATCAAGGGACGGCACCAACAGGTTGCCCGCACCAGCGACCGCAGACGGGTCGGTCGTGCGGTTGACGACCGCATTGAAGGTCAGTTGAGCCGTTGTCCCGATCAGGTCCTTGACCTCTTGCGCAGATCCGACGCCGGGCACCTGGATCAGGATACGATCGTCGCCCTGGCGCTGGATGGTGGGTTCGCGGGTGCCCGCCTCGTCGATCCGGCGGCGGACGATCTCGAGCGCCTGCTGCATGGTGCGGTCGTCGGTGGCGAGCTGCTCTGCCTCGCTCAGGCGAAAGATCAGAAGCGTCCCGTCGGCGGTCACCTCGATATCGGAAGACCCGACGCCAGTCAGGCTGACCACCGGTCGGGACAGGCCCCGGGCCAGTTCCAGCGCCCGGGCGGCGCCATCAACGTTCGAGATGCGGACCCGCAACTCATCGGCAGGACCGTCCTCGCGGGTGACAAAGCCCACCACGTCCCGCTCGGCGGCCAGCACATCGCGGGCCTCGGGCCACAGGGCGTCCATCCGGCTGGCGTAAACATCGCTTACCGACACTTCGGCTAGAAGATGGGCCCCACCCCGCAGGTCGAGGCCAAGATTGACAAGACCTGAGGGCAGGAAAGATGGCCAAAGCGCCGCTTCGGCCTCAAGCAGGGCATCAGTGCGCCCGGTGTCGATAACCGCACGGGCGTCATTGGCCTGCTCGACCCGGCTGTAAAAGGCATTCGGCAGTGCCAGGCTCAATCCGGTCAGAACCACCACAAGGATGACCAGACGTTTCCATAGACTGAACTGGAGCATAGATCAGGGCTTTCGACTGCGACCGGGACGGAACATTCCGGGGCGCGCACACCCGGCTCAGCAGGCGCCCCGGTTATGAAAGGGGCAGATCAGACTTTGGCAGGCTCGGTCTTGCTGGTGACCGTCGCGATAGTCGAGCGGACGACACGAACGCTCACGCCAGTCGCGATCTCGACCTCGACCTCATTGTCGTCCTTGACCTTGGTCACCTTGCCGATCAGGCCGCCCTGGGTGATGACCTGGTCGCCACGACGCAGAGCCGCAACCATTGCCTGATGCTCTTTAAGCTTTTTTTGCTGGGGGCGGATCAGCAAGAAATACATGATCCCGAAAATCAGGATTAGCGGAATAAGGGATTCAAAGCCTTGCATGGCGGTCCTTCTGTCTGGTCAGCGGGGCGGACCCCTGTCCGGGCCCCAGTCAATAACGCGCAGTCCTTGTAGGACCCGAGTAGGGGAATGGCAACTGCGCCCGATGCCGCCCTATGGCGGGCCGACCCTTGCCGGAAACACTCCCCTAGGGGCATATGGGGACGGGTAGGTTGAGTGCAAAGGGTGAGTGGGCGAAAATGAGT
>CALFSV010000152.1 GCA_937916485.1 uncultured Paracoccaceae bacterium | reverse complement strand
CAACCACGCTTACGAACGCGTCATTTTGCGTCTGCAGTATCTCGACAAGATCGCGACCGGCCCAAAGGCCGACTTTTGAAATGCCCCCCGTCGGTGCTGTGCGGCTCTGATATTAGCGACATTCGAGCTCAGAGCGGCATAGGGCCGACCGAAACGGCGGTTCGCCGACGAAGCGGTCGCGGCCAATTCAAGTGGTTTGAGACTGTCGGACTGCTCCTGAATCGCAGGTTCAACTCTGAGCTAACGTGATGAATTTCTCTAAGGATTTGAGCACCGAGTCACTTGATGAGTTTGGAAGACTTACTGAACAAACCCTAACGAACGGACAGAACCAATCGTCCAAAACCAGCGCTTCTGCTGAACCCGCCGATGTTGCGCCTTAAGGGGACCTTTTCCTTGACCTGTATCCGGATATTGCGCTGTCCAAGACGGGCCAGAAACGTACGGATAACCAGGCGCGCATGGGTCGAGCCAAGGCAATTATGCGGACCGCTTCCAAATCCCACATGCGGGTTCGGACTGCGGTCCAGTCGCAGGTCTTGGGGACTTTCAAAGACGGTTTCGTCGTGGTTGGCCGAAGCCCAGCATAGCCCGACCCGTCCCCCCGGCGGGACGTCCATACCCCCGACCTCGTCCCCTCTGGGGCAAATCCGGGCAAAGTGCGACAGCGGGGACAGGTGGCGCACGTATTCCTCAGTTGCAGTCACCACCAGCGCCGGGTCGCTTCGCAGCCTGTCGAGGGCATCGGGATGGTGGGACAGATGGTCGAGTGCAAAGACCAGCGTGTTGATGACCGTATCGCGCCCACCGGCAAAGGTGACATGGGCAAAGCCCGCGATTTCCTCTGGGGTCAGTTTACGGCCGCCAAACTCCGCCGCCAGCAGCATGCTGAAGAAGTCCTCGCCCGCGGCGGCCATGGCGATTTTGATCCGATCGTAGATGTAGGTTTCGAGCGTCCTGGCCTTCTCGGGGATATTGCGCCCGTCAACCTTGAAGGCATGGATCCCCCAGCCAATCCAGATGTCAGCCTCGGCCTCTGGCAGGCCCAACAGGACGGCCAACGCACGCGATTGCAGCGGCAGTGCCAGATCAGAGACCGCCTCGACCTCTGGCCGGTCCTGCATGGCGTCCAGCAAGGCATCGACGATTGCCTCGATCCGTCGCGCATAGGCCGGGTCGGCGGGCCGGCGGAACCACGGGCGCACGATGTCGCGGTAGTCGGTATGGAGGGGCGGATCCGTCTCGATCGGCAACTGCCGCAGGTTGCGAACATCGGTTTCATCCGGGATCGGAAGGCGTCCGGGCGCATCAGAGCTGAACCGCGCAGTGTCATTAGCCGCCAGCCGGACGTCGCGATAGCGCAGGATCAGCGGGATCGCCTCGTCGCCAAAGCGGCCTTCGGCGTAACCGGTCGACTGCCGCTGCTTTGCAAAGGGATCAATGCTCATTCCGCCCAGTCCGTCAGGTGTGCCGCAACCGCCGCACCCGCCCGGACCAGCACTGGTGGAGAGCCCAGCGGCATCGCGAGCTCGACCATCTGCCCGCCCGGCAAGGTCAGGCCCGAGGCCGGATGGAACCAGTCGATCCCGGCTGGCAAGTGCACCTGTCGCGCCGAGGCACCGGGGCGGGTGACCGGCGCCACGAGGATGTCAGGTCCGAACATGTATTGCTCTGCCGCCGCCTCTGCAGCGTCGCCCGGAAAGGCAAATGCCAAGGGTTGCATCGGGGGCACGCCGTCCTGATGATAGCTGGCCATGGCCGCGCCGATATAGGGCCGCAAGCGTTCGCGCAGGGCCAGCAGGCGCGTGGCATGGGCCAGCACGTCATCGCCGTAGGACCAGACCTCGTTGCTGCCCCCGGTGTCAGTAAAGATCGAGAACAGGTCCCGGCCATAGTCCACCGGATCCCCTGCGGGAGCCATTGGCACCCCGTCGGGCACGCGAAAACCGTGCAACCGGCAGATAGGGGAAAACACACCGAATTCGAACCAGCGCACCAGCAATTCGCGAAAATCCGGGTCGTCGCCATGCCCGTCGTAGAAACCGCCAATATCGGTCGTCCACCAGCCAATGCCGGACATGGCCGCATGACAGCCTGCCGCGATCTGCGCGCGAAAATCCTCCCAGGTCGACCAGACATCGCCGGACCACAATATGATTGGTTGCGCCTGACCTCCGGCCCATGTGCTGCGGGTCAGCAAGACGGCGTCGTCGATCCCCTCGGCCGCCAGCCCCTCGGCATAGCGCTGGCCATGCAGCCGGGGATAGGCGCTCAGCATCTCGGCCCCGTTGCCCAGATGGGTTCGCAGATGGCCCGCATGGGCCGGGCGGATCTCGGGCTCGCAACTATCAAGCCAGAAATTGCGAATGCCTTTCGCCAGATAGTTCTGCCGCACCTTGTCCCAGTGGAAATCCCGCGCATCCGGGTGGAACGCGTCGTAGTAGGTCAGGAAATGCAGCCCGAAGGGGTGCTTGTCGGGAAACAGGTTGATCGCCGGGACGCCGCGCTCGGTCCTCAGGATATAGCCCTTTTCGCGCATCTCCGACCAGTTCTCGGAATTCAGCCCGATCGTGGGCCAGGTCGACACCATGGTCTCCACCCCCAGTTCTGCCAGTTCGGCCACCAGCGCGGCGGGATCGGGCCAGTCGACGGGATCGAATTTCCACTCGCCCTGCCGGGTCCAGGTAAAGAAATCGATCACAATGCAGGACAGCGGCAGGCCACGGGCGAGGTGTTCCTTCGCAACGCCCAGCAGTTCGGCTTGCGTGCGATAGCGCAGCTTGCATTGCCAAAATCCCGTCGCCCAGTCAGGCAGCAGGGGCGGCATGCCTGTAGCGTCAAGGTAAGCGCGAAGGATCGTCTGTGCGCTGGTCCCTGCCGTGATCCAGTAGTCAAGGCCTGGCGTCGCGTCCGCCTTCCACCGGGTCAGGTTGGCAGCAAAGTCGACACGCCCCACAGCGGGGTTGTTCCACAAAAAGCCATAGCCGCGGGACGATATCACAAAGGGGACGACAACGTTGGTATTCTGCTGCAACAAGGCATTCGTCGTGCCCTTTAGGTCTAGTCGACCATGCTGTGGCTGACCCAGACCCATGAACCACTCGTCATCATGCGACTTGAAACTTGCCTCCAGCTGAAAGCTGTCCGAGGCGAGTGGCAGAAAAGACCGCGGTCCTGGCCCGGCAAAATGCGGGCGGGTTTCCTCAAGCAGCGCCCGGCCGGTCGCGCTGTCCACAAAGCTCAGGACAGGCTCAAATGGTACATCGGCACCATGGCGATGTTGCAGGCGCACCTCGGCCCGGATCGCGCCTTGGGTCAGGCTTGCAGAGCGGGCGGCAATGTCGATGGCCGGTGGCGGACCCTCGGGCGCGGGGAGGAGCGCTGAGACATGAGGGTCCACCACCCGACCGCCCGGACGTGCCCGGACGCGCAGCGCATCGAGGCCCCAAGGCTCAATGCGAATGGCTTCACCGTTGAACCGCACGACCAGCGCCGTGCCATCCTGCGTGAATGTCTCGGCCATGGACGGCTACCTTTTACGCAGGAACCCGCCATCAACGACGAGTTCGGTTCCGGTGACGAAGGACGCACGGTCCGACAGCAAAAACAGGACCGCCTCGGCCACTTCACTGGGCTGCGCCATGCGGCCCGCGATGTGCTGGGCGGCGGCGGCGAGGCGGATCGCCTCGCCATTGGGCGTGGCGTCCAGTGCGCGGTTGGTAAAGTCGGTATCGACCCAGCCGGGGCTAACTGCATTGACGCGGACACCGCGCGGCGCAAAGCCGCCCGAGGCCGCCCGCATCAGCCCTAGCACCGCCCCCTTGGAGCTGTGGTAGGCCACCGACCCAACCGTACCGATATGGGCAGAAACCGACGACATCAGCACAACCCCTGCCCCCTCGGTCAGCGCCCTGCCGCCATGTTTCAGCGCCAGCATCATGTGACCCACATTGACCTGCATGACCCGTCGCCATTCGGCTAGAGGCAGGTCGGTGACTAGACCCTGCACATTGGTACCCGCGATGCAGACCAGCCCGACCAGCGGGCCTATGCTGTCAAAGGCATCCTTCACCGCGCCTTCGTCCGTCAGGTCGAGCACGATTGAAATATCGGCGTCTGGGTTCTCTCGCAGGTCAAGCGACACTGCGCGATAGTCGCGGGCCTGCGCCATCGCCACGGTCGTCGCCCCGATGCCCCCAGCCCCCCCGGTAACCACGATTGTTCTACAGTCCGCCATCAATGCACCCGCATCAGACCGCCATCGACAAACAATGTCTGGCCGGTGACAAAGGATGCGCCGGGCGAGGCGAGCCAGACGAAGGCGTTGGCGACCTCTTCCGCCCTCGCCATGCGGCCTAAAAGGTGCGCCTTGCTTGCGGCCTCATGAATCTGCCCGGCGTTGCCTTCGGCCATGGCCGCATGGGTAAAGCCCGCATCGACCCAACCGGGCGCCACGGCGTTGACACGTATGCCCCTCTCGCCTGCCTCTTGCGATAACGCACCGGTAAAGCTTTCGATGGCGGCCTTGGTGGTCACATAGGCGGGGAAATCGTCGCTGGCGACATGACCCGAAATCGAGGCCATGTTGACGATGGACGGCGCGATCCCACGTGACAGCAGCGGTATTCCGTACTTTGCCGTCAGGAACATGCCGCCTAGGTTCACATCCATCATGCGGTCCCAATCCGCCAGCTGCATCTGGGTCAGGGTCGCACGGTGGTTGATCCCGGCCACATTGGCGATCGTTTCAAGGCATCCATACCGAGCAGCGATTGCGTCAAACGCCTCGGCAACGGCCTGCTCATCTGTCAGGTCGGCAGCGATCGAAAGCCCTGGCCCGCCATGCAGATCGGGCGCGACAAGATCAAGGGCGACAACCTCGGCACCGTCGGTGAGAAACGCCTGAACCACCGCCGTGCCAATGCCGCCGGCGGCACCGGTGACAAGGACGGCGCGAGGGTTCATCGGACCCGAGCCCCGCTGAAGCGGTGCGCGATCATTGTCAGGATAATGACCAGGCCGAACATGAAGTCGGTCCAGAACCCAGCAAACCCTGCCCCCACCGCCCCGGACGGGATCAGAGTGATCGTCAGCGCCCCGAAAAAGGCGCCAAAGATCGTGCCCACACCGCCCCATGTCGGAGTGCCGCCCACGAAAACGGCAGCGAGCGCGATCAAGAGGTAGGCTTTGCCGCTGGTCGGGAACCAGACCATGTTCGCAGTCTGTACAAGGATCACGCCGCAAAGCGCCGCCGCCAGCCCAGAAAAGACGAACACACCTACGCGGATACGGTCGATGTTGATCCCCATCTGCCGCGCGCTGTCGGGGTTATCTCCGACCAACTGCACCCGGCGGCCAAAGCGGTGATAGGTGAACAACACATAGCAGAACGCGACCCAGATGAGCGCGATGATAAAGTGGTTCGGGATCAGAAGGCCAGTGTCACCCAGCGCCCAGCGTCCGGTGAAGAAGCGATAGCCGAGAGTGCCGACACTTTCGCGGCTTTCGATGTTGCGGCCTTGCGCGATCAGGTTGACGAGGCCAACGATGAAAAAGTTCAGCCCCAGCGTTGCTACAAGCGACGAGATCTTGCCGTAGACCACGACCGCCCCGATCAGAAGGCCGATGAGCGCGCCGCCCGCCATTGTGATGGCAGCGGCCGGCAGGATCGGGATGTCAAGAAGCACCAGCGACATGAACATGCCCCCGGACGCACCCATGACCGACGGAAAGGCGAGATCAATCTCGCCCGACACGATCACAAAGACCAGCGCGGTGGTAATGATGATCGTCGCAGGGACGCTAAACAGGAATGCATTGTAGTAGCCAGGGATCAGGAACAGGGTCGGGTTGTTCGACGCGAAAAAGGCCCAGACCAGCATAAACGTCAGAAAGGCGTTCAGCGCACGTCCGTTGCGGCGGTAAAACAGTAGCCAGCGGCTTTGTTCACCACGCTCATCGACAGGGACGGTCTTGGGAGCGGGGGTATCGGGGATGACGATCTGGTCGGTCATGGCACCGCTCCTCACGTTGTCGCTTGGAGATGAGAGACGTCAGCGCTGCCCGTCTCGGCCAGCTGATGCATCATCTCGATCAGGTGATCGGCCCCCCGGAAGGCAGCCTTGGGGCCCTCAAACGCCTCGCGGCCCCGGTCAATCACAAAGAACCGGTCGGCGATATCGTAGACGTGGTAGATGTTGTGGCCGATGAAGACGACGGTCCGCCCGCTTTCCTTCACCGCCTCGACAAAGCGGAACACTTTTTGGGTTTCGGTCAGCGAGAGGGCCGTTGTCGGCTCGTCCAGCACGATCACATCGGCATTGTTGTACAGCGCGCGCGCGATGGCGACGCCCTGACGCTCGCCGCCCGACAAATGGCCCACCGTACTGTCCGGGTTGAAGACCTTGGAGGTAAAGCCGATCTCGCGCATCAATCGGTTGGCCTCATCCACCTGCCTTTGCACCCGGATCAGGCCAAACGCATTGGTGATCTCGCGCCCCATGAAGATGTTGGTGACAATGGAATGCTGCGGCGCCAGCGCGCGGTCCTGAAACACCGTCTCAATACCCGCATTTCGCGCGGCAAGCGGGGTCCAGGGGCTGACGCGCTGTCCCTTGACGAAGATCTCGCCCTCGTCGGGATCGTGGACACCGGCGAGTGTCTTGACCAGCGTGGACTTGCCCGCGCCATTGTCGCCCAAAAGGCCCAGAACTTCGCCTTTTCGGACTTTCATTGACACGCCGGACAGCGCCTCGACGCTTCCGAAGCGTTTGACGATATTGCGCATTTCGACAATCGGTTCTCCGGCGGCGACCATGGCGTCCTCCTCGCTGTCAGGCAGTCAAAAGGCGCCGGGCCAGCCGTGGCGGCCCGGCGTCGAATAGGTCAGCGAATGCCGGCCTCGGCAAGCGAGACGACGTCCTGGTAGTTATCGGCCGTAACAAAGCCCGCCCCGGTGTCCACGTTCAGAGGACCCAACTTGTAGACGATCTGCTGGCACAGCGACAGCACGGGCAGATAGCCCTGCTGGTAGGGCTGCTGATCCGCTGTAACCATGACATAACCGCCCTCGAAAGCCGACATCACGCCCTGACCAAGGTCAAATCCAACGGCGATGATGTCATCAGGGTTCTTGCCGATCGCCTGCATGAAGGCGGGGGCAGCAGACAGCCAGGGCCCACCGGGATAGCCGATGATCTTGGTGTTCGGGTTCGACAGCAGCGTGGCGGTCAGCAACGGAAGTTGAAGCATCTGATCCGCCGACGCGCCTTCCGCCTCTTGCAGCTTGATGACGCTCATCCCGGCTTCTTCAAGCACGTCGACAAGGCCAAGCTCGCGTTGGGCGCGGTTCTCACTCTCCCAGCGGCTCATGACGATGGCCGTGTCGCCTGGCTGCACTGCATCGCCCGCCATCCGCAGTGTTTCCTGGCCCAGCGCCACACCTTGCGCATAAAGGGTCGCACCCACATAGCCTGACCCGAACGCCGCCCGGACCTCGGGCACATCGACGTTCATGTACATCATCTTGATACCTGCCGCGTCGGCCTGCTCAGCCAACGGCATTATCGCGGAATCGCCTGGGTGTCCCATCATGGCGATGCCGTCGGGTTGCTGGCCGATCATGTCGCGCAATTGGGTAATCATCTTGTCGAAATCCCAATCCGAATAGACGATCTGTACATTCGCGCCGGTGTCAGCAGCGGCCTGCATCGCGCCCCGGTCGATGATCGAATTGAAGGCGCCGCCCGCCGGACCACCGGAAAAGAGCGTGATATCAACGCCAGAGCACCATTGGCCGCCCTCTTGGGCAGACGCCACACTGACAGAAAGCGCAACTAGGCTGGTTGCCCCCACAAGGGCTTTCATGAGTTTGGTCATTTCATCCTCCCTAAAGCGCCTTTGCTCCTCTGGCGCCATGTTTGCGGACCCAAAAACGTTTTGGGTCGCACACCCAAGATAGCGCGGGCCACCGCGCATCTGTCAACGATTTTTCGCACTTTTCGCCCCAAAAGTAGACCTCCAGCGAAAAGCTTGACGCCAAACCCAAAAACGTTTTTGAATTCGCTCAACAGTCACTCGGGGTGCCCGCCCGACCAATGTGCCGGGCCGGGCGCTCCTAAGTAAGGAAGACCAGAATGAGCCTCGACTCTGCGCCCCCACACCCCGCCCCCTGGTGGCAAGGTGCCTGTCTTTACGAGGTTTACGTCCGCTCCTTTGCCGATTCGGATGGCGACGGTGAAGGCGATCTGCCCGGCCTGATCGCGCGGCTCGACTACCTTGCATCCCTCAACATCGACGGGCTGTGGCTCACGCCCATCTTCCCTTCGCCAATGCACGATTCGGGCTACGACGTGTCCAATTATCGCGCCGTGGACCCACGCTTTGGCGATCTTGGCGACTTTGCCGCCCTGATTGAGGCGGCGCACGCGCGCGGCCTGCGCGTCGTCCTGGACCAGGTCTATTCCCATTCCTCAGACCAGCATCCTTGGTTCATCGAGAGCGCCTCATCCCGCGACAATCCAAAGGCGGATTGGTATGTATGGGCGGATGCCGCGCCCGACGGTACCGCACCCAACAACTGGATGGGCCGGTTTGGCGGCACTGCGTGGGAATGGTCGTCCGTGCGGCGGCAATATTACCTTCACAACTTCCTGACGCAGCAACCCGACCTTAACTTGCACAACCCTGAAGTGCAGAACGAAGTTCTTGATATCATGCGCTTTTGGCTGGATATGGGCGTGGATGGCCTGCGGTTGGACGTCGCGAACTTCTTCATGCACGACCCGCTTATCCGCTCCAACCCGCCGGTGCAGGTGAACGAGTTGCCGGCCAATCCCTACTACCTGCAATCCCATGTCTACGACCGGTCCCGTCCCGAAAACCTGCCCTTCCTGACGCGGATGCGCGCCGTAGCCGACAATCTGGGCGACCGGATGCTGCTGGCCGAAATCAGCTGCGATCACCAGGTCGAGCGTATGGCGGAATACACGACCAACAGGCGGCTTCACAGCGCCTACAGCTTTGAACTGCTGCAATCGCGGCTGGATGGCACCCATATCGCTGAAAGCGTCATCGCCGCCGGGGCCGAGGGCGCCTGGCCGACCTGGGCCTTCTCAAACCACGACGTGCCCCGCGTTGCCTCGCGCTGGAATGCCGAGGGCAACGCAGACCGCATCCAGCTTTTTCAGGCGATGCTGCTGTGCCTGCGCGGGACGATCATCCTGTATCAGGGCGAAGAACTTGGCCTGCCCCATTCCGACGTCCCGCGCGAACGGCTGCAAGACCCAGAGGCGATCCGCTTCTGGCCGCGACATCGGGGCCGTGATGGTGCACGCACGCCGATGCCGTGGCAGCCAGATGGTCCGGCGCTTGGCTTTTCCTCCCGTGACGGATGGCTGCCGGCCGAGGCTGGTCACGCGGCACTTGCCGTCTCCGAACAGGACGCTGACCCCACCTCCATCCTGAACCACTGTCGTCGGCTGATGGCCCTACGCAAACAGGAACCGGCCCTGCAACTTGGGACCTTCGAACTGATCCATGCAGATATCGGCAGTCTGATCTTTCGCCGCCACCACGGCACCACATCGCTGCTGTGCGCCTTCAATTTCTCCGACCAAGCGATTGCCGTCACCATCGCGGGCACCGTGCTTGCGGGCGCCGTCACGGCGGGGCACCTTGCCCCCAACCGTTACGTTGTCGTGAAAGAGTCCGGATGACCGAAGAGCTTGCCCAAATCCGCCCGATCCGCGCCGGCATCCGCAAGGTTGCCCACGCGTCAGGCTTTTCCGTATCAACCGTATCACGGGCGCTGAACGGCTATACCGATGTCAACGCCGAAACTCGCAGACGGATCGAGGCGGTGGCGGAGGCGATGGGCTATCAGCCGAACTACGCCGCCTCGATGCTGCGAAGAAACACGACGCAGACGGTCACCTTCGTCGTCTCGCAACCTTGGGGAAAATATGCCGACCCGTTCTTTCTGGGCGTGCTTGACGGGCTGGAAATGGCCCTGACCGCGCAGGATTACGACCTGCAGGTCGTGATGGCCCGAGACGCCAAGCGCGAGGAAGAGGTCACCCATCGCATCGTCGAACGGAACAGGTCAGACGCCGTGATTTTTGCCCGCACCCGGCCCGAGGATGAGCGTGTCGACTGGCTTGAAGAGCGCGGGATGCCCTTTGTCACGCTGGGCCAGACGGCGCGCAACAGCCACTGCTTCGTTGATCGTGACCAGTTTCGGATCGGGCGGGAGGCTGTCGCGCGGTTTGTGGCCCTGGGTCATGTGGACATCGGATTTCTGGCTACTCCAATGATCTACACCTACACGCGTCATACGTTGAAGGGGATCGAAGATGGGATGCTGGCGGCGGGTCTTGATCCGGGGTCGATGCAACAGATCGAATGTACCGTCGGTGGCAGGACAGGCGCCGACGCGGTGACAGAGCTGTTCACACGCGGCAAGCTGCCCACAGCGCTGATCTGCGGCAACGATGTGATCGCAATTTCCGCGATGGAGGGGCTGAAGCGCCTGGGCCTGCGCCCGGGTCACGACGTCGCGCTGATTGGCAGTGATGACGCGCCGATTTCGGCCCATGTGCGCCCTGCGCTGACAACGTTCAGCCAGGATCTGAGCGCCATGGGTCTGCGACTGGGACGGCTGGTCCTCGCCCGGCTGGGCGGCGACCCGACAATCTACCACGAGATCATCAAGCCCCAACTGATCGTGCGCGAAAGCGATTGCCTGCCGGCGGTGCCGCATGAAGCTTGAGGTGCACCATATCCGCGCCCTGAAGGGCGTCCGGCAAATCTGTGAATTGAACGTGCAAAGCACCGAGCACGCAGAGGCCGCCGAGGCGGCCGGGATCGAGATGATCGTCTCGGGCAACAAGCCAGAGTTCGCCACCCGCCGCCGCGCCGCGCCAAACACGCATTTCTGCTTTGGCCTGCGCTATGGCGGGCCCGTCAATGCAGACGAAGCCAAGCGAAAGGCCTTTGACGCGCTCGAGGCAGGCGCCGATTCGATCTACTGTCCGATGAACCCCAGCGTGATCGCCGAGCTTGCAAGGGAAGGCATCCCCGTCATCGGCCATATGGGCCTCGTGCCGCAAAAGGCGCGCCTGACCGGGTTCCGCGCCTTTGGCCGCACGCTGGTCGAGGCGCGGGCGCTGATGGCGACCCTACGCGCCTATGAGGATGCCGGCGCTTTCGCCGTTGAGATGGAGGTCGTCGCCGAACCGGTTGCGACCGCGCTCTGCCGGGCGACGCCACTGACCGTGATCTCGATGGGATCTGGCGGCGGCTGCGATGTGCAATACCTTTTTGCCACAGACATCCTGGGCGAAACCACCGGCCACGTGCCTCGCCATTCCCGCGTCTACGATGACTTTGCGACCGCCATGGCCCAGCTTCAGGACCGCCGGATCAAGGCCTTTGCCGCATTCCGGCAGGATGTGGCAAGCGCGGCTTTCCCCGGCGCCAATGAAACGGTGGTGCTGAACGACGCCGAGAGTGAGGCCCTCGCCGCATTCCTCGCCGACCCTCGAGACGGAGGCTGACATGATTGATATTCTTGCACCGCTGCGTTTCTCATCCGACAGGGACTATTCCCTGCACGGGCCCGCCCGCGAAACCGCGATCGAAGCAGGCCTTGCCAGTGCCGACTGGTATCGCACGCCAGTGGATCGCAAGGTGATGAAAGAGCTGATGAAACGCTCTGACGGTCCGGCCCTGCGCGACACCGCCATCTGGGTCGCCCTGTTGCTGCTGACCGGTGCGCTTGGTGTGGCTCTCTGGGGCAGCTGGTGGGCGGTGCCGGTCTTTGCGGTCTATGGGGTGCTTTACGGTTCAGCCGCCGACAGCCGCTGGCACGAGATGGGTCACGGCACCGCCTTTAAGACTCGCTGGATGAACGATGTGGTCTATGAGTTCGCGTCGTTTCTGATGATGCGCAATTCAGTCGTCTGGCGGTGGAGCCATTCGCGCCACCACACCGACACCATCATCGTGGGCCGCGACCCCGAGATCAGCATGATGCGCCCGCCCCAACTCATCCTGCTGGTGCTCAAGACCCTTGGGATCACAGCAATCCCTTCAGAGATTGCCAAGCTGATCGGTCATGCCCGCGGAAAGCTGAGCGAGGACGAAGCGGATTACGTCCCCCAGACCGAATGGCCGCGCGCATTTCTTGTGGCACGGATCCACGTTGCGATCTACGCCGCCGTAGTGCTGGCCTGTCTTATCGCGTGGTCGCTCCTACCCGCCATGCTGATCGGCCTGCCCCGCGCCTATGGCGTCTGGTTCCTGATCGTGGTCGGCCTGCCACAGCACGCGGGCCTGGCCGAAGACGTCCTCGACCATCGTCTGAACGCCCGCACCGTCCTGATGAGCGCACCAGTGCGCTTCATCTATTCCAACATGAACTACCACGTCGAACATCACATGTTTCCCATGGTCCCCTACCACGCCCTGCCGCGCCTGCATGAAGTGGTGCGTCACGATTGCCCAGACCCCTGTCCCAGCCTGTTTGCCGCGTGGCGGGAAATTCTGCCCGCCCTGCTGCGCCAACTTCGGGACCCGGACTATTTCATCGTCAAAACGCTTCCCCATGGCGCAAACCAGCAGGCACGGCCCTAGCCGCCTTTGCGTGAACTAGCCCCTTTACATGGAAAGAATACCCTATGAACTGGACAGACCTATGTGCCTCTGACGACATTGAGGCTGACGATCTGATCACGTTGGAACACGATGGCCATCTCTACGCTGTCTATCACACGGACTCGGGAGAGTATTTCTGTTCGGACGGACGCTGCACCCACGAACAGGTTGATCTTGGTGACGGCCTGCTGATGGATCACCTCATCGAATGCCCAAAGCACAACGGCCGCTTTGACATACGCGACGGATCCCCAAAAGGGGCACCGGTTTGTGTGGCACTGCGCACCTATCCGGTTCGTATCGAGAACGGTAGAGTTCTCGTGAACCTGGCAAGTTGAACTGGTTTGGCGGCGTCGTTCTTCTGTGGTTGCACTAGCGCAGTGAAGTAAACCTTCTGATATCCCATTGTTGGCTGGAAGACCGGATTCACAGGAGACTCGTGAGCAGTGTGTGCTTTGGGCGAAAATCCGGTTTCCGCCTTGATTGACCGAGCGTCAGATTTTGAGGCGGTGAATGATGCATGTGAGGCGAAAGCTCACTTTGTCCGCTGACCGACGTTTTAG
>CALFSV010000151.1 GCA_937916485.1 uncultured Paracoccaceae bacterium | reverse complement strand
GGCAGAGGCATCCAGCGTACCGCCCGAAATTTTCGAGAACAGCAGCGTTGGTAGGGTGATGATTTTGCCTTGTCCCATGAAGAAGGTCAGCAGGAAGATGTTAGTCGATACGAGGAAGGTAAAGAGCGCGCCAGCCACCACACCGGGCAGAAGCATCGGCAAGGTCACAAGGCGCATCACCTGCCAACGCGAAGCGCCAAGGATCATCGCTTGCTCCTCAAAATCACGGCCCAAGCCCTGATACACTGCCGTGAGCATTCGGATCATATAGGGGATCGTCGGGATCAGATGAACGATGATGATGCCGAGGTAACTGCCCGCCAATCCCAGCTTGATGAATATCATCAAGAGCGCAATACCAATCGCGGCCTCTGGCACGATAAGCGGCATAGAGAGGAAGAACTCAAACGCAGCTTTGCCCTTGAATTTCTCGCGCGCCAAGACCCGTGCAGCAGGTAGGCAAATCGCGAGGCAAATGGCGGTCACAACCGTTCCGATGAACACTGTGTTCACCGTCGCCTCCCACACTTTGCTATAGGGCGAAAGGACGTAGTCCCATGCCAGCGGCAGCAAGGTTTTCTCGCGTTGCTCCAGCCACCATGTGCTGGGCAGCATGTCAGGCCATGCCCAGCGGAATGCGAAACTCTGGATGATCAGCGGAATGAATGGGCCAAGAATAAACCCTGCGATCAGGAGCAGGTAAATCTTTTGGAACGTTGAAAGGCGCGTGCTCAGCGCGGTTTTGAACTTGCCACGGGCCATCTTAGTTTCTCCCGATTTTGCGTTCATAACGGCGATAGAAGGCAAGGTAGGTATAAAGAATGCCACTGGCGATCAGCGCGATAGACACAACCGTTGCCATGCCCTGAAGCTGGAGGGTGTAATCGGCATCGTTGAAGTATCGCCACGCGACCACGGGCAAGGTATCGGGGAAACCACCGCCAAGGATGAACGGTGCTTCGAACGCGCCAATGTTGAAGGCGAAAATGATCAGGGTTGATGACACAATACCTGGCAGGATCTGCGGCAGGGTGACCTGGAAAAAGATCTGGCGCTTGTTGGCACCGAGAATGGCGGCCGCCTCTTCGGTTTCGCGCCCAACGCCCAAGAGGACGGCGTAAATTGTCAGGGTCACAAAGGGTGTTTGTTTCCAAACGTAGACCGCGATGATGCCCCATCCGTAATGGGTTTTCAAAATCTGCGGAAACTCTGATGGATCGCCGATCAAGCCGACAAAAGCAAAGATACGCGAAAGCATTCCACCGTTGCCCAACATGATAACCGCTAGCGCGATGCCAACCGTGTAGGGGATCATCAGTGGAAGTTTGTAGAGATATTTGTAAAGCGACTTTCCCGGGAAAATCCGCACCATCGCAAGGGCAAGTATGATGCCCATCACCAGCGCGATGCCTGTTGAGACAATCGCGTAATAAAGCGTCAACCAAAGCGATTGCCAGAAGGACCAATCGCTCCAAAGCGCACCGAAATAGCTAAAATCGGGAAAGGTGTTTACCCCGAACCACGGCGCAAAACCCAGTGATTGCATCACCGCCAAAACCAGAGCGCCGCCAAACAGGATCGTCAGAACCGCAAGAACGGGCATCAGTTGTACCCACATCCACATGCGTTCTTTGCGGTGGCGGGCCAATTCCTTGGTTACAGGGCGGGGCATAGCAAGTCCTTAGGGAGAAGTTGGATCGCTACGGCCCATCGTTACAGGGCCGCAGCAGTTTTCGTGCGAAGGTCGCGTTACTTCTTCAGGTTCTCAACCGCAGCCGCAACAATCGCTTCGATGCTCTCGGTGCTGTCGCGCTCGATATACTCAAGCCAGGTTGCTTCGATCACATCGACAAGCGTTGCGTTGGTATCGGGCGCCGTATTCGCGTCCAGATCCGCTTGGGTCACGCCGATCAAGCCGGGGGAGGCATCCGTAAGCGCCTGCACGTCCGCATCGCTCAGCTTCCAAGGATCAATGCCAGGAGGCATGCCCGTGTACTTCAGCTTGCTTACCTGCGATTCAACTGACGCCATGTAGTTGGTCATCACTATTGTCGCCGCTGGGTTTGGTGCGTTGGCTGGAATCACAAGATAGTTCTTGTTCTTGATCATGTTGCCTTCCGGGAAGACAAATGCCTCTGCGCCCTCAGGATATGTGCCGTTCTCCAAACCCTTCGCCACTGCGTAGAGACCGAATTTGCACGACATATCAATCTCGCCGTTGAGGAACATGCCATCAAGCGCGGCAGGATCTTCGGGGTAACGCGCATTGCCACCCTGCGCACCAAGGAGATGCGGCTCAAGTGCCTTGAGATATTCCATACCCGGCTTGATCAAACGCGCCAGTTCTTCTGCGCCAAGTTCGGTGATCGAGTTCTGGAACGGAGCTGCGCCTGAGCCATCAGGGTTATGCGCATAAACTGTCGCCTGAACAAAAGTATTGCCGATATAGTGCGGCGGTTTCACGTAAGTGAATTTACCGGGGTTCGCTTCAAGGTAGGCTTGAAGACCCGCAAAAGTGCTCGGCAGATCAGCGCGGTCCACGCGCGCGGTATTGGCGGCGCAGACATATTGCTCGCCCGACCACGGCATTTCCGCCATTCCTGTTTCGACACCAAAGTCACGCAGGTTCAGCAGCGAACGTGGATCATCTGCGTTCCATTCGATGTTCATACTGTTTGGAGTTTTGTCCGCGAACGCACCAAGAAGCGCATTCTGGCGTTTAAGCGTGGCAAAGTTTTCGCCATTCACCCAGATCGCATCAACACTGCCTTCACCGATGCCCTTACCAGAACTCATCTCGGTCAAAACAAGATCAACAGCGTCTTTCGTGCCTGTAATACGCACGGGGTTCAGCTTGACGCCTTCTTCAGCAAGGCCCGCTGTTGCAACTTGATCCATCCAGATGTTGATCTGATCGCTGCCGCCCCAATAATAGAGGTTCACAGTGCCCTCTTCCTTGGCGCGCGCTTGCACATCTTCCCAAGTGGCCGTGCCGCCAATGAATGCGTCGCGGAATGCAGCCGCATCTGCGTCCTCGGCCATACTTGCGCTAGACAGCAAACTGGCTGTTACCGATAGGCCTATCATTAATTTCTTCATGTTAGTTCCTCCCATGTGTTCAGATTGGTCTTATGTTCTATCTTGGATGACCCAAATGCGATCTGGCTGAATGGTCAGCCAAACCTCTTGCCCAACGTCGACCATACGTCGGGACTGTTCGTTCACAATGATCGTCTCGCCTTGGCAGGCTACTGTGTAGTTAACAGTCGCGCCGAAAAATTCGCGGGCAATCACATTACCAGGGATGGTGTTCTGCCCACCCCCGCCGTTCTCAAGAAGAAGATCAATCGCTTCGCCCCGCAGTAAGACGCGCCCAGCACCGTTCTGTGCTGGCGTTGCGGCATCAAGTTGCAACTCCCCAAAGGCGGTTTTTGCGACGCCGTCGCGCAACTCAGCCTCAAAAATGTTGTTGGCACCCATAAAGTCCGCGATTTCGACGCTGTTGGGCCGCTGATAAAGCGCATCTGGCGCATCGTATTGCGCCAATTCGCCGTCGAAAATGACGGCAACACGGTCAGCAAGCTCCATCGCTTCGACCTGATCGTGGGTGACGAAAATCGTCGTGATGCCGAGGCGTTGCTGCAATTCCCGAATAAAGCGCCGCATCTCGCCGCGCAGCTTGGTATCGAGATTAGCGAGGGGTTCATCCATCATTAAAACCGAAGGATTGGTAATCAGCGTTCGGGCAATGGCGACGCGCTGCATCTGACCGCCCGAAAGCTGCGCAGGAAAGCGGTGGCGAAACTGCTGAAGCTGCACAACATCGAGTATTTCTTCGAGCCGCTCTTTGATTTCCGCGCTTAGTGTGCCGCGCACCTTGAGGCCGAACATTACGTTCTTCTCGACCGTCATATGCGGGAATAGCGCATAGCGTTGAAACACCATGCCCACATTGCGGTCCTGCACAGGCACTTCGGAGACATCATCGCCGTCAAATAGGATTTGCCCGAGAGTCGGCACCTCCAACCCCGCGATCATCCGCAAGGTCGTGGTCTTGCCGCAACCCGATGGACCTAGCAAAGCAACCAGCTCACCAGAGTTGATTTCGAGATCAATTTGCGAAATCGCTGTGAACGCGCCGAAGTCTTTGCGAACACCTTTGAGCTGGACTTTTGTCAATTGGGCCTCCCCCTAATGTCAAAATCATAGCATTCAATTTGTTAATACAAATATGAGAGCAATTCCTTCAACCTGTCAACACTTAAGACTCAGACCTAACTTTGCTTTGGCAAGCCGTTATGCGCAGGAATAACATCGAGGTTTTGCAAACCGCACCATCCTGCAAATTCGTTGAAAACATCGCCCAGATGGCCGGGCACAAGAACGAAATGATGCTCGAGCCCCTGCTCCATTACTGTAGTGACAATATCAGCGGCACTGCACGCGCCTGTATCGCTTGAAAAATTACCGACCCAGCCACGGCAGCCTGTGAAACCGATCGCAGGGCCTTCGGTGACTGAGCCTTGCACAACAAACTGCGCCGTTCCGTGACGCGCCACGCGCACCACCGTCACAGGGCCATGGGCGAATTCATAGTCGGCAATCGCGCCAAAAACTGGTCCTTCTTCGGTGCCGCGCCCGATCATCGGGTGATTGATCCATTCCACGTCACCGCCCGCCATATGCAGCGGGCCACCGCCACCGTGCCACATCAAGATTTGATCGCGCGCGAGGTCAGGCGAGGTCATATCAAGCAACGTGCCGAGCTTACCCGTCAATGCCTTTACCGCGAGTTGCGTCACAGCGCCCAAAACATCCCCCTCGGAAGCGACAGGCAAGGCGTCGTTTTCCTCAAGCCAACTGAACGCCGCGCCGGGATGCATGCCGGGATTTTCCTGCAAAGCGGGCCAGTCGGAAACGGCAAGCGCGTCATACCCGCCCTCTTGCGCGATTTCGCGCAAAGCCAGAACCGCCTGCGCCGTCAGCGCCATTTGCGCGTCAGACACACCATTCACCTTTGCCGCTTTGGACATCGCGGCAACCTCGGCTGCCACATTCTTGTCCGTTTGTAGCCCCATCTTGTCGGTCATCGCGTGGATATCGATATGCTCGAACCACACCCCGAGCGTGCGCAGCAGCGTGTCGCTGGACACTTCCATATTATAAAACGTTGGGGCAAGACCGCCGATCACGCCGATACGTGCGCCCTGCAAAGATTTGCGCGCGGCGAGCGCTTGCAAAGTTTGCTCCAAACGCGCGCGCAGATCGGTATCCTCAGGCGCGCCGAGATACCATTGCACTGGGTTGACCTTCATATCGCGCACACCGCGCGCGATGGACATGGACATGTTGAGCGAGACAAAATTGTTCAACTGCACATCGCCCATGAGCGTTGGCTCAGGCGTTGCCCAAACCCCCATTGGTGTTGGGTCAAGTGCGATCTCGCGGACGACATCACCCATAGAGAAACCGCCATGCAAAAGCAGAATGAAATCAGCGCCCGCCGCTTTCAATTCGCCTATTACCGCGCGCGTTTGAACCGCATCCATTGGGATTTGCGAGCCCTCGACAATCTTATAACCGCCCTGCCCCGCCACATCGTCCAACATCGCGCGCGCGGATTCGAACACGCCATAGCGCTGAGGGAAATAGCTGGGCAAAGACGCGTTGATCAGACCGATGGTCAAGGGCATGGGATGAGGCTCCGAATGTTAGGCGCTGGTTTGTTGGGTGTTGCCGCCCGACAGATCAAAATTGATAGGTCCCTGACGGTAGACCTGATCGAAGAAGACGGGTTGGCCGTTGGGATCAAACGCAGTGCAGGCCTGCGAAAGGATGGGGGTGTTTGGGGCAATATCGAGTTGCGCTGCGATTTCAGGATTGGCGACCACGGAATCCAACGTCTCGCAGGCCGTGGTCCAATCTATCCCGAAGGACTGACGCAACACGCGCAAGATCGACTGCCCTTGCCCCGTTTCAGGAAAATCCGCGGCGCTCATGTTCGGGGCAAGTCGCTTTGGAATCCAGGTTTGCGTATACATCTTTGGCGCGCCATCAACGGTGCGCAAACGTTCCACGAGCACCAAAGGCTCATCGAACAATTCCTTCACAGGCGCGGAGATCGTACGTGTCGGATTCTCGACCCCAAGCAATTTCGCGCCGGGCAAACGGCCCTCGTTCAAGACCTGATCGGTGAAAGACGCCATGCAAGTCGAGGACGGCGGCGAGAGCGTTGCAACGGCATATCCGCTGCCTTGCTTAGCCGTCAGATAACCCGCGCGCACCAGCATTTCGAGCGCCTTGCGCACGGTGACGCGGCTCACATCAAAGGCTTTGGACAGTAGGTCTTCCGTCGGGAGCCGTGTCCCTATCGAATAATGCCCCACCATCAAACGCGTTAGAATTTCGTCGTGAACGGCCTGATACTTTGGAATTGCAGTTTCCTTCATCGTCCCCCCTCAAGGATAAGTTCAATTGATCCTATCCAATCAGAAATCATCTACCCGATCCAGACGCTTTTGGTTTGTGAATAAAGCGCAATGGCCTCTTCGCCCATTTCGCGGCCATATCCGCTTTGTTTCATACCGCCAAAGGGGGACGCGGGATCGGTATCGCCCCATGTGTTCATCCAGATCGTACCCGCCTTCAGCCCGTCCATCACCCGCATCGCGCGGCTAAGATCGCTGGTCCATGCGCCCGCTGCCAAGCCATATTCGGTATCATTGGCCCGCGCGATCACTTCGTCTTCATCATCGAAATCGAGCACACAAAGGACGGGGCCAAAAATTTCCTCGCGCGCGACGGTCATATCATCTGTGACAGATTGCAGGACGGTCGGTTTCACGAAATATCCTGCATCGCCTTGGCGTGCGCCGCCCGCGACGACTTCACCGCCCTGCGCCTTGCCCGCTTTGATATAGCCGAGAACCTTATCCATTTGAGGCTGCGAAATCACAGGTCCGAGGTCATGCGGCGCTGCGTCCATCCCGGGTCCAATTGAAAGCGCATCCGCCATTTCAGCAAGCCGCGCCACAACCTGTTCCTTGATCGAGCGATGCACGAACAAACGCGCGCCTGCTGTGCAAGACTGCCCGTTATTGCCGAAAAGCGCGCCAAACGCGCCTGCGATAGCCTTGTCCAAATCTGCATCCGCAAAGATGATATTCGCGGCCTTCCCCCCAAGTTCGAGCGAGACCTTTTTGAGATTGCCGACAGAGGCCTCAACAATACGCCGCCCTGTTTCGGTTGATCCTGTAAAGCCGACCTTATCGACCCCTAGATGCGTTGCCAAAGCCGCACCAGCATCACGCCCGAGACCAGGAACGACATTCAAAACACCTGCAGGAATGCCAACTTCGAGAGCCAAATCAGCAAGGTAAAGCGCGCTGAGCGGAGTTTGCTCGGCTGGTTTTAGAACAATCGTATTTCCCGCCGCCATAGCTGGCGCAAGTTTCCAAGCGACCATCAGCGTCGGGTAGTTCCACGGCGTAATCAGCCCACATACGCCGACTGGCTCGACCTTCGTCAGGTTCATCTTTCCGGGGGAGGAAACCGGAATTGTTTTCCCTTCGATCTTGCTCGGCCAGCCGGCGAAATATCTGAAATGACGCGCGGAATAAATCGCGTCAACATCGCGCGCGATATGCAAAGGCTTGCCATTGTCGATGGCATCCAATTCGCCAAAGACCTGCTTTTTCGCCTCAATCGCATCCGCAAGGCGCCACAAAAGCTGCCCTCGATCATGGGCCGTCATACTGCCCCACGGTCCTTGCAGTGCAGCGCGCGCAGCGCTGACAGCATCGTTGATGTGATCCGCGTTGCCCAATGCGACCTGCGTTGCGCGCGTGCCAAAGGATGGATCAATCACATCCAAAAGCGCGCCCGTTTCAATCTGCTCGCCGCCAATACGAACGCCTTGGAGTTTGCTTAGAAAGGCGACAACCTCTTGGCTCGGCTCTAACAGGGTCATGCGATCGCGTCTTTCAGCGCAGCAAGGCGCGCGCGACCTGTGTCTTTCATCCAAACCTCCATCGCAGCGGGGCCCTCTGCGCCGAAAATATCGATTGCATCGCTCCAGATCGCGCGTCCGCACATGAAGCCAAGCGGATTGACCCCCGCCGTGCGCGAGAACGTTAACGCATCGCGAAACTGCTCAAACGTGACGCCCGCGCTTAGATAAAGCAGTGGAATACCCCCAGCTGCGTCTGCCGCATCGACAAATGCGCGCTCCGCCTCCGCGCGCGACATCTGCGGGGTGCCAGTGCCTTCGACAAAGTTGAAATTCACCGGAATCTCGACTTTCAGGATATCGACGTTGAATTTCGGATCAGCAAAGGCTTGTGTCGCGGCGCGTACGAGTTCTGGTTTAACAGCTGCATATTCAGCCGATGCGCCGTCAGGGATCGCGCGATCATAAACGATAGGTTCAAACAGATAAGTGACCCCGTTTGCGCGACATTGTTTCCCAATATCTTCAACCAAATCAAACTTGCGTTGATTCAGCTCTGCGCTGTCGTTGGGGCCGTAATACAGAAAGAACTTCAGCATCTTTGCGCCGAGACCGTTAAAATCGGACACTTTCAGATTGTCGGGCAGCGCGGTAATGCGATCCTCATCGGAAATTTTGTAAACATCCGCCTCATAGGCAAGCATCTTGATACAATGCGCATCATAAAGTGGCAGCAAATCCCGCCCGAGGTTTGAATCCACGAGCAAAGTGCTTGCATCGGGGCTGAGCGTTTCCACAACGATCCGCTTGAACTGGAATAGATCATCCGCCCGCGCCTCTGCGCCGCGCCGCTCCTTTATGGCCGCTTCAAGCCCGCTTCCCTGATCCACAGCAACGCCAAAGATAGGGCCATCTTGGTTCAAAATATCTTTGCTCATGTGGAAGTATCCATTGCATCGCAGGAAATGTCAGGGAACGCGGGCGTGTCCGAGGGGGCACACCAATAGGCGAGCATGTCATCTGTTGGCTCCAGCACCGAAATGGAGAACCCGCCCATTTCCTGCGTGGTGACATAGCTGCCAATCATTGGTGCAATGGCAGTAATCCCGAGCGCCGCAAGCTGAGCGTGGGTTTCGTTCCAGATGGTCAATTGCTCCATCATCGTCGTGCCGCCCATGCCGTTGATAATCACGCAGGCGCGTCCGCCTTTCGCGATGGGGCGATCCGCCAAAAGCTTGTCGAGCATCAGGGTGACCAACTCAGCAATGGGGCCAACTTTGACCCGCCCGACACCGGGTTCCCCATGCACGCCCATTCCCAGGAAAATCTCGTCCTCGGGCAGGCTGAACATCGGCAGACCCGTCAACGGCGACACGCCGGGCGAGACCGCAGCAGCGAGGGTCACAATGCGATCACGCACCGCTTCGCCGAGATCGAACAGCGCTTGCAGAGGCATGCCCTCTTCAGCCGCAGCGCCCACGATTTTATAGATAAACATCGTGCCGGGCGCGCCGCGTCTGTCTTGTTTACGTTCTGGCGGGGCGGCAGAAATATCGTCATACATGGGCAGGTGCAGCACATTGATCCCATCATCCTGCGCCATCATCGTCGCCGCGCGACCGTTGATCATATCGCCTGAATGCTGCGAGATCAGTAAGATGCTGCCAGCTTTGCCCGTGACCTCCGTGATACCATCAAGGATCAAATCAGCCGAGGGCGCGGCGAACACGTCACCCACGACATTCGCATCAAGGAGCCCCTGCCCCACGAACCCCATCGCAATCGGCTCGTGGCCAGAACCATTCCCGATCAGCAACGTCACCTTCTCATCGGCATCCTTGGTATTGCAATCGCGGATGATCACGCGCGGATCGCTGACCCCGCGTTTGACTTGCGGGTAGGCCGACACGAACCCGTCCAGCATATCGTCAACCATCGTCTCGGCAGAGTTGAACAGCTTTTTCATGATACGCCCTGCACCTGCGCCAGTGTTTCCAAAAAGATCACGACAGAGACGGACCCCGGATCGATATGCCCTTTGCCGCCATCTTCCACATATTGTGAGCGCCCGCGCCGCGCGACCAAGGGTTCCGTGCTATCACGCCCCTTCGCAGCGGCCTCGATAGCGTCGCTCAAAGAACTAGAACCCAGTGCCGCAACCGCAGGGGCGAGCGCATCAACCATGCTTTTGTCGCCCACTTTCACTTCACCCAAATCGCAAATCCGCTCGCACGCGGTTCGCAGGCCCGTCGCCAAATCTGCACCGCTGTCCAGATGCGCCTCGATAGCGATCAAGATCAGTCCGAACAAAGTGCCAGACGCCCCGCCTGAGGCGCGCATGAACGCTTTGGCGCGGCGGCCCTCTTCGGCACTGGCCGCTTTTGTCAAACCGCGCAACATTGTTGATCCGTGATCGCCATCCCCGACCGCTGCATCCAGCGCGTTGAGATGTGCCATCTCAGCGGTGAACTTCTCCAAAAGGCGCGCGAAAAACGCTTCAGCTGACATGACCAAACACCTCTTTCATGTAGCTTAGTGTCTGTTTCGCTGCTTCGGTCGGGTCAGGTTCAATATCGCGCCAGATGTTCAGGTCCGCGCTTGCAGGATTGCCCGCCATCACAAACATTTCCGCTACGATCCATCCGTCATAGCCAATCTCGCGCAGCGCTTTCGAGTCGGCGGGGAAGTCATAATGCCCACTGCCCGGAACACCGCGATCATTGTCAGAGATATGATAGTGCACCAGAGTATCACGTGCCGCGCGCAAGGCCGCGCTCGGGTTCTTCTCTTCGATATTCATATGAAAACTATCGAGCAGCACGCCAATCCGATCCGAGCCAGCCGCGCGCGCAATCGCGCAAGTTTCTGCAGCGGTGGAGGTCAGATCGCTCTCGAACCTGTTCAGCCCCTCGATGCCCAATGTGACGTCCGCGTCCTTCAAAACCTTGTCAAGCGAGCCAAGCGTTTGCGCAGCGCGTTCTGCACGAGCCGCCTTATTCGCGGGATCAAACACCCCCCACGGCGCAGCAACTACGCCCGCCAAACCATGCGCACCAAGCGTGCGTGTGATCTCAATTGCCTCGCTCAGTACCGCGACGGCATTAGCGCGAATATCTGCATCAGGAGAGGTCGGATCCGCGTCAGGGCCGAGCCCCGTTGAGCAGGTTAGCTCCAATCCACAATCGGCCGCTTGCTTGCCAATCATCGCGGCGCGGTCCATGCCTATCCCCAGCAGGGACACCTCGACACCATCAAATCCGATATCTGCGGCTGTCTTGAAAATCGGGGCAGGATCATCCGCCCAGGTTTTCATCCAAAGCCCTGCATGGATTCCAAACTTCATCATCCCTCCCGATCATTCTGAAACTTGTTAAGACACATTAGTATTAACAAATCTCTCAGGTCAACATTCTTCTCACCTGCTTTCGCGCGCTCGCAGCGCACGGCGATTGATCTTGCCAGATGAGGTCATTTCGAAATCGGCGACATATTCGATCTCTCGCGGTGCTTTGTAAGGCGCGAGGCGCTCACGCACATGCGCCTTTAGTTCGGCGCTCAAGGCGTCATCGCCGTTAGCACCGACAGAAAGGCGAATGAACGCTTTCACGATACTCCCGCGATTCGTGTCGGGCTTGCCAATCACGCCGACCTCGGCCACCGCAGGGTGGGCGAGCAAGCATTCCTCAATCTCCGCAGGACCAATGCGAAAGCCCGACGACTTGATCAGATCGTCAGAGCGACCCTTGTACCAGAAATACCCGTCCTTATCGCGCACGGCCAAATCATGGGTGCGCATGAAGTCCCCAAGGCGCAATTCTGCGTCTTTCTCTGCATTCTTCAAGTAGCCCAAATAACGCGTTGGTGCGCTGGCTGGCGTAACAATTTCGCCTTGCTCCCCCACGCCAACATCATTGCCCGCATCGTCCACAAGGCGCACATCATGGCCGGGATAAGCGACACCCATCGACCCCGGGCGACGCGGATAAAGTGCGGCGCAATTACCGATCAGATGGTTTACTTCGGTCATGCCGTAAAACTCGTTGCACACGACGCCCAGCTTGTTCTCAGCCCATGCTAAAGTCTCCGCTGCCAGCGCCTCGCCGCCTGTGCAGATCACCCGCAAGGAGAGATCAAACACCGCGCGTGGATCGCGGGTTTCCGCCAAGCGTTTGATCGCAGTTGGGGCCAGAAACGTATGTGTCACCTTATGACGCGCGATAAATTCATAAGCCCATTCCGCCTTAAAGCGCGCCTCAGACGTCACAATGGGGCGCCCCGCAAGCCACGCAGGGAACAGCATATCGAGCAAGCCACCGACCCACGCCCAATCAGAGGGCGACCAGAACACCGCATCTTCGTCGTGCATCGACAGATTGAAGAAAAGACTGATGGAGGGGCGGTAAGAGGCCAGAACACGATGCCCGTGCAAGATGCCCTTGGGCATGCCTGTGGAACCCGAGGTATACATCAGCAAGGCGGCATCATCCGCGCCCGTGTAGTCAGGGGCGAAATCTGCAGGCGCTCCTGCGCGCAGGATGGCCTGCAAATCAGGCTCGGACCCTAACGTTTCGCAGACAAGCACATCCGTCAAGAACGGAAATTTTTTCGCCGCCGCGTCCCGCAGCGGTGCCCATGCGGTTTCGCTGCTCAGCAAACACCGCGCTTCACAATGGTTCAGCGCATGGGCCAAAGCATCGGGACCATAAAGCTGCGAGAGCGTCACAGCCGTTGCGCCCAATTTGCAAACCGCCATATGTGCAATCGCGGTTTCGGGGCGCATCCCCGTGTGTACCCCGATCAAATCACCCCGCCCATATCCGCGCGCACGCAGATCAGCGGCGAGCGCCGTGGCTTGCGCGTCGATGTCACCAAAACTCCAGCGCTCAATAGTGCCATCGCCATGCTCAAAAATCATCGCTGGCGCAGCGCTGCGGCCCGCTTTGATCTGCGCGCCAACGGTCATGTGATAAATGTTGGCATCCTGGGGGATGTCGATTTTGATCCCATCATCCGTGCGGGCCAAGCCGATGTTTGCCAGCTCTGCATCGGTCCATGACTTGAAAAGTTTAGCGTACATCGTCGTTCCTTGCGTCATGAGAAGTGAGGTCTAACCAAATGCCATTCCCGCCATCGGGCGCTTTGACAAGCGCGCCAAAATCGCTCGTTTGGGCGGCGTTTGAAAGCGCAACGGTGCTGCGCGTGTCTGCCCCGTCAAATTGAACGAGAGCAAAACTGCCCCCTGCCCCATCTGTGCGAAACAGAATGCGC
>CALFSV010000150.1 GCA_937916485.1 uncultured Paracoccaceae bacterium | reverse complement strand
TCGCCCGGCCCATACCGCGGTTGGCCCCCATAAGGTTCTGGCCATGCTGGCGGTAAAGCAGACCCGGTTCTAGGTCATTGATGACAAGGGCTCCGGCTGCTGTCGCGACCAGATAAATCCACCAGTCATGATGACAGATGGGGGCCTTGAGGGCTGCTGGAGCAGCAGTACGGAGACTCTGAGAGCCTACGCAACACTGGCGCCCCTCGCGCACTCGACATTCAAATCTTTCGCATGCGAAAGATCCAAGGACGGCTGTTCTATCCACTTTAGATTTCGAGTTCTTTCTAAACTGCGCTTTCTTGTAAAATTCCGAATTCCCCAAGTAGTCCGCTGATTTCGCTGTCTTGACCTGGGTATTTCCTACATAACTCCTGGTGTTGATAGCTGTGTGGGGCGTGTTTCATGGATCACCCAGAGGGTACGGGATTGCAGCGGGCAGATCAGGTGGATTTTGACCTTCGTGTTCAGCTGGAATTCTAAGGCATACAGCTCAGTTCGGACGGCGGTCTGTTGGTGATGCGAGAGCTGGGTGACACGCTCGGGCTATCCGATCTGGCGTCGGCGGCGCTGCGAGACACCTGTCGCGGCAAGAATGCGGTCCACCGGCTCGACGGGCTTTTCCGGCAATCGGTGTTCGGGCGGTTGGCCGAATACGAGGATGTGAACGATGCTGACCGCCTGGCCACCGATCCGGTCATGCGTCAGGTTGTCGGCGGCAGGGCTGTCGACGCGCAAGCAGCTTCGGCTTCCCAATTGGGGCGGTTTGAGACCGAGACACTTGCCTTGCCCGAGAACCGGACGGCGCTGGCCGAGCTGAACGGCCAATGAATCGACCGGTTTCATGACCGCAACGGGTTGAAGTATATCGTGCGGGACATGGACAGCTTGGTCAGCCCGACCACAGGCGATCAGGAAGGTGCTGCCTGGAATGGGCATTTCGACTGCACCTGCTACCACCCGAACTTCTTGTTCAACCATTTCAGCATGCTGGAACGCTGCGCCCTGCGCAATGGCAACGTCCACAGTGCCGAGGGCTGGCGGGATGTCCTCGACCCTGTCATCGCCCGGTATGCCGGCCGTGACCTTGGGGGCCGGTTTCTTTCGGGCCGATGCCGCCTATGTGATCCCAGCGCACTTTGAACGACTGAAAGAGACAGGCTATTTCTACGCCATCCGGATGAAGAAGAACGCCGTTCTCGAATGCCGCATCGCCCACCGGTTGACCCGGCTCGTGGGGCGGCCCTCTAAGACCAAGTTGAAACGGTTCTACGAGGAGTTCCAGTATCAGGCTCAGAGTTGGGACAAGCCACGCC
>CALFSV010000149.1 GCA_937916485.1 uncultured Paracoccaceae bacterium | reverse complement strand
CTCAACCCATATGGAAACAACTGGCGCGCTTCTTAGTGCAAGCGATCTTTTACCGCTTGCTGACCACCCCGCAGTCATTGGTTTGGCCGAATTTATGAATTATCCAGGCCTATTGGCCGAGGCGCCTGATGCGATTGAAAAGCTGACAGCCTTTCAAGGGCGCCATATAGATGGACATGCGCCGCTTTTGTCGGGGCGGGATTTGAACGGCTATATTTCTGCTGGCATACGCACTGAACATGAGGCAACATCAGCTGCCGAAGCATTAGAAAAGCTACGCAAAGGTTTGCGTGTGTTGATTCGTGAGGGATCTGTTTCAAAGGACCTGCACGCTTTGGCCCCTCTATTAACTGAACGTTTTTCTCCCTATCTTTGCTTTTGTACCGATGATCGCAACCCCCTTGATATTGCAGATCAGGGCCATTTAGACTATGTTATTCGGACCGCAATAGCGCTGGGCGCTGACCCGCTGGCGGTATATCGCTCCGCCAGTCTTTCGGCTGCAGAAGCCTTCGGGCTTAAGGACCGAGGACTTATTGCACCTGGAAAACGTGCCGACATTGTGGTGATTGATGCGCTGGAAAGCTGCCGCGCGTCGAGGGTTATGGTGGCTGGAATTTGGGCAGATGCGACGGCTTTTGGAGCGCGCAAGATCGCGCCGCCGGTGGCGCGTAATTCGGTCAAGCTGCGCGCGAAACTTTTGGCGCAAAGCTTTCGCATCGGCTCAAATCGTGTGGAAACCCCGGTCATTGGCGTGATTGAAGGTAAGATCATTACCCAACATCTGACCTTTGATATTGCGCCGACTGACGGTCAAAAAAGTGTTGATCTAGCACGTGATTTGGTGAAAATCGCGATTGTTGAGCGCCATGGTAAGAACGGAAACGTGGCTGCAGGCTTCGTGCAGGGCTTTGGGTTAAAAAGAGGGGCGATTGGGTCAACCGTTTGTCATGATCACCATAATATTGCCGTTATAGGGGCTGATGACACCGATATGGCGCTGGCGGCCAATCGTTTGGCCGAGATGGAAGGGGGATTTGTAGTGGTCTTAGACGGCCAGGTCTTGGCCGAGCTTGCCTTGCCCGTAGCGGGTTTGATGAGCCTTGAACCCTTTGAAACTGTTGAGCGCGCGCTGCGCATTCTGCGCGCAGCGGCCCAAAACTTGGGGGTGATCTTGCATGAGCCCTTTTTGCAATTAGCATTTTTGGCTTTGCCAGTGATCCCACATCTTAAAATTACAGATCACGGCATGGTTGATGTTGATCGTTTTGAGGTGATACCCTAGCTCTGATAGGTGACGGTTTTGGTGCGGGCAGGCGCTACATTGGCCTGTTCGAACCTATGCAAGCCCATCATCATAAGGGCTGGTCATTAAAGATATACTTCAATCTCGATATTCTGGCCAAAAGACAAAAGCTCCAAGATTATCATAATGCCCATATGCAAAGAGCCCCGCGGTCTTGAAATTGTCGCGCGGCTCGTGATCAAGACTTGCAGCAGGTAGGGCAAAACCGAACCACCCCTTCCACAAACAGAAAGTCACACTATGTGCCAAACGGTGAGTTGGAGGTTGATCCTTTTAAAATATCTTTGACCTATATGATGGAGATCATCGCGAAAAACTGTCCCTAGGTGTTCCATCCCGGATGATCACATAGATCCTCGCCGATCTGCCCTTTTCATGGCAAGATCGGTTTTGGGTGATATTCGGGAGAACGCTCAATGCTGATCCAACTTCATAGCCAGGCAACGACGACACCCAAGATACGGGCGAAAATTCAAGCGAGCGACGAACCCGCCTGGGTTTTGGCAGAGCGGTTTGGGACTACTGAGCAGACGGTATGGAAGTGGCGCAAGCGAGACAGTGTCCAGGATCGCAGCCACACAGCGCATCGACTGCAAACGACCCTGACCCCCGCTCAGGAAGCTGTTGCGGTCTCTTTGCGCAAGACGCTGCTTGTGTCTCTGGACGATCTGCTCGCCGTGGTTCGGGAGTTCCTGAACCCGGATGTCTCCCGCTCAGGGCTGGATCGTTGCCTGCGTCGCCATGGCGTGGGCAACCTGCGCGATCTGAAGGTAAAGGACGCCCGCCCCAAGCACAGCGGCTTCAAGGCATACGAGCCGGGATACATCCACATTGACGTGAAGTACCTTCCTCAAATGGAGGACCAGACCTCTCGTCGTTATCTGTTCGTTGCGATTGATCGGGCCACCCGCTGGGTCTTTATCCGTATCTACAACAACAAGACGGCGGCCAATGCCCGCCGCTTCCTGCGTGATCTTGAACGCGCCTGTCCGATCCGCATTCGCACCATTCTCACAGACAATGGCAAGGAGTTCACCGACCGGCTCTTTGGCTTGCGCAAGCGGATAGCTACGGGGAAGCATGAGTTCGACCGGCTCTGCACAGAACTGAACATTGAACACCGCCTCACCCCACCAAGATCACCTCAAACCAACGGCATGGTCGAGCGGTTCAACGGCAGGATTGAGGACGTGCTTCAAAGCCACCACTTCCGATCTGGTGAGGAGCTGGATGCTACGCTGCATCGCTACGTCTGGCTTTACAACCAGCAGCTTCCGCAGTCAGCATTAGGCAGCAAGACGCCCTTGCAAACTATGAAAGACTGGCACACACTCAAACCGGAATTGTTTAAGAAACAGCCATACTACCGTCCGGGATGTGACAGTTAATAATAGTATACTAGGGTTTAATTAATTGTTTATTTGTAATGATACGAAGGACCTAATAATATGCAAAATGTTGTTTTTTTGGGAATATTTGTTGCAGATGCAGCATATGTTGCACCTTCGTTGCCAAATATCGGTGAAACTGTTCTTGGCTCTCGGTTCATACTCGGGCCCGGTGGTAAAGGATCTAATCAAGCAGTTGCATGTGCAAAAAACGGAGTGAAGACGAGCATCATTACACGGTTAGGCAAAGATGACTTTGCAAACCTAGCGTTTAATACATGGAAAGAGGCGAATGTGATTTCTTTGGCGACCCAAGACGAATCAAGCTACACTGGGTCAGCATTCATTTTTGTGCAAGAGGGGACTGGGCAAAATGCTGTCCTTGTATCTCCAGGCGCTGCAAGTTTAATAACAATTCAAGACGTTAAAAAGGGATTTGGCATTGCCAGTCCATCACGGG
>CALFSV010000148.1 GCA_937916485.1 uncultured Paracoccaceae bacterium | reverse complement strand
CATCGCCGCCATAGCGCCAGGTTTCCGCCGCCGTCATCGTTTCCAAATTGATGTTATAGCTCAGGGCAAAACCCTATGCCGTCCCGACGGGCGTCTGATCCGGAAGCATATCTTGCGGGCGGCTGGCGATGTAGCCGGACAATTTTGCCAGCATTTCTGCGGCTTCCGGCACATCAAACAGGTTCAGCATTTCGTTTGGATCCGCTTGCAGATCATACATTTCGCCAGCGCCCGAATTCAAATCTACAGTCAGTTTGTGGGTTCGGGTGCGCACCGTTCGCAGTTCTAGCGCGACGCCAACACGTCCGGGCAAAAGGCCCCATTCGTTGCGGGCAAAATCGCGTGTAGCGTCGCCTTCAATCAGGGGGCGCAAGCTGCTCCCATGCTGCGCTAATTGCGCCTCGGCAGTGCCGTAGTCAAAGAATGTCGGCCCCAGATCAAGGGTCGAGACAGGCTCGTCCACGACTTTACCTGCTGGTACGCCTGGTCCTTTCACGATCATTGGAACCTTCAATAGCCCTTCGTAGTGCATCGGGCCTTTCAGGATCAGCCCGTGGTCGCCCAGCCAATCGCCATGATCAGAGATGTAGATGACGATGGTGTTCTCATCCAAACCCTCCTCCATCAGCGTATTCATGATCCGTCCAATCTGGTGATCGATAAAGCTGATCTGGCCGTAAGTGTTGGCAATAATCTCGCGCAGTTGGTCGTCCGTCTGGGGCGAAATGCGGCTGTAGGCCTTGCGGATTTCTGCAAACTTGGGATCGGCAGGTTCGCCCTCTAACGCCGCCTTATGCCACCATGGTTTACCCTCAAAGCTACGAGTGCGGTTCTGGGGCAGGTCGACGTTCGCCGGATCATGCAGACGCGACCAAGGCTCTGGGCAGTCAAACGGGTGGTGCGGATCGGGAAAGCTGACCCATGTGCAAAACGGTTTTTCTGCGTCGCGCCCGTGCCGCAACCATTCAATTGCGCGGTCTGCTGTCCAAGGCGTGTTGTGATAGGCCACAGGCAGCTTTGAGTGCCATACCTGTGCCGCGCCTTTGGTGTCGCCGGCGTTTTCCCACATCAATTTGGTACGCTCATCGCCCTTGCCATCCATATGGTAGAACCGCTCATAGTGTTGGCCCGCAGGCGGCTTTTCAGGTGCCCACCAGTTGTGGCCAACCAACATCAATTCTACATGTTCGAACCCCATATAGGGCCCGTTCCACGTGTCGGGATAGCTGGCAGACGAGCGCAAACATTCGGGCGAACCTGTGGGCTCATAGGTGTGATAGGTCGAAAAATGCGCCTTGCCGAAATAACTGGTTTGATAACCTGCCGCTGCCATTGACCCGCCAAACCCTTTTTCGCCAATCTCTGGCGGCAGATCGATGCCGTTATCATGCACGCCGTGGGTGCGGCACAGCTGCCCTGTAAGGATCGAGGCACGCGCGGGCTGGCAGACCACCGAAGGCGTGATGCAGGCGTCAAACACTGTGCCGCTCGCGGCCAATTGATCCAGATGCGGCGTTTTTATGTTGCGCCCTTTGAACCCCATGCAATCGGCGCGGTGCTGGTCGGACGAAATCAGTATGATGTTTGGTCTACTCATGACGCGGCTTTCTTAGGTTTACGTCCCGAAAAGATAATCACGGCGACGGACATCAGGATAAAGGCTAGGGCGATTGGGTTGTTCAGAAGGAAGAAGGGATCATTACCCGTGGCTGAATAGGCTTGGCGGGCGGTTTCTTCCAGAGATTTGCCAAGGATGAATGCGATGACAAAGGGAAGAGGAGATATGGCAAGTACCCGCATGAAGTAGCCAAGCACGCCAAAACCCAAGGCGAACCATATCGCCTCAAGGCGAGTTTCTTGGACGTAGATTGCAGTGAGAGTCAGCAGCAAGACCGATGGCAGCAAAAGCTGCTTGGGGATGCGGATCATAAAGCCCATGGAGCGCATGAACACGCCGCCAATGGTCCAGTTGAACAGGTTCGCGATGGTCATGCAGGTGAACAAGCCAAAGGCGACCACAAGTTCGGGGTTAACCACGTCGGCAGAGAAACGGAACACCGCAGGGCCGGGGTTGAACCCGCCAATGGTCTCGGTCGCGAGGATCAAAAAGACGGCTGCTGCGTTGCCCGGAATGCCCAGCGACAAAACGGGGATCAGGTTTGCACCGGACACAGCGCTGTTGGCCGCTTCGGTCGCGGCGATGCCCTCTGGCGCACCTTTGCCAAACTCAGGTGCATCGGGCGCTTTTGTCTTGGCATGGCGGGCGCGACCAACCGAATAGCCCAGCGTTGCAGCCAGCGTTGAACCGACACCAGGCAGGGCGCCGATGCCAGTTCCGATGAGGGCCGAACGAGAGATGAAAGGCAGCAGTCGCTTTATCTCTGGCCAGTGCAGTTTTTGATCCCCAGTCTCGGGAACGTTTGGCGTAGGTCTGGACCCTCTATTTTCACGCCACGTTTCCTCCAAGCCTTTGAAGACTGCACCAATGATCAGGACACCAAGGACAGCCGTTGTGATCGGAAAGCCGCGCGATAACTCGTCTGAACCCATCGACAACCGTGGGTAAAAATCCTCGCCTGTGCCGACGTAGACTGCAAGCAATCCCAGCCCGATGGAGATCAGTCCCTTGCCTGGCGACCCGCCAATCACGGCGGCAATGAAGCTGAGTGACAGGATCAGAAGGCCAGTCTTTTCTGGCAGATCCAGATAAGCCTCGACCAGAATGGCAAGAAAAGGCGCGCAGACGAAAAGCACCAGATCGGAAAATGTATCGCCGGAGGCGGACGAGAAGTGTGCGACGCGCAATGCTTTCTTCGCCTGACCCCGTTGCGCCATCGGGTAGCCATCCAATGTGGTCATGAAGGCGTCAGGCGTGCCGGGGGTGTTGAACAAGATCGCAGGGACCGCGCCACCAATGGTCGCACCCTTCATGATGCCAATCAGGAACCCCATGACCGGCAATAGGGCGTCTGGTGAATAGCCAAAGATAGAAATGAGTATCGGCAGCGAAATCGCCATGGCAAAGGGGCCGGCAAGACCGGGCGTCGCACCGACAACGATGCCAAAAAGAAACCCGGCAAGCACCATCACAAGGGTGATCGACACGGCAATGCCAAAGAGGGTGAAAGCTTCGGGGCCTTGGAAGACCGCGAGAACGCCAAGCCAGATATAATCCAGAACGCCCATCAGACGTCGCCATTCGGCGGCAATAGAAGATCCTCGAACGGAACGTCGAACACAAGGATCATAACGACAACAGCCAATACGGCCGTTAACAAACCACGGCGGGAAAATCCACGTTCGACGATGGCGATGATCCCTGAGACCATCATGACCCCGCCCAGAACAAAGCCTACATGTTTCCAACCTGGCGTTGCGCGCAGCAGACGGTATTCGATCGGCTCTGCACGAAACAGATTGGCAATTTCGGCGAAAAAGGGGCCCGCAAAACGCATCACCAAAAGGCTTACAATTGTGACGACCATCAAGCTGGCGATAAAAGAGAAATGGCTATTGCCCAGTACGGGTTGGAACGCGTCGTTCCGTTCAGAAACAAGCAATAGGATACTGCCAACAAGGACAAAACACGCGGCAACTGTGGGGGCCAAAGCATCGCCGATGTTAAACCGTCCACGAACTTTCTCGACAATGCCGCTGTCAGTGTCCAATGGAATCCATACAAAGATCAGCGTGATCGCAAAGATGATGCAGATCAGCCCGATATAGAGGTTGGATCGTGACGGTGAGGGCATTTGCTATCTCCAGATACACTTCGGGCGCCCAGTTTAGGACGCCCGAGGTTGGCTCTAATTACTCAGAAGCTGCTTTAATCAAGCTTTCGGATTCGTCAAAACCCTTCGCCATCAGGGCATCCAGATCAGCGCCTTTGATGATGGCAGCACCACCGAAGGCTTTCTTGATCAACCCGCCTGCTTTGGTCTCCGGATCGGAGGCAACGTCCGCAATTGCATCGCTGAGTGCGGTGCGTGCATCGTCGGCCATGCCAGCAGGCGCGGCGAACATGAAGTAGCCATCACTGTCATAAGCAACGCCCAGATCCGCAAACGTAGGTGCGTCTGGTGTCTGTACTAGCGGTGTGCTCAGCGCTGAGGCCAAATTTACCAGATCACCAGCCGCAACACCTTTGCCCTGAATACCAGCCATAAAGCCCAGATCCATATCGCCAGCGGTGACACCGTTCATGACCTCTTTGCCGCCTTTGACAGAGATGATGTTGAACTCAACGCCCTGCGCCTTGCCCAGAAGGTAAGCCAGATCAGCCAAACGCGGGCTCATCACGCCGAAACGCAGTTGCTCTCCTGCTTTTGCAGCTGCAATTGTGTCACTGATGCTGGTCCAACCTTTGCTGCTTGGGGAAACAACGCCCATCTGGAAACCTGCCGTGGTCGTAAGGCCGGTGAAATCCGAGGGTGTCATGCCTGTCTTGGCGGAATAGAGATTATAGCCAAGCGATTCAGTCACCACCATCCCGATGACAGAGCCGTCAGCAGGCATGTCTTTCATGGCTTTGAGCAAGTTCACGCCACCTTTGCCGGTCACTTGCTCTGGAATAAACTGCCAGCCAGTGCGGGCCTCAAGCTCTTCCGCGATCAGGCGCGCTTGTGTGTCAGCACCGCCCCCCGCGCCAAATGCGATCATCAGCTTGATCGGGCCCGGCGGGGTCCAATCAGCAGCAGTTGCAGATACTGCGGATACAGCAATTCCAAGAGCGGCAACGGCCGCTGTAATAAGGTTTTTCATTGAGTCCTCCCTGACTTTGATTGAAGCAAGCCATAAATCGGTTGCTCAGTCAACAATATAGTTGACGGCACAACTTTTTACCGTAATCATCGATGCTAGAGGTCGACTATGAATGATGAAACTCCAACAACGTTAAATCCGCAGCTAGCCCAGCTTAGCAACTTCCTGACCTATCGCATCTCTCGTGTGCATCAAAAACTCAATGTGCAGGCGTCAAAGATCCTTAACGATTCGGTTGGGGTGACGCTGAACCAATGGCGTATGATTGCTTTCATCGGGGGGGCTGAAACGGTTACAGCTTCTGAATTAGTCCGATATACTACTATGGACAAAGGACTTGTCAGCCGCAACGTGAAGTCTCTTATTGAAAGTGGCCTCGTCGCGTCTTTCAATCACGAAAAGGACAGCAGGGTTCATCTATTGAGCCTAACTCCGGCTGGTGAGTTGGTTTTCGAAACAGCCCTGCCAAAAATGCGCCGCAGACAGGCGAAGCTGCAAGACAACCTGAGTAGAGAGGATGTTGCTACCCTGCGTCGCATCTTAGAGACCCTTGAAATCGCTGCTGAGGATACAGAAACCTGATGCCGTCAAATTTGCTGGTTATATTGTCCGATGAACACCAAGCCCGCGCCATGGGCTGTGCAGGACATCCGTTTGTGCAAACCCCCCATCTAGATGCGCTTGCGGCCCGTGGTACACGCTTCACCGATGCATACACCCCTTCACCCATCTGCGTGCCTGCACGTGCCAGCTTTGCAACGGGGCGTCACGTGCATCAGACGCGTCTGTGGGACAATGCCATGCCTTATACGGGGCAAATACGTGGCTGGGGCCATTGCCTGCAAGATGCAAGCGTGCCGGTCGATAGTATTGGCAAGCTACACTACCGGCAAAACGGCGATCCTGCGGGGTTTGATCAAGAGCACATCCCAATGCATGTGGTCGGTGGCAACGGCATGGTCTGGGGCTCTATCCGGGCGGAAGGCGAACGCGTGTCGCCAAAGACACGGATGCTGGGGGAGTTTATCGGCGCAGGCACCAGCAAATACACGGATTACGATCAAGCCGTGACAGATCGTACTGTGGCGTGGCTTTCGGATCATGCAAATGACGAGAAACCATGGTGCCTCTATGTTGGTCTGGTCGCGCCGCACTTCCCACTGGTGGTGCCGCAAGAGTTCTTCGATCTCTATCCACCCGACAGCTTGCCAGCCCCGAAGATGAATCCAAAAGATGGCTACGTGCGTCACCCTTGGGTTGAGCTTCAAAATGCGCAAATGGAAAGTGAGTCCAACTTCAAGTCCGCTGCGGAACGTCGTGACGCTGTGGCGGCCTATTTCGGTCTTGTCAGCTGGATGGACCACAATGTCGGTCGACTGATGCAAGCGCTGCAGGACAACGGGCTGACGAATGATACCACTGTCATCTACTCCTCTGATCATGGGGATAACGTCGGAGCACGTGGGCTTTGGGGCAAATCCAACTTCTATCAGGAATCCGTTGCGGTGCCGATGATCATGGCAGGGCCAGACATCCCTGTTGGGACCTGTGATACGCCTGTGGACCTGCTGGATATTGCGGCGACAATCCCTGACCATTTTGATTTAAGTTTCGAGAGTGAAGGGATGCCGCTACCTCAGATTGCCCGCGATGAACCTGATCTTGAACGCGTTATCCTCAGCCAGTATCACGCGGTCGGCGCGGTAACTGGAGGGTACATGCTGCGCAAAGGGCGGTGGAAGCTGAACACCTATGTAGGCTTCGACCCAGAATTGTTTGATCTGATCGATGATCCTGAAGAAGCCAATAACCTCGCGGCTGATCCGGCGTTTGCTGAGGTGGTGCGAGACCTCACGGCCGCGTTGCATGCGAAGGTCGATCCTGAAGCCGCCAACACACAGGCCTTTGCAGATCAAGCAGCGCTGATCGAAAGTTATGGGGGCCGTGAAGCGGCGCTGAAACTTGGCGCGCCGGGGGCAACGCCTCCGCCAACAACATGAGGCACAGATGAAACTCACAATTCTTGGCTCCGGCTCACCCGAGGCCTGTGCGCGGCGTGCCTCATCGGGGTTTCTTTTAGAGGTCGGTGCCGATCGCATCCTGTTTGATTGCGGCGGCGGGGTTGTGGACAACCTGATCCGCTCGGGCCGATTGCCCAAAGACATCACGCACCTGTTCTTTACCCACTATCATTCGGATCACATGATGGATTACGCGCGTTTGGTGCACGCCGCTTGGGATGAGGGGGCACCCCCTTTGAAGGTCTTCGGCCCACAACCATTGGGAAAAATCACCGAAGGATACTTCGGACGGGATGGTGTGCTGAACAACGATCTTAGAGCACGCACGGAACTGCCCCAAAGCCAGCAAGTTTGGGTCGCACGAGGCGGCACCTTGCCGCGCCCATGGCCCGCGCCAGAGATCACGGAAATTGAGGCGGGGTTCACCTACCAAGGAAACGGTTGGCAGCTTGGTTCGGCCGAAGCCAGCCATGCGCAGCCAATATTGGATTGTTTGGGGTTTGCGGTCGAGGCGGGCGGCAAGAAATTTGTTTATTCCGGCGATACCGGCATCAACGACAACATCACCGCATTGTGCCGCGATGCGAATTTTCTGCTGCATTGGTGTTATCGGGGGGCGGGCGAGCAATTACACCCCGCGCTACAAGCGTTCAGCCCGGACCCCGGTGAAGTCGCGGACATGGCTAAAAGCGCTGGCGTAAAACGCCTCTATCTCAGCCATTTTCGCATACATATGGATAGCCAAGAGGGTCACAAAAAGGCGCTAGCCGATCTTTCCGCACGATTTGCCGGCGAAACGGGCATTGTCGAAGACCTGGACGTTTTTGATATTTAGCCGCTTCCATATGGGGATCTCGTGGTGATTTTCTTTTCCCGAAAGCCAAAACACGACGTTACCGTGTCCTCTGAGATGTCATGAGCATATGTTTCAATTGCCACTTTTTACGAGGCCGCATGTTTTCAATTCCCTTTAACCGTCAGGAACGATCATGACCCAGCCCAATTTCATTTTCATTACATCTGACCAACACCGTGGCGATTGCTTGGGCGTCGAGGGTCGCAAAGTGCGCACGCCGCATCTGGATCAACTGGCATCCGAGGGGACGCGGTTTACATCAGCGATTTGTCCTTCACCCGTGTGCCAACCGTCTCGGGCATCGATCCTGACGGGGCAGCTGTGTCGGACAAATGGCGTGCATGACAACGGGATCGATCTTGATCCAGAGGTGGGTGAAAAAGGGTTTGCCGGCACTTTAGGTGCGCAAGGCTATGAGACGGCCTATTTCGGCA
>CALFSV010000147.1 GCA_937916485.1 uncultured Paracoccaceae bacterium | reverse complement strand
CGCTCGTGCAGAAGATCTTCGACATTCCGGAGCGAAAGCGGGAACCGAACGTAGAGCATCACCGCCAGGCGGCTGATCTTGGGTGATGTTTTGAAATAGCGAAAGGGGCTGGGATTTGTCATCCGGTGACGCTAGTTGGCGCGAACCCAGCCGACAAGAAAGTTCCTCTGACACTGCCCATAGGCCGGCGGAATCAGCCGAACCTCGTGGCCCAGCTTACCGATCTCGCGCCCCCAAAAGTGAGCCCCGCCGCAGGCTTCCATCGCGACGACGCAAGGCGGCAGCTGGCCGAAAAACTCCAGCACCTGCGCGCACCGCAGCTTCTTGCGCAAGACCCGCCGGCCCGTGCCGTCGGCTCCGTGCACCTGAAAAATGTTCTTCGCCAGATCGAGTCCGACCGTGATAATCTCCGACATGACCGCCTCCCAAGTTGGATTGTTGCGATCCCACCTTGGCACAGTGTTGCCGTCGGGGGGCGGTTACACCATCAAAGCCGCCCCCCTCGCAAAGAGCTTACCTTAGCACAGCCCAGATCACCGACGACGACCCCCATGTTTTGTCCACTCCCCGCCACATCCAGAAATATTGTTATAGTAGTATACTACTAAAAGGAATCATGCTATCAATCCTCATTGAGGATCGTTGGCACTCGGGAAGCACGAGGGAGGTCAGAATGGCGAAAGCCGATGTAGCTTTGGCTCAGGGCGCCCGGGCAACGGGTTTGCGCAAGATTGTGATGCGTCTTGTCACCGGCGGTGAAGTTGGCGTGATCGCAGCGCTCGTGCTCCTTTCAACGTTTTTCTGGATGATCGAACCGGCTTTCATGTCGGCCCGCAACGTCCGTGCTATGCTTAATGTTGTTTCTTTCGTCGGTATTATCGCCATCGGCCAGACGATCCTGTTGGTTTCGGGCGAATTCGACCTGTCGGTTGGATCGGTTGCCGGGCTGTCTGCAGTTGTATCCGCCAAACTGATGACTGCGTTCGGACTGCCGGTCGCAATCGCGCTTTTGGGTGGCGTCGGTGTCGGACTATTGTTGGGCCTCATTAATGGTCTGGTTGTCGTCAAGCTAGGGATTCCGGCCTTTATTCAGACACTTGGTGTGTTGTTCGTGGGACAGGGGCTGATCCAGTTGGTGACGGGTGGCTACCCTGTCTATCCGCTTCCCGATTCAATCACCGCTCTTGGCCGGGTCAATCTGGGCTTTGGACTCGGCTGGAGCGTTGCATTCTTCGTCGTCGCTTTGCTGGTCGCGGATTTCGTCCTGCGCCACACTGTAATCGGCCGCAACATGTATGCGACCGGTGGCAACAAGGAGGTTGCACGGCTCGTCGGCATCAACACAGACCGCTACAAGATCGCGGCATTCATGACCGTTGGGGGCCTTGCCTCAGTCGCAGGCATGTTCGTCATGGCGGACATGTCGACCGCCGCCACCACTGTCGGCTCGGGTTGGGAGCTCATCGTGATCGCCGGTGTCGTCGTTGGCGGTGTGTCGCTCTTTGGCGGCGCCGGGACCGTGATTGGCGGGGTCATCGGCATTCTGCTGCTGCGCGTCGTGCAAAGCGGTCTCGTCATTATCGGTGTGGACACAAACTGGCAACAGATCGCGGTCGGCGTCATCATGGTCCTGGCTGTCGGACTAGACATTCTGCGTCGCCGCTTTCTGGCGTCCGGAAAGGCGGGCTAACCCCGCAAATGCACGAAGTCGCGCTTCATTGTCGGTGCGCGGCGACGCCGGATCAACCGGTCGGGAACTGCCGCCGCAGGAGGCGTCGGCAAAATGGAGAGGAGAATACCATGTCGAAATTCCACGCCTATTCCAAGGGTATCAACCAGTTCACCATTAGTGCGGCACTCGCTTTGTCCAGTCTGAGCTACGTGGCTCCGGCGATGGCCCAAGATGATGTGGTGAACTTGCTTTGGGTCCAGCCAATGCGGGGCCATCCAGTACACCGTTTGATGCAGGCCGGTTTCATGGAGAAATGCGCCGAGCTTGGTTATTTGTGCGAGATCGTTGGCGACCCAAGTGCCACCAATTGGGACCTCGCAGCCTCTATCCCTCTGGCCGAAGCCGCCCTGGCCCGCACCGAATTTGACGGCGTCGCTGTCTATGGCCCAGATCCAGCAGTTTATACTTACATGAGCGATCTGGCCGCCGAAGGGTTCCCGGTCGTGACCTGGCATGTCCTGCCTGAAGAGGGATCGGTTCCGGGTCTGGCCGCCGCGGTCGGCGAGGATATCGTCAATGCCGGTTACAATGCGGCGATGGCAATGGGTGAACAACTTGGTGGCAAAGGCGTCATCGCTCTGACCCAAGGCGCGTCAAACGACACCGAGAACACCATGACGGATGCTTTCCGCGCGACGATTGCCGGAAATTTCCCCGACATCGCCGTCCTAGCGACCGAAATGGAAGGATTTGATCCCTCGGCCGCGGAAGCCAAGGCGGTGGCGATCCTACTTGCCAATCCCGAAATTGTCGCCGCGTTCGGCACGACCGGCAACTCGATCCAGACTTGGGCCGGTGCTGCCCGCAAGGCAGACCGTGAAATCGTGATCATTGGCATGGACTACATCCGGCAGAATCTCGATCTTATTCGCGACGGCGAAGCCTATGGCCTCGTGGCTCAGCCGCTCTATGAGGAGAGCGCGCTGGTGGCCGAACTTCTTGGCCGAATTGCGCAGGGCGAAACAGTCGACTATCTTCACCCGCTGCCTGCGCCGGTCATCACAGTCGATGATCTCCAGCCCTACTACGACATGCTGGACCGCGCTGGTCAGTAACCCGAAGCTGCAGAGCGGCATACGTCGCTCTGCAACCAACTGCGGTTGGGGAAAACTGCCCGTTCCTGTCAACGGAGGACCCCGTGATGTCTGAAATTGCCATCGAGACCCATGCCGTCAGCAAATCCTTCGGCGGGGTCCGGGCCCTGAGCGGCGTGGATCTTGCAGTCCGCAAGGGCGATATCCATGCGCTACTCGGACAGAACGGCGCAGGTAAATCAACGCTGGTCAAGATCATGAACGGGGTCTATCGCGCCGGATCCTACGGCGGAGAGGTGCTTCTTGGCGGTAAGCCTTGCGCGTTCCGTTCGCCCGACGATGCACGCTGTGCCGGGATCGGCTATGTGCCGCAGGAAATTGAGATTCTCGAACAGCTTACTGTCGCGGAGAACGTCTTCGCCGGGCAAATGGGTCTCGGCGGCGTCTTTGTCAGACGGGCTCAAGTCAATGAAAAGACCCGCGCAATCTTCGATGACATGGGCATCGCGATCAATCCTCGTGGCATTGTCGCCTCGCTGACCGGTGCGCAGCGCCATTTGGTCATGATCGCCCGCACAATTTCGTCCAACCCTGAAGTGCTGATGCTGGACGAACCGACCTCGTCGCTGTCGGGGCAGGAGGTCAGCGCGCTCTTTTCCGTGCTGCGCCGGATCAAGGCACAAGGAAAGACCATCATCTACATCACCCACCGCCTCCCCGAAGTGCTGGACCTTTGCGACCGCGCCACGGTGCTGCGAGATGGTAAGGTCGGCGATGAATTCGACAGGGCGGACTTCGATCAGGAGAAGTTCATCGTCGCCATGTCGGGTCGCCGGGTCCAGCAGCTTTTTCCGGAGCGGAGCGCCCCTCTCGGCGAGCGCCGTGTGCTCGAAGTCGAGGGCCTGAATGTCGCGGGCCATTCCGGCGCGATCCAAGGCGCGCGTGACATCACGTTTCATGTCCGAGAGGGCGAGATTGTCGGGCTGGCCGGGCTGCTGGGCTCGGGCCGCAGCGAAATCTTGCACGGGATCTATGGCAGAGTACCGGCTAGCGGCACCATCACGGTCGATGGCACATTGCGCCGTATCACTTCGCCCGCCGATGCCCGCGCTGCGGGAATCGCGCTTCTGACCGAGGATCGCAAGCGCGACGGACTGCTCTTCAACCAGACGGTCGGCGCCAACATCACCATCGGCAATCTGGCGGCATTGTCGGATCGCGGTATTGTGCGGCCCGAGCGCGAGCGATCGGCGATTCTGACCGCGATGCAGGAACTTTCGGTCATGGCGCCATCGCCGCAGGCTCCGGTTGCCCAGCTTTCGGGCGGCAACCAGCAGAAACTGCTGTTTGCGCGGGTTCTTATGCGGACCCCCCGGATCCTGCTTCTGGACGAACCGACGAAGGGCGTGGATGCTGCCACAAGGGCAGAGATCTATCGCCTCATTGCCGAACTGGCGGGCAAGGGGGTCGCTCTGGTCGTCGTATCCTCCGAACTTGAGGAGGTGATCGGCCTTTGCGACCGCTGCCTGACCATCTCCGACGGCCAGATTGTTGACGAGTTCCTCCGTGGCGAAGGCAGCGAAGAGCGGATCATGCGCGAAGTCGCCAAAGCGCAGGCGCTTAATCTGCAGATGGCGCAGATGGCATGACCATGCTGGACGGCAAACGTATCCTCGTTACCGGTGGCGCGACCGGGATCGGCGCGGCGACCTCTCGCCACCTCCATACGCTTGGGGCAAGCGTCTGGGCCACCGGTCTCGACTTAGCCGACGGCAGTGCGCTGCAGGATCAGAGTTCCTCTTCAAAACTGGCCTTCTTCGAGGCCGATTTGACGCGGGAAACCGATGTTCGCGCCACGGTTCAGGCCATGGTCACGGCCTTTGGCGGGATCGACGGCGTCGTAAATGCGGCGGGTGTCTATCCGACCGGGAAACGGCTCGAAGAGCTTGACGATGTGGAATGGACCCGCACGCTCGATGTGAACCTGACTGCCATTTTTCGCATCTGCCGCGCCACCCTACCGCTGATCCGCCAAGCGGGTGGCGGGTCGGTAGTGAATATCGCCTCGGTCCATGCCGAGGCGACGGTCCCCGGCGTCCCGGCCTATGCCGCGACCAAAGGCGCTGTCGTCGCGTTGTCGCGTCAGATGGCGCTGGACTATGCGCAGGATCTGATCCGAGTGAACTCAGTCATCGTCGGCTCTGTCGCCACCCGCATGACGCTGGACGGTCTGGATGAAGCAGGCGGTGCCGAGGCCGTTGGCCTGACCTTCTCGCCCCGGGGGATAGGCAGGATCGGCGAACCGGGGGAAATCGCCTGCGTCATCGCCTTCCTGCTTTCGGACCAGGCGAGCTTTGTAACCGGTTCTGCGATGCAAGCCGATGGCGGGTTGCTGTCACGGCTTCTGCCCTGACGGGGCCAACGGCAAGACATCGAAGCGGATCCTGCCTCGCGCCATTTCTCCGGGTTCCAACAGGATTACGCCCTCTTTGGGGTCGCTGGCTGTAGGATCGCGCCCAAGCCCGCCTGCGGCGTTGCTTTGTGGTTCGACGCAGAAAAAAGGCTGTTCCGGATCGGCATAAATCATCAGATGACCGAAAACCGGATCAGCACTGATCCTTAATGCTACCCCGCGCGACGGAAACTCCAGTTCGGCCTGCCCCGACCATCCGCCAAAATCGTTGTTCAGGCGCCAGTCCGGCAAGGGACCAGGGTTCGGGAAGTCCGCAGGCAATGGCCCAGCCGGAAGGGCGACCATATCCGGCCCTTCCTGGTGAAACCAACGGGCACCGAAGCCCAGAACCGTATCGCGGTCGCGCGGGAACCATGGATGCAGGCCAAAGCCAAAGGGCATTGTCTCCGGCCCCGTGTTCTCCAACTCCAGAATTACCCCGAGCCCGGATCCATCCAGCGCAAAACTCTGGCGGGCGCGATAGGTCCAGGCTTCGGGTTCGTCGTGCAGGTCGAGAACCAGCCGCGCCTCGGCTGGGCCGAGGTGTTCCACCTTCCAGGGCCGATGCCAGCCGGTGCCATGGACGTTGAAGCGCTCGGGCGGATTGTTGGCCCTGACATGGATCTCGCGACCGTGGAACCTTATCAGGTTGCCCGCCAACCGGTTCGCGTAGGGTACCATCGGGAACATCCCCGCGTCGACGACCCGCCGCGCTTCGCGCCCTTCGTCCGACAGCGGCCGGAAGAGATCCGTCGTGCGAAAGCGGAAGGCTGCGACGCTACCGCCCAGCCAAGGGACGAGGTGAAGCGTGATTTCCCCTGCGCTCAGGTGCAGATCATCAGGATTTTCGATCATGGCCCACGCTCCCGCCGTCGATGGCAGACATCTGCCGGGTCACAAAGGTATCGGGTAAATCCACCATGCTGAATGTCCTGTCAGAACCTATACTTGTTCGCCAAAGGCTCCGATACCTGAACAGGATCGAGCATCACGTGCAAAACGACGAACGAGTGTTCCGCCGACGTACGCGGACGCGTCGCATGGATGGACCGCGTTCCGGTCCTTGTCCGCGCTGGGGTCGTGGGCAAGACTTGACGCGATCGGAGAAAGAGGCAGTCACGTCTCAGGCAGATTCGTTCAGCAATGCGACGTCGTAGGACAGGACGAAATGCTTCGAGGGGGTATTGGTGACGGTGACTTCGATCGTACGTTGCCGGTCCGTCAGGTACACCATTTCGGTGGTCATCAACGGGCTTCCGGACTTGATGTCAAGTTTCTGCGCCTGGGTCTTGTTGGCGACCTCGGCGCGAGCGGTGATCAGGACGCGCTCGATCTTTATGTCCAGACAGCGAGAGACGTTCTTGAAAATCAGGACATCGGTAAAATCCTCGATCTTTAGCTGCGAGCCGATGTCGCGCGGAAAATAGCTGGTAATCAACGTGCGCGGCTGACCGCCTTGCGCCAGATAGCCGCGCAGGCACCAGCCTTTTTCCCCCGGCGCCATGCCTAGGTGCTTTTCGATAACCGGGCTGCGTTCCAACCCGTATTCGGTTATGACAAGCTGGGCGCCGGTGGTGAAATCGGTCAAGTCTTCGAGTGAGTTGAACTTCATTCCGGCGCGCACGGTCGGGCTTTTTGCGGTGACCTTGGCTGGCTTTGCCGACCGTTTCTGGATCATGCCCAGATCCTCGAGTTCGCGAAGAGCGCGGCGCACGGTAATCAGGCTGACGCCGAGATGTGCCTCGATTTCCGCTTCCTTGGGCAGGTCGCTTCCCAACTCCAGATCACCACGTACGATTAGACCGCGGATCATGTCAGCAAGCTGCTGAAAGAGGGGTCCGTTTTCCCGGCTCAGTTTCTGTCTCGGAAACCTCTCGATTGGAGTGACAATAGCACCCGACATCAATGATCCTTCGCATATCAAGTGCGGTTTCAGAATTTTGTCATATCTGTCCGCCTACCCATTTACCAGAGCAAAGCGTATAACGTCATCGACGATGCGTCACGCCAAAAGCGCGAGCGGTTCTTCCAGTGCAAGAACGAAAGCGCTAAGCAACTCGACCGCCTGTGTCTCGGAAATTCTGTCGGCATTAGCACAAAGGAGCGCATTTGCCTCTTCCCGGTCCGTGTCAACAACTAGCACAATCCGAAGCGCACGACCCGGTCGAATCGGCATGTTGACCGGCATGACGCGTGCGGCCCGCAAAACCAGCAGGGACGCCGTCGCCGGGTGCGACGCCATGTTCCCCCCATCATTCAGCACCTCCAGACGCAGTCGGCGTTCGGTCCCGATCGACAGATCGGATGCACCGCTGATCAGTATCTGTCGGTCAGCGACCTCGAGGGCGATGGAGGGCTGATCTACAACGCCGGTTACCGCAAGGGCTGTTCTTGCCGCTCTGAGCGCGGCATCCTCGATGTCGATAGTCATCCCGACGCGGGCCGCATCAGCGGCGAGCCGGAAAAAATCCACGAGTGAAACTGTTGCCGAGAAAGCAACGGACTGCGATATCTTCGTCGGCAGAATCTGTTCGGGCAGGATCAAAGTGGCCGGTGCTTGATAAGCAAGGACATCGGCGGCGACAATCCTGCCTGTCGGCCCCGTGCCAGGCAGATCATCGAGCGCGATGCCCTTTTCCCGCGCCAAACGCCGAGCATAGGGCGACACCGCGCGGCGCGTTTGACTTGAGGACGTCGTGGCGATGTTCATCTAGCGATCCCGCCGATCCGCGCTCCCATGGCAACCACTTGTCCAACCTCGACCTCGACCGAATGGAGCACGCCACTTGCCGGCGCGTCGATCTCGACCACGGCTTTGTCGGTTTCGATTTCGGCAACCAGTTCACCTTCGATCACCTTGTCGCCCTTGGCCTTTGCCCAGCGGATCAACGTGCCTTCGCTGACCGTCAGATCGCCGAATGGCATCATGATCGGCTCATCGTCTCCCGCAGGAGAAGCGGCGACGGGAACCGGGGCTGCGGCCAGCTTCGGCGGCGCCGGTGCCGCAACTGGTGCGATAGCAGCGGGGCGGCCAGAGCTTTGTGAAAGCCAGTGCTGGGGGACCGGGGGACGCCCCGCTATGACGTCGAGGACGGCCCGCGCGATGCGGTCGGGGTTGACAATCATCGCCTGTTCAAGGACTGGCGCAAAGGGGTGGGACACCGCCTCGGAATGCAGCCGCCCTGGAGGCGCGTCGAGTTCATCGAACGCCAGTTCGTTGACGGCTTGCGCGATTTCGCCGCCAAGCCCGCACATTGCCCAGGCCTCGTCGACCACCAGAAGCCGGTGGGTGCGCCGAACGCTGTCGATAACAGTGTCGATATCGAACGGCATGATGGTGCGCGGATCAATGATCTCGGCCTCGATCCCTTCGGCCGCCAGTACCTCTGCCGCCGCTTCGGCCTGCCCGACCAGCTGGCCGGTGGCCACGATGGTGATATCCCTGCCCTGCCGCGCAATCCGGGCCACGCCGAACGGGACGTAATGGTCGCCCTCCGGCACCTCGCCCTTGGAGGCATAAAGTGCCTTGGGTTCGAGAAAGACTACCGGATCGGACGCACGCAACGCGGTTTTCATCAACCCTTTGGCATCGGCGGGGTTGGAGGGCAGGCAAACGATAAGACCCGGCATTTGCGCGAAGATGGGGTGGTAGCTGCCGCTGTGATGTGGGCCAGAACTGCGCAACGCACCTACGGCAGCGCGCAGCACGAAAGGCGCCGACATACCGCCATTGCTCATGTAGCGCAGCTTTGCACCCTGGAGCATAATCTGCCCGGCGGCCTCAAAAGCAAAATCGGCGAACATCACGTCTGCAATCGTGCGCGCGCCGATGGCCGAGGCGCCGATGGCGGCGGCGGTGAAACCCTGTTCGGAAATCGGGGTGTCGACCATGCGTTGCGCACCGAACTCGACCCAAAGATCCTTGGTATGGGCAAAAGACCCGCCGCGTTCGCCGGTGCCCTCACCGAAATAGAGGATGCCCGAATCGGCGCGCATCTCTTCGGCGACACCGTCGCGCACTGCTTCCAGCCACCCCTGCTTTCGGGTCGGTCCGGCAGGGCGGATCGCGGTCGCCTCGGGCGGATTGATCGGGTCGGCATAGACGTGGCGGCGCACGGACGCCGGGTCGGGCAGCGGCGACTTGCGGGCGAAGTCCAGCGCCTCTGCGACGATGCCGTCGATCTTTTCTTCTATGGCCGTCAATTCACCCGCTTCGACAATCCCGTATTCTTGCACCAGCCGGTTGCGGAACATCTCGACAGGATCACGCTTGATCCATTCGTCGACCTCTGCCTGAGTACGATATGAGCCGACGACCGGGTCGCCCTCGTGATGGCCGACCACCCGGTAGGTCTTGCACTCGATGAGCGTCGGGCCGTCGCCGCCCCGGGCGCGCTCCGTCGCTTTCTTCATCACCTCCCACACCGCCATGACATCGTTGCCGTCGACGGCGACACCGGGGATTCCGTAGGCCGCCGCTCGCGTCGCGATCTCTGGATTTAGGGTGATCTGACTGTAGGGCGTGGCTGTGGCATAGAGATTGTTTTCGCAGACGAAAACCGCAGGCGCCCGCTGCACGCCGGCGAAATTCAGCACTTCGTGGAACGAGCCGTGGTTCGACGCGCCGTCGCCGAAGAAGGCCACACCGATATCGTCGCGGCCAAGTTGACGGGCGCCAAGCCCGACCCCGGCGGCATGTCCGATCCCCGCGCCCACGATACCGTTCGTACCGAACAGGCCAACCGAGCGGTCATAAAGATGCATGGTCCCACCGCGGCCCCCGCAAATACCATCGGCACGACCGAAGAGTTCCGCCATCACCTTGCCCGGGTTTGCCCCTTTGGCAAGCGCATGGCCGTGTCCACGATGGGTCGACGTCACCCAATCGGTCGGGCGAAGATGGGCACAGACGCCGACACCCGACGCCTCCTGACCGATATAGAGGTGAAGGAAGCCGGGCGTTTCGCCCTTGCGACAGGCGATCTGCGCAGCGACTTCGAACTTTCGGAGCAGCGTCAATTGCTCGAACAAACCAAGCATTAAGGCCTTGTCCGGCAGGTTGGCGCGATCGGTCGGTTCTGTCCGGCCCTTAACAGATGCTTTAGCCACAGTTGCCTCCCTGGATTGATTCGCCCGGCTAGGGTGATCAGATCGATTAAATATTATACTAGCATAATCAACAAGCCTAATTTGAGCCATTCGCATGACCCAACGCAGCTTGACAGTAGATCATTCCAAGGCTAATTCATTATAATATTATATTGTTCTGCTTTGGGGGAGCGATGGGGATTATGGATGTGGGCATCGCGGTCCCGGAGGACCGCATTTTCCAATTCGTCGCAGCGGCCTTGAAGGCTTGCGGTTCGGCACATGAACAAGCAGAAGCTGTCGCAAAGGCGCTGGTCTCAACCTCGCTGCGTGGCGTCGACAGCCATGGCATCCGCCTGTTGCCGCATTACCTCCGTGCGCTCGCAGGCGGGCGCATCAAATCCTCCCCCGCGCTCTCGGTGAAACGCACTGCGGCGGGCGCCGCGATCGTCGATGCCGACAACGGGTTTGGCCATTATGCCGGCTATCGCGCGATCGCAGAGGGCTGCGCCCTTGCAGACGAGGTCGGCATCGCCGGGATCAGCGTGATCAACTCATCGCATTTCGGAGCGGCGGGCTGCTATGTGCTGGAGGCCGCAAATGCCGGGTTTCTGGCCTTCGCCTTCTCCAACTCCGACCCTTTCGTGCTTGCCCATGACGGGCAGGCGCCCTTCCATGGCACCAACCCCATCGCCTTCGGGGCCCCAGTGACAGGACAAAGGCCGTTCCTTCTGGACATGGCAACTTCGATCGTGCCCTGGAACCGGATCAGGGACTACGAACTCAAGGGCCTGCCCGTTCCCGAGGATGTCGGCGTCGATGCACATGGCCAGATGACAACTGACCCGGCAGCGATTGCAGCGCTGCTGCCCTTTGGCGGGACACGCTTCGGCTTCAAGGGCGCGGGACTGGCGGCTGTGATGGAAGTCCTTTCGGCTGCGCTGACCGGGATGGGCCATTGCACCCGACTGCTGCCGATGTCGGGGCCTGACATGTCCACGCCTCGACGGCTGGGACAGTTTTACATTGTCATCAATCCAGACCGCTTCGTGCCTCGACCGCTGTATGAGGCCGGAATCGCGGCCTACCTCACCGACCTGCGCGCATCCCCGGCAAAGCCCGGTGAAAAGGTCATGGCGCCGGGCGACCGGGAGTGGGCCTGCCGCGAAACGCGCAGCGCTGACGGCATCCTCGTGGCCCCGCCGCTACACGAGGAGTTTATGCAAATTGCACATGAACTGGGGCTGGATGCGGCGTTGATCGCTCCGACGTAGCATCACTCCGTAACCTTGAAAGGACCGAGATGAAATTCGTACGATATGGCCCGCGCGGCGCCGAACGACCGGCAGTTCTGGATACAAGAGGCCAATTGCGTGACCTGTCGGGCCTGTGTGGCGACATTGCCGGGCCGATGCTCTGCGATCTTGGCCGCTTTTCCGCGCTCGATCTCGACAGCTTGCCGCTGGTCGACGGGTCACCCCGCCTTGGCGCCTGCGTCGGCAATACCGGCAAGTTCATGTGCATCGGACTGAACTACGCCGATCACGCCGCCGAGGGCGGGCTGGAAGTGCCGCCCGAACCGGTGCTGTTCATCAAGGCGAACTCGGCGATCGGTGGGCCGAATGACCCGATCATCATACCGCGCGGCTCCGTGAGCACTGATTGGGAGGTCGAGCTTGGCGTGGTGATCGGCAAACCTGCCAAATACGTCACCGAAGCCGACGCGATGGACCATGTTGCGGGCTACTGCGTAATTAATGACGTGTCGGAACGCGATTTTCAGACCCGACGCTCCGGGCAGTGGACCAAGGGCAAGAGCTGCGACAATTTCGGCCCGGTCGGGCCCTGGCTAGTCACGCCCGACGAGATCGCAGACCCGCAGATCCTGAAGCTCTGGCTGTCGGTCAATGGCGAGAAGGTCCAGAACGGCACCACGGAAAAGATGGTCTATGGAGTCCGCTTTCTGGTCAGCTACCTGTCGCAATTCATGACCCTGCACTCCGGGGACATCATCTCGACCGGAACCCCGCCTGGCGTCGGCGGTGGGTTCAAGCCACCGCGCTTTCTCAAGTCCGGCGACATGGTCGAACTGGGCGTCGAGGGCCTTGGCCAGCAACGCCAGCTGGTGATCGCCGATACTGCAAGTGGCTGACCCCGGCCTGGCACCGATCCTGCCCGACGGCACGCCCCGCATCCTGTTTTGCGGGGCGACAACACTCGACACGATTTTCAGGGTCAATGCGCTGCCGGTTGGGCCGGGCAAGGTTCTGTCCAAACAAATGACTGTCGTCGCACATGGCATGGCGGCAAGTGCCGCTGCTACGGCTGCCCGTCTTGGCGCCAGTGCGATGCTGTTTTCGCGGCTGGGCAAAGACGCCACGGGGAAACGTATCTACGACGATCTGTCCGCCTCGGGCGTCGATTGCAGCGGGGTCCGGCGCTTTGCCGAGGTCGCCTCCGCGCTCTGCACCGTCATCGTCGATGACAGTGGCGAGCGGCTGGTGGTGCCCTTCTACGATCCCGCCCTGCCCGCCGATCCCGGCTGGCTCCCGCTGGAACTGGTCGAGAGCGCCGATGCGGTACTCGTCGATGTACGCTGGCCGCAAGGTGCGGCAGCGCTGCTGGATGCCGCCCGGGCGGCAGAAATACCGGCGGTGCTTGATGCCGATACCGGCCCGCGCGATGTTCTTCTGGACCTTGCCAGCAGGGCCACCCACACAGTCTTCTCTCAACCCGGTGCGCGGATTGCTGCAGCCTTGGACGACGATACGGAGGCGCTCGCCTGGCTGACAGACCGGATTGACGGATTCTTGGCGGTCACGCTGGGCGCGCGCGGCTGCCACTGGATGGATGCCGGACAGATACGTCATGTCGCGGGGCACAACGTCCGTGCCATCGATACGCTGGCGGCTGGCGATGTTTTTCACGGCACCTTCACATGGGCGCTGGCACAGGACGTCGCCCCTCCCGACTGCATCGCCATTGCCAACGCCGCCGCCGCATTCAAATGCCAAACCTTCGGCGGCAGGCTCGGTGCGCCGGACCGCGCCGAACTCCACAATTTCTTGCAGGGAACATCCAGATGAATACCGACGAGCTTCGCCAACGTATTTCCGACGCGGCCATCGTACCGATCCTCATGGCCGATGACGACGATCCCGCCGTTGCCGTGATCATCGCCGATGCGCTGGTCGAGGCGGGCACAACGGTCATCGAAGTGCTGTTTCGCAGCCCTCGCGCGCCCGACGCTCTGGCAGAGATCAAACGCCGTCATCCGTCCGTCCTGTTGGCAGCAGGTACGGTGCTCGATGCTGAGGCTGTCGCGCGAGCCGAGGCAGCTAAGGCCGATTTCATGGTCAGCCCCGGTTTCAGCCCGGTCCTGCATGCAGCCGCGCAGGCGGCCAGCATCCCGCTGGTGCCGGGCGTGAATACCGCCAGCGAAGTCCAGCATGCGCGCGAACTGGGGTATCTTTTGCAAAAATCATACCCAGCGTGGGATCACGGCCACGAAAGGCTTTCCGAATTCGCGGCGATCTACCCCGAGGTCAGTTTTCTGGTTACAGGCGGGCTGGTGTCCGCCTCGGTGAGCGACTTCGCCCGTCACCGCAATGTTGCCGCTCTCGGCGGCACATGGATGGTCAAGTCCGCTGCAGCCATGGCCGGGCTGGCTGGCGACCTTGAGGCATTCCACGCAGCGCGCAGCTAACGCCGGACGGCGTCGAAGAGTGAAAAGGAGGGTGCGGAAATGCGAGTTGATTTAATCGGCAAGGTTGCCATCGTTACTGGAGGGGCCGGTGCGATAGGGACCGCGATCTGCCAGGTGCTGGCGGCCAACGGGGCAACGGTCGTGGTCACCGATGTCAATATAGACGGCGCATTGGCGCTTGCTGAACAACTCCCTGACGCGATGGCCTCCAATATTGACATCTCCAGCGAGGCCTCGACCCGAGACGGCGTTGATGCGGTGCTTGATCGATATGGCCAAATCGACATTTTGGTGAACAATGCCGGGGTCAATACGCAGGCTCACCGAGTCACGGTCGAGAATTTTCCCAAGACCGAATGGGACAGGATCGTGCGCATCGATCTCGACGGAACCTACCTGATGAGCAAGGCGGCGCTTGAACCTATGGTGGCGCGCGGCGCTGGCGGTCGGGTGATCAATATCGCTTCGGTGGTCGGGCTCGCTGCGATGCGGCTGCAAAGCCCCTTTGCCGCAGCCAAGGCGGGAATCGTTCACCTGACCCGTGCCATGGCGATCGAGCTTGGCCATCACGGCATCCTGTCCAATGCCATCGCCCCTGGTTCGATCATGAGCGAAGGGACCCGCGCGCTGTTTTACGGCAAGGACGGTCTTTTTGGCAGCCGGACCGATGAGTTCATGCGGCATATCCCGATGGGCAGGCCGGGCGTTTCCCAAGAGATCGCCCAGGCAGTGCTGTTTCTCGCCTCGCCCGCAGCCAGTTACGTCAATGGCCAGTGCCTCGCCGTCGATGGTGGCTGGACCGCCGGTTACACGATCTGAAAGGGCCAGCCATGCACATCGACCTGAACGATATGACAGCGCGGATCGAGGGCGATACCAACCCTCTCGTCGCTGCGCTGCGCGACCGCCTTATCGAGAACGGTGCCCGGATCGTCCCGGAGGGGCTGCCGGACATCCTAATCCTCGCCACCCCGCTGTTGCCGGACAATGATTTCGACTGGGACGGACTGACCGAAACGGCCCACCGCGACGGCACCGATATGAAGGCGCGCGGATCGGGGCGGATCGTGTTCCTGCTGTCGGCATGCGCCGCCCTTCCCACCCGCCGCCAGCCGGAATTCTCAATGCGGATGGCCTCGATGCAGGCGCTGATGCGAACTCTCGCCATGTCGCTGGCACCCGAGGTTGCGGTCAACGCCCTGGGCGTCGGGGCGATCGGTACGGAGACGGCGCGTCTGCTAAGCGGCGATGCGACAATGATCGGCCATGTCGCAGTCGGCCGACCCGGCACAGTGACCGAAGCATGCAATGTCGCACTGTTCCTGTGCGACCCTGAGAACAGCTACTTGACCGGCCAGCTACTGTCTGCCGATGGCGGCTGGACCGCTGGCTATGGCCGCAGCTTCTGATCGTACGGGCAATGTGAGAGGAGGAACAACGATGGATCTGATCGCGAAACTCAAGGACATCCTGGGCGAAGCGTCTGTGCTCACCGGGACGGATATCCCGGCCCGCAACCGGGCCGATGCGGCGGCCAAGGCGACGGTCGAACCGCTCGCGCTCTTGCTACCGCGCTCGACCGCTGATGTTGCGGCTGCGCTGGCGCTTTGCAATGGCGCCGGGCAGGCTGTTGTCCCGCAGGGCGGCATGACCGGACTCGTCGATGCGTCAAGGCCCGGCCCTGACGAAATCGCGATCTCGCTGGAAAAGATGACCGGAGTTGAGGAGGTCGACCCGATCAGCGGCACGATCACCGCGCGTGCAGGCACGCCGTTGGAAGTGATCCAGAAAGCCGCCGAAGAGGCGGGCATGATGGTTGGACTCGACCTTGGCGCGCGCGGCAGTTGCACCATCGGCGGCAACGTGGCGACCAACGCCGGCGGCAATTCAGTGCTGCGCTTTGGCATGACTCGGGCAAACGTGCGGGGACTCGAAGCAGTACTGGCCGATGGACGCGTGGTTCGGTCGCACTCGAAGATGATCAAGAACAACACCGGCTTCGACTGGCCGCAACTGCTGATCGGATCGGAAGGCACGCTCGGCATCGTCACCAGTGTCACCCTTGCCCTGCACCCTCGCCCGGCCGCGATTTCTTCGGCTTTGGTGATGGTGCGCGATACTTCGGCGGCGCTGACACTATTACGTAACCTTGGCACGCAATTGCCTGCCGGTCTTATGGTTTATGAGGCGCTCTGGAAGGAGTTCTACGACATTGCGACCGGAAAAATGGGACTGAAGGCACCGTTCCCCGCCGAAGATGCCGTTTATCTGCTGATAGAGGCGCCTGAGGCAAGCGGCGACAGCACGGCTCTGCTCGACGTGCTTGGAGCAAACATGGAAACCGGGACCGTGGCGGATGCAGCAATTGCCCAATCCGAGGCCGAACGCCAAACGTTTTGGGCGCTACGCGAGTCTGTCTACAGCCACAATCGCATCTTTCCAGCGGGGGTTGGTTTCGACGTATCCTTCGCGCTCGACCGGATGGGCGCGGCCGTCGAACTGCTGCGCAGCCGGATCGAGGCCCAGTTTCCCGGAGCGGCCTGGGTGGTTTTCGGGCACCTGGCGGATTCCAACATTCATGTAAACGTCATGGCGGAACCTGTCGGCGAGGCAACACGCAAACGGGTGGAAGAATTGGTCTATGGCGTGGTGGGTGAGCTTGGTGGTTCGATATCGGCCGAACACGGTATTGGACGGATGAAGGCGCCCTACCTGCACCTGTCGCGTTCACCCGAGGAACTGCACCTGATGGCCCAGATCAAGAACGCGCTGGACCCCAAGAACATCCTCAGCCCAGGGCGCGTGCTCCTCTAGCCCCGTCCTTTCGCAACCGCCCATTCTGGATCCTGCCGGAGTGGGAAAGGAACCGGTCGGGTGGTCTCAAGTCCGGCCCCTTACCAATCCCTTGCGTATCCCGCTGTCCAGCCACCATCGACGACGAGCGTATGTCCGGTGATGTAGGATGCAGCATCCGACGACAGAAACGCCACACTCTGGCCCATCTCGCGTAGTGTTCCCGCGCGCTTCATTGGAATTGTCGCCAACTGCTGTTCCTTTAACCCGTCGGCCTGGCTCAGAGGGTCATCCATCCATGCCTGCCATGTTTCGGTCGCGCAGGAACCGGGGGCCACTGCATTCACACGAATGCCGTCGGTTGCAAGCTCTATCGCCATACTTCGCGTCAGGTTGATCACGGCCGCCTTGGCCGCGACATAGGGACTTTGAAGGCGCAATGGGACAATCCCCAAGACCGACGCAATGTTTACGATCGCCCCGGATCGACGCGCCTTCATCCCTTTGGTGACCGCGCGACTGACCAGAAACAGCCCGGTCAGGTCGATTGCGAGAATGTCGTCCCATGCTTTTTCCGGAAAATCCTCGATGCTCTTGCGATCTTCGGCCCTTACGCCGATCCCGGCGTTGTTGACGAGAATGTCGATCTGCCCATGCCGGTCGAGTACCGTGCCTACAGCGGCGGATATCCCTGTGCGGTCTGCCACATCCAGTCTCAATGGCTCACCCATGCCGCGTGCAGCTTCGGCGACCCGGTCCGCGTTGCGGTCCGAATAGATCACCGTGGCGCCGTTTTCAGCCAGCATATCGGCGCACCCCTTGCCAATCCCAGTCGCGGCCCCGGTCACCAGTGCGACCTTGCCCTCCAGTCCCAAATCCATCCTTTGGCCCTCCGTTCTTGCCACTCCAAACGTCCCGCCAGCACACATCGCACTTCAGCGTGACCCATCGAACTTTTCAGTTCCGGCAATGCGACGAGACATGAAGACAACCGACAGTGTGTCCATTCCCGAGAACCTCCCAAAGTCATTGTCGTGCGACACCGTTATTGGCCGAGCCACATTGCCGATAGCCTTAAAAACATACTATTATAACTGTTAGCCCATAGGAAACGATTCTTGGCGGCCGGTGCCTTGTCCGCGACCGCACTGCAGCCCCGGACAAGCACGCACCATCGGCCTTGCGGCAGAGATAACACGAGAAGTATCAAGCGATGCGTCACATCGTTATCACAGGCGGCAACAAGGGCCTCGGCCTTGCTCAGACCGAACATTTTCTTTCACTCGGGGATCATGTTCACGTCGTCTCGCGCAGCCGAGGTGATCTGTACGGCTTGCCGCAGGAGCGGCTAACGCATTATGTGGCCGACCTTGCCAACTGGCGTGACACAAGCTGGCTTGACAAGATCCACGATCAGACGGGCCGTATCGACGCCCTGGTCAACAATGCCGGGGTCAACCGCAAGAAACCCGTCTGGGAAACCGAAGCCGACGAACTGGACCTGATCCTGAGCGTCAATGTCAAAGCAATGTTCATGGCATCGGGGCGCTATATAAACCTGGAAAAAACCAAAGGTGGAACCATCGTCAATATCTCTTCGATGGGTGGTCTGATGGCCCTTAGA
>CALFSV010000146.1 GCA_937916485.1 uncultured Paracoccaceae bacterium | reverse complement strand
GAACGCGCTCTAATAGAGACGTCGAAAATTAGTGGCTCTGAAATTGGGTGCTCGGCAAGTAATGCTCACTTAATTCTTTCAAAATGCGTGTCGTTGCACCTCCATGATTGTGGATAAAATTCGAAATTTGGTCATTGTTGACGTTCGGGGTGAAATTACGCCAATGGGTTAACAGATCATCAGGTGTGGCTAATTTGATCAATACACCGTCTTCGATTGCCTCTAAACCAGGGTACTCGATGCCCCATATGCTGGGGCCTACAACTACGGAATTCAGTAGACGTAGAGGTTCAATGATATTGTGGGACCCCTCGCCATTGAAACTATCACCAACGAACACCGATTGGGCCAATGCGTAGTAGAAATTGATTTCACCTAAACTGTCACCAAACAAACCATCACAATCAGCAGGTAAGGGCGTTAGCATTGAAAGGTCTGCTGCAAAATCCCGTGATCGGACGGCCATATTTAAACCTGCGTTACGCAATTTTTGCTTGGTCTCTTCAAAATTCTTTGGATGGCGAGGCACATAGATTATGAACGGTTTAGGTCCAATTGTATGTTTCAAAAGCTCCTGAATTACAGGTATCAACATTGGATCTTCGTCGGGGGCCGTACTCGCAAGGCAAATGCGAAGTCGTTTTGGATCAATGGTTTCCAAAAGTGCACCAGCTGCGTCAAGCTGTGTTTGCGGGATAGTTTGTTCGAATCTCAATTCGCCTGTTACGCGAACATTTTTGGCTCCGAAGTGACGAAATCTTTCTGCATGACGTTGAGATTTGGCGAGTATTAAGTCAAATCCCTGGATACTACGTGCGCGTATTCGTCCAAACCCCTTTTGATCGCGCGCAAAGCTTTTGTCTGGGTATTGTGCTTGTGCCATGATCAAAGGCACCCCTAGACGTTTTGCTTGGGCAATCATTTGTGGCCAAAGTTCAATTTCCATAATCATGCCAAATCTAGGCTTATGATTACAAATGAATCGACGCAGGGCCCAGGGTAATTCGATGGGGGTCCAGCGCAGATATAAACGTTTCGCGGCAATATCATCTGCAAAAAGTTTCGACGCTTCGGCCCGCCCGGCTGCTGTTATAGTCGTCAGCAAGATTGTTTCACCACGATCTATCAAACTGCGAATGAGCGGATCTGCTGCACGTGTTTCTCCTAAGCTGACGGCATGTACCCAAATTGTGTCTGGTGGTACTGGTGATCCACCTCCAAATCTTTCGCGCAAATTTGTTATATATAAAGATTCCGAACGGCTACGGTACCACAGGTATAAAATTATCAATGGCAAAGCCAAATGCCAAAGGATTGACCAGAGACATAAAACAAGACGATCTGACAGACGGTTTGGAAACATTAGATCCAGCCCCGTTGATGACCCAACATCCGGGCTTGAGCGATCGTAGCTAAATAGCTGTGTGATGACAAATGATCCGGCATCACAGATGCATCACAAATCGAAAGGCCATCAATTCCATGGACTCGAAAATCGGGTGCGACAACGCCATCACGCGCTGTGGTTGCCATACGGTTTGACCCGATCAAATGATAACCAGAATATACACCAGTGCGGATCAATGTTTCATCATCGATATGGTTGGAATGCGGCGCAAATCCCATTTGGAAAATCAAGTTACGGGCATGGCTTAACGCCTGCAGTGTTGTTGTCATATCGCGCTGGTCGGCTAAAAATCCTGGATCAATACGTAATTCCTTTGATGTCAATTCAACCGACCCTTCGGAATAGGGCCAAAGTGCATACATTCCCAAAGAAGCGCCCCGTACTTTTTCGAATACGATCCCTTTTGTGCCAACTTGTGATCGGTCTTGGGTGAAATGTACCAATTGAATGCGATACGGATTTTCCCATTCGACATTCAAACCGGCTGATGCACCTGGGCCGCGCAAAATGGTGTCAGACTGACCCGTCAAAAATTTGAACCCTTCAGCCAACGCTTTAAAACCACGGGTTTTTTGATTCAGCGTATCATGTTCGGGGCAAGAAAACGGGATGCGCAAATTTGCGTGATCTTTTAGGTGTCGACCAACATGAGGTTGATCCAATTTGCCCGCAATTCCAGCTCGACGCAGCATCGCACTATCACCAATACCAGACTGTAGTAAAAGGGTGGGGGATCCAATAGCACCAGCAGACACAATGATTTCCTGTGCGTGTATTTCAACGCCATCTACCAAAACAACTCCTGAAACCCGACTATCGGTAAAGATTAATTCTTTTGCGGTTCCTTGAACGATCGTGAGCTTTGACTTTTTGGCTTGGCGGTAAAATGCCTCCAAGTGGTTGTGTCTTAAACCCCATCGCGTATTCACATGCAGGGGTGATGCTCCAAAGAAATCATCATCGGGGTCGTCCAGCAAACGGGCACCGTCAGCCACCGTCGCTTTCAAAAACAGTTCGCTCAGACCATCTGTCCATGTGTGAACGCGCGGCGCAGCGTTCGATGCTCCTGGTGATAACTCACGTAAGATATCTGAAAAATTTAACCCAATTTTGTCATAGACTTGGGCATATCTATGGCGGGGCCCAGCATATGCTACATTACCATTGATCCGAGAGGATCCACCCAACCCTCGCCCAGCGAGTATGGGCCGCGCAAATCCACCAGCGCTCGTCAAAGGGATAGATCGCCAAACATCCACAAAACGCGAATTGCCTATAATTTTACCGACCATCAATGGAATACGCTGGAAAATGTGACGCCCACTGCTGACACCTTGTTCAATCAAGGCAACGTTCAATTCTGCACGTGTTGCCATGCGGGCCAGTTCTAACCCCGCGGAACCACCACCCACGATCACGAGGTCAAATTCAGGGACGGACAAATTCCACTCCCTGCGATACAAGCCAATCATGCTGGGTTTCTGCCATCGTCCAGTCAAAGGGTGTATCGATATCATTAGCAATCGGATTGGATAGTGTTACGAATTTTGTGCCAGCGGGTGAAAAACCTAGCCCGTTTTTAAGGTTCGTTACACAGCCAGCATAAAACGCCCCATCCACAAAACGATATTCTCTGACTCGCTCTTGGCGTGTTTCAGTTTTGGGACCAGTTATGATCGGCCCAGATGATAATTCGATGATATCTTCTGGCGCTTCTGCAGGGGCGGTACAGGATACGACCGTTGGATTCTTCTCCAACGCTGACACCAGTCGTTCCAAATCGACCTTTATCCGTAACGGCGACGTGGGTTGTAACAGAATATAATTATTTGAGTTCGTGGCCTCACAGACATCCAGAACTACCTCCGCCATGCTGGCTGTATCGTTGGCCAACTGCTTGGCCCGATTGTGCACCAACAAATTCATTGCCCGAGCCAGCTCCGCCACCTTGGGATCATCAGTGGTACATAGAACCTGTGCATCTAATTTGTTCGATAGCCATTTTGCAGCAGCAAATGACCAATTCACCAAAGGCGCATCGCGAAAGATTTTGGTGTTTTTTCCAGGAATTCCTTTGGATCCTGCCCGGGCTGGTACCACGATTAACAAAACTTAGTCTGCCAATGCGTTCAATGCATCCGCAAGCGCTGCATAATCTTCGACCGATCGGCCCAAAACGACGGGGATTGCGATTTGTCGTTCCAAAAGCGCGAGGGTTTCCATCGCGGCAGGGGTGCGTGTGTCGAACCCCATGTGATCCCAAAATACCGAGCAATGCCAATTCATAGCATCAGGTAAATTTTTTGTTCCAAAACCCATGTCACTCAATAGGGCGATTGTGCTATCGCGCAAATTTTTATCTTTGACTTCGAAAATCACGGTGTCAAACGCAGGTTCGGCTTCCTCTGGGATTGCGCGTTTTTTAAACGCTGGGACCGTGACACCATCACACAATACTTTGAAGCGTTTTCCAGATTCCTCTAAGATGTAATCCAGTTTTGCCAATTGCGCCTTACCAACGACGGCATTCAATTCACTCATACGATAGTTGAAGCCTGTGATTCCTGCACGATCTAATCCCCGTGGTCTACCCTCTAGATTCATGTGGCCGTGATCGTGATACCAGCGCGATTTTTCGGCCATTTCAGCGTTTTGTAAAATCACAAGGCCGCCTTCGCCAGTTGTTATTGTTTTACCAAAATCAAAACTGAAGACACCTGCATCACCCAACGTTCCAGCATATTGACCATTATATTTTGCGCCAACGGCCTCGCAGGCGTCTTCGATCACAGGCAGTTTGTATTTTTTAGCAATGGCTTTGATTTCATTCATACGTGCGGGAACGCCTAACATGTGAACCGGCATAATTGCTTTTGTCTTTTTTGTAATCAATCCTTCCAATTGGGTAGGATCCATATTCAAGGTCTCATCTGATCCTGCGATCACGGGCGTTGCCCCACAGTCTACGATGGCTTCGACCGTCGCGATAAAGTTGAAACATTGCGTGATTACTTCGTCCCCGTAGGTAACACCCAATGACTTCAACGCGACTTTGATCGCCGCGGTACCTGATGAAACGCATAGGGCATCATTCGCGCCTAGTTTGTCACGAAACGCTGCTTCTAATTCCCGAACATGATAGCGTTTGCGCATTGGTCCGAAACCATGTGCAAATAAAACGCCACCTTCATCCATCAATTCATTTAGGGCTGCACGTTCTTCTTCGCCGATCAGTTCAAATCCTGGCATTACAGCCCCCTAATTATTTGTCACATCCCGGAAGGTCGTACGGCTGCTTTTTGATCAGCTCCGGTTTGATTTTATGGCAATCCTTCATCGCTTGCAAGGGCGGCCTGCTACGCAACGCTGACTGCGGAAGTTGTTGGTTGTAGAACCAAATGTAACGGTGCAGCGTCGCCTCGATTTCTTCATCGGATCGGACATGATAGCTCTGCAAGACCTCCTCGA
>CALFSV010000145.1 GCA_937916485.1 uncultured Paracoccaceae bacterium | reverse complement strand
AACCCTCCGTTCCGCAATATGCCTAAACTGTCCCATGGGCGCTGACGTCAGACATTCGTTGGGCACATAATGCTCTATGAAGCTTGGGGATACTTGTCTTTCAGTGAAAAATTTGATGCCGAACAGGAGGTTCGGAACAAGGTATTCGTGCTCTGGGCGGGCGCTATGATTGACACAACGGAAGCCTCGCAGCGCTTTCTTCCGGAAATCAAGAAAGAGGCTGCTGAACTGGGCCTGGTATCACTGGTAAAAAATGTTGATGTAGTCAATCGTTTCTGTCGGCTTTGTACAGAACTTATTGAGCAGCTGACGAGAGAGGAGCAGATCTACCTAAGCGATACACGAAACCAATGGGTGCACAGCTATTTCTCGAATAGACACCGACCAGAAATAAAGGTGAAATATTCTCAGGGCGGAAGTGTCAACGTAGAGAAACTAAGCCCACAAGACTACCATAGCGTGCTCCTAGGTTTTGGGGGACGAAACCTCGATGAACATCTGGTCCGGTTTATGAAGCTCTTCTTTTCTGGCAAGCCTGAGTACTGGATAACGCTCAAATATATTCGCAAGAACAACAGCCAGCTGTACCGGACGATGCTTGATGGTGGCGTCATTGAATTTCCAGAAGGCCTCCCCGCCTAGGCATGTGTACCTCGGAGCGAGCATGTATTGTGTGTCTGGAACGAGCAAAGTGTGATGCCTTCTCATGCTGGAAACTGCTTGGTCACACCCTGAGCTTGGAAAGCCTGCTTTTGCCAGCCCGGCAAATCAACATGAATGTCACGCATGGCCAGGAGCGGTCATTAGACGTGTTTCGCACAGACAGTGCGTGGGTTGGAATCGGCACCCCTCGTCAAGAGCTGGGAGCCGCCAACCGCACCTGCAGCATTTGTTGCGAGGCCAGCCGACCGCAATGGGCTCTGAGCCAGCATCTGACAGTATCACTCAGAAATATTGGACCTTGCCCGATACGCCCCCCAATGGGTAACTTGTGTAGGGTGTGGAACACTAGGCCGCTTGCGCCGCCATGATGCACAGTATCTCGAACATCACCGACACACCCAGAAAGGCGGTCCCGCCAGAGGCATCGAAGGGGGGCGACACCTCGACCATATCGGCCCCCACGATGTTCAGACCGCCAAGTTCGCGCACCACCTGCAGGGCCTGAAACGAATTCGGCCCCCCCACCTCGGGTGTGCCAGTGCCGGGGGCAAAGGCGGGGTCGATAAAGTCTATGTCATAGGACAGGTAGGTCGGACCTGTGCCGACGATCTCGCGGGCTTCGGCCATGACATCGGGGATGCCACGGGCAAAGAACTCTTCAATCCTGATGATGCGAATGCCGGTGGCGGCGGCAAAGTCGAGGTCGTCATTGTCATAGGCCGTGCCCCGGATGCCGATCTGGACGACCTTCTTGGGGTCCAGCAGCCCTTCCTCCACCGCCCGGCGAAACGGGGTGCCGTGGGTGAACTTGGTGCCGCCAAAGTAGCTGTCGAAGAGGTCGGTGTGGCTGTCGAAATGCACCATGCCCAAGGGTCCGTCCGAGGCGATACCCCGCAGAATGGGAAGCGAGCAGAGGTGGTCCCCCCCGGCGGTCAGGGGTCGGATGCCGGCCTCTTTGACCCGGGCGTAAAAGCGGTGCATCCGCTCAAGGCTGTCCATCAGGTCGGCGGGATTAGGGGCCACATCGCCAAGATCGGCGCAGTTCACCATCTCAAACGGGCGGACACCGGTCGCGCCGTTCTGGGCCCGGATAATGGTGGACAGGTCCCGCAGCTGGCGGGGGCCGTGGCGGGGGCCGGGCCGGTTGGTCGTGCCACCGTCCCACGGGGCCCCGATCAGCCCGATCTGGACCTCTGCCAGACGAGGATCATCCAGCGAAACATGGGGCAGGCGCATGAAGGTGGGAACACCGGCGAAACGGGGCAGGTCCATCCCAGATACGGGTTGGAAAAAGGCGTCGGACACGGGCGAAGGCTCCTTGTTGGTCTTGCAGATCATGGTGCCGTGGGTCGGGCAGGTCCAGTATACGCGCAGATTTCTACGCGGGCGCTGGAGACATGCCCAATCTTCAGGCGATTGGCTGCGGAAGTGGGCCCGAACCTACCCCAGCATGGCAAGCCGGGCCGCCTGCCGGACGGCCAGCGCGTCAACCTCTGCCACGGTCGCCGCTAACAGGCCCGGTCCGGGCTTGCGCAGGGTCGGATGGGCGATCGCGCCGCGCTTGGCCAGCGTGTACTTGCGGATGGCAAGGCCGATCCCCGGCTGGCTTTCGTAGCGCACCATCGGCAGGTAGCAGTCAAAGATGTCCTGCGCCCTTCCCATGTCGCCCGCTGTGTAGGCCGCCACCACTGCGGCCATCATCTCGGGGTAGCCAAAGCCGGTCATCGCCCCGTCGGCCCCGCGCAGCATCTCTTCGGGCAGGAACAAGCCGCCGTTGCCGCACAGGATCGAGATCCGGCGGGCGCCCGCGTCAGAGGCCGCCCGAAGCGCCGAGATCTTGTCCAGCCCCGGCCAGTCCTCATGTTTGAGCATCACGCAGGATGGGCAATCCTCCACGATCCTGAGGATCACCTTGGTCGGGATCTGGACATTGGTGACAAGGGGAAAGTCCTGCAAAACCCAAGGGATATCGCCCAGCACCTCGGCCACGTTGTGGTAGTAGCCCACGATCTGGTCGTCGGTACGCAAGCTGCCGGGTGGGGCGACCATGACACCGGCGGCGCCCGCCTCCATCGCCTCAAGGGCGAGCGCCTTCATCGGGGCAAAGCCGGGGGCGGATACGCCGACAACCACTGGCACATCGGTGCGCGCGGTCACCCGGCCGATCACCTCGACGGATTCCGCGGCCGACAGTTTTTGCGCCTCGCCCATCATGCCAAGGATGGTCAGGCCGGTGGCCCCCTGTTCCATGTAAAAGTCGGTCATCCGGTCGACACTGTCGAGGTCAAGGGCGCCGTCGGGCAAAAACGGGGTGACGGCGATGGTAAAGACGCCCTTGGCGGTTTCATCAAGCATGGTTGGTCCTTGTGATACGGTGAGAGTGTGACAGGGCGATCTGCCCGATGGCCATGGCGGCGGCGGCCTGACAAGGCTCGACCACCGGCAGGCCGGTTTCCTGTTCCAGCGTGGCGCGATAGCTGGCCATACCGGCGCAGCCCATGATCAGCACATCGGCTCCGTCCTCGTCGCGCAGGCGGCAGCCGGTGGCGATCATGGCGTCAAGGCTGCGCCCCGGTTCGGCCAGTTCCGCCACCCCAAGGCCCAGCGCCCGGTCGGCGGCCAGCCGGGGCAGCACCCCCATCGCCCCAAAGGCCCGCAGGTGCCGGGGGATCGAGGTGGGCAGGATCGCGATCACGCCAAACCGCTGGCCAAGGGTCAGGGCCGTCATCACGGCGGCCTCCTGTATGCCCTGAACGGGCAGGGCTGTGGCATGGCGCAGGGCATGCAGGCCGGGGTCGCCAAAGCAGGCTATGACATAGCCCAAGGCCCCCGGCGCCTCGCGGGCCGCCAGATCGAGCATAGGCGCAATGGTCCGGTCCGCCTGTTCCTGATTTTCGATGCCGGGCGGCCCTTCTGCCAGCGTCAGGCAACGGATCGGCACGCCAAGGCCGCGCAAAGGCTCCATCGCGGCGTCGATCCCGGCGGTAACGGTCTGGGAGGAATTTGGATTGATAACGATCAGCGCCCTGTCAGTCATGCACCGGGCCTTGTGGCTGACTGGATCTCAAGCTGGTAGCCTTCGGGATCGTTGAAGACAAAGGCACGGATGCCCAGCGCCTCATTGACGAACAGCTTGGACAGGGCGGGCAAGGCAAGCTCCGTGGCATAGGCGTACCAAGCGTCCACGTCCGTCACCCGGATGCACACCTGCACTGGCTTCACTTCGGCCCATTTGTTCATGCCCCGGCTTTCGTCCACCAGCCCGATATGGGCGCCCTCACAGATCCTGTAGATCTTGCACCAGCCTTGGTCGATGGCGAGGGGCAGGCCCATGACATCCTCGTAGAACCGCATAGCTGTCGGCAGATCGCGGTAATAGAGGAAGGTGATGGCAAGCTGGTTGGGGGTGTCAGGCCGGGTGGCTACGGGTCCAGGCATGCGAGGGTCAACGTTTCGTCTGGACAAGGGCAGCCTCGGGGGCCGGGGTGCCATGGGGGCGGGCGGTGCCAAGGGCGTCGCGGCGAAGCCACTGTCCCTGACCAGGGGTGGCACGGCACTGACCATCGGCCACGATCACCTCGCCGCGCAGAATGACGGTGGTGGGCCAGCCGGTGATGGTACGCCCCTCCCACGGGTTGTAACCGACGTTGTCATGCAGGTCGTCGGCCCCATAGGTCACCTGACGAGCGGGGTCCCACAGCGTCAGATCTGCATCCATGCCGGGGGCGATCCGGCCCTTGCCCGCTAGCCCGTAGATCTCCGCCGGGGCGGTCGCGGTCAGGCGGGCGAAAGCCACGGCCCCCCGGTCAAACCCCTGCCGCCCGTGGCTGACCATCGCATCAAACAGAAGCGGCAGCCGGGTTTCCAGACCGGGCAGACCGTTGGCGATCTTGTTGAAGGGGGCATCGGGTCCGGCGGACAACTTGCCGCTTTCGTCCATCCGGTAGGGGGCATGGTCCGACGATACGATCTGCAAGGTGCCCGAGGCCAAAGCCTGCCACAGCGCCTCTTGATCGGCCTCCTGCCGCTGGGGCGGCGAGCACATCCATTTGGCCCCCTCGATCCCCGGCGCTTTCAGGACCTCATCGGTCATGAACAAGTAGTGTGGGCAGGTTTCGGCCCAGACCGGTACGCCCCGGGCCTGCGCGGCGGCGACGCAGGCCGCCCCTTCGGCGGTGGAGATGTGGAACAGCATGATCGGCTGGTCCAGAAACTCGGCAAAGCGGCACAGGCGTTCGACCGCCTCAACCTCGGCCAGTCTGGGATGCGAGGCGGCGTGATACTGCGGGGCGGTCAGCCCTTGGGCGATCAGGCGGTCGCGGGTCCAGTTGATGATGCTGTCATTCTCGGCGTGGACACAGACAAGGGCGCCGGCCTCGCGGGCGGTGGCCATGATCTCAAGGATCGCGCGGTCATCCAGCTGGATGTTGTAAGTGGTAAAGACCTTGATCGACCGGTGGCCCTTGGCAATCAGGGCGGCCAGATCGGACAGGCAATCCGGCACGCTCATGTCGGTGATCGTCATGTGGAAGGCGTGGTCGATCATCGCCCCCCGGGCCGCACGGGTGCTGTATTGGGCGACGGTGTCGAACAGACGCTCGCCCTTGGCCTGTGCGGCAAAAGAGATGACGGTGGTGTTGCCCCCCATCGCTGCCGACTGTGTGGCCGTCTCGAACGTGTCGGCATTCATCACCCCCATGCCAGACATCTGTTCGATATGGGCGTGAGGGTCGATGCCGCCGGGCATGACCCAAAGGCCCTTTGCGTCGATCTCTTGCCGGGCCGGGCCGGTGGCATCGCCGATGGCGGCGATGGTGCCGCCTGAGATGGCGAGATCGCCCGTGACCACCGCTTCGGGTGTCACGATCCGTCCGTTGCGGATCAGCAGGTCGAATGGTTCTGACATCGGTCCCCCGAAGATTGGCGCTGATCCGAACATGCCGCCCCAAGGGATGGAATGGCAAGGGCCAGAGGCTCTGGTCAGTGGCGCATTTCGCGGTAGGCTGGGGCAATGTGATTTGGGGAGAGGGCGCATGAATATGATCGACGTCAATGGGCGGACCGCTGTGGTGACCGGAGGGGCACAGGGGATCGGACTGGCCGTCGTCAAACGATTACTGGAGGGCGGTGCCCGGGTCAGCATCTGGGACCGGGACGGCGACATGGCCCGCGACACGGCGGCAACGCTGGGCGGCGGGGTGGACGTGCAGGTCGTCGACCAGACCGACCCCGTCGCGCTGGAGCAGGCGGTCCTAGGGACCGAGGCCGCGCTCGCCCCCATCGACATCCTTGTGGCCAATGCCGGGATCGCAGGCCCCAATGCCCTTGTGGTGGACTATGACATCGACGCCTGGAAACAGGTCATCGACATTAACCTTAACGGTGTGTTCTACGCCTGCCGCGCCGTCCTGCCAGGAATGATCGCGCGCAACTACGGGCGGGTGGTCAACACCGCCTCGATCGCGGGAAAGGAGGGCAATCCCAACGCCTCGGCCTATTCGGCGTCAAAGGCCGGGGTCATTGCCCTGACCAAGTCACTGGGCAAGGAAACGGCGCAATACGACATCGCGGTCAATTGCGTCACACCGGCGGCGGCTCGGACTCGCATATTCGACCAACTTTCCCAAAGCCATATCGACTACATGCTGTCCAAGATCCCCCGGGGACGGTTCCTCGAGGTGGAGGAGGCCGCGGCGATGATTGCCTGGCTGGCGAGCGAGGACAACTCGTTCACCACAGGAGGTGTGTTCGACCTGTCGGGGGGGCGGGCGACGTATTAGGACCGACCTCGTCTGGGTGTCGCAGCCCGATGGCCATAGGGTTTACCTTTGGCCGCCTCTCAGCCGTGCCGTTTGGTGTGGTCCGCGTCCGCTTCGGCAGGGTCCAAGGCCTTTGGGGCGCGCGATGGCCCGACCAAAGTATGGCGAAGTTGGGACCTTTGCATCGGCCTTTCATCACCTGTGAAAAATGGGATTCCATTGCCGGAATTAACCCTTTCCTGCGCGGCATTTGAGGGAATTTGGCTATTGCAAAACGTCATTTTCTTGATGGCGTGAATTGAAAATTCGCAAAAATTCTACTCAATCCTTAGTCACCATGTGGCAATTTTCCCCAAAAATGCCGCAATTGAGATTTGATGTGTTGGGTTGGTTCGGTGTCAGAAAAAACTATTTAATACAATTTATTATGGTCCGTAGCGCTTCGATTGAGAAAGCTGAGATGCCTCTCATGGAGTAACTTGATCTGTGAGAAGATCGTTATTCAATCGTGATCTGGACATGTCGCGATCGTGATTTGAAGATGGTAGGCTAACTCTTATGGTCTTAGCTATATGTCCATAATTTGGTTAGGGCAGGTTTTAAGATCTTGAGATGATGAATTTTGTTCCGAGCAACGTGGAGTAGGGAGGCGACTGAAGACAGATTGGAGGCCTGAAATGAGTGACGTAACTGACCATTCGTGGATATTGGATGTCCTCGGAGACCTTGAAGCATATGCAGATATGCATGACCGACCAAAAGTTGTGTCCTTGCTGTATGCTGCAAGAGGCGCTGTGCGCCACGCCCTGGGCGAGGTTGAAAAAAAGACCGGGGAGCGATGCCAAACCGATGAGCAATGGTTTGACATCGCGTTGGATGAACTTGCCAGATATTGCCATCAACATGGCTTCGTCGAGACCGAGCAACACTTGGTGGCGGCGCTAGAGATCTGGGCAAAGGAACAAGAGGCAGCACCGGGCAAACGAAAGATTGTTCAGTTGCGGGCTAATAATTCCTGACATTTTCAAGATTTCAGGAACCGGCTGCTCGCCCAAATAGCTGTTCTACAGCGAGTATGTTGCCCGGTCGCAGGCATCCCGGACGCAGCCTCACGATCCATGGACACCGGACCCGCCGCCCGGGTCGAAGAACGGGCGCACAGGCACTTTCTCTCGCTTTGTAGGCGACACCTTTGATGCCCTAGCAAAACCCATTGCCAAAATGCACGCCCGGCCCTAATGGCGCGATCTAGATTATCAGGGGGGATGACATGGCGAACTATGCGGCACTGCTCGACCGGCTCAGGCGCGGCGAGCGTATTCTGATCGACGGCGGCACCGGGTCCGAGGCTAAAAGCGCGGGATTCCCACGCTTGAGAACGCCTGGTCCGGGGCAGGGGTGCTGACCCATCCCGACATCGTGCGGGGCATCCACGAGGATTACATCCGCAACGGGGCCAAGATCATCATCTCCAACACCTTTTCCACCGCCCGGAACACCCTTGCAGACGCCGGTGCCGAAGAGCTGTTCGAAGAGGCCAACCGGCGCGGGGTCGAGATCGCCTTGGAGGCGCGGGATGCCATGCAAAGCCCCGATGTTCTGGTGGCGGGCGGCATCTCCTACTGGTCCTTTACCAAGACCCATCCGCCTCTGGACGTGCTGGAACAGGGCATCGCCGAACAGGCCGCGATCATGGCCCGCGCAGGGGCCGATCTTCTGATGCTGGAGATGATGATCGATATGGACCGGATGTTGGTGACCCTGCGGGCGGCGCAGACAAGCGGCCTGCCGGTCTGGGTGGGTTTCAGCTGCCGGCCCGATGCCGCTGGCACGATGTGCCTGCACAACGGCGATACACTTGCCGACGCCCTTGATGCCTTGTCGGACAAGGGTGTCGATGTCGTCAACATCATGCATACCGACGTGCTCTACATCGACGAATGTCTTGAGATCGCCGAACGGCATTGGTCCGGCATACTTGGCGTCTATGCCCATTCCGGCCATTTCGTCGATCCGAACTGGATTTTCGAAAACACCATCTCGCCCGAGGATTACGTCACAAGCTGCGCACGCTGGATGACCAAGAAGGCGACGGTCATTGGCGGCTGCTGCGGTATTCGTCCCGACCACATCGCGGCGCTTCACGGGGTCGTCTAGGCAAAGGGCGCTTTTGACCGTGTCGGGGTCAGGGGCGCAACCCCCGCAGCACTTTCCGCGCGGCGGCTTCCAGTGGTGCTTCGGTGGCGCGCAGGATCTCGATCCGGTCAAAGGCTGTGGGATGGGCGGCGAGGGTCTGCCGCAGGGCAGCGCCAAAGGTCTGGCGCAACTCGGTACCGATGTTGAACTTGCAGATCGCCGTTTCGCGGGCCAGCGTGGCGCGGTCTGCCTGTGGCACGCCAGAGCCGCCATGAATGACAAGGGGCAGGGGCCCGGTCGCCGCCTCGATCGCCGCGATCCGCGCCCGGTCCAGACCGGCCCCCGGGCCGGTTTGCAGATGCACGTTCCCGACCGAGACCGCCAGCGCATCGACACCGGTTTCAATCGCGAACCGTCGGGCATCCTCCGGGTCCGTTCCATGCGAGGCCGCCCCTCCGTCGTAGCCGACGACGCCAACTTCCCCTTCGCAGGACACGCCGGCCGCGTGGGCGATCTCAACGATCCGGGCCATATCCGCGATATTGCGGTCCAGCGGATCGAGAGAGCCGTCGTACATGACCGAGCTAAACCCCTCGCCAATGGCGATGCGGCAGTCCTCAAGGCTTTTGCCGTGGTCCAGATGTACAACGACAGGGACCGTTGCAGCCTCGGCCAAATGGCGCAGCATCCGGGCCCAGACCGGGATCGGCATATGCGCCCGCGCACCCGGCCCGGCCTGAAGGATGATCGGCAGCCCCTCGGCCTCGGCCGCGGCGGCATAGGCGCGGGCGTCCTCCCACCCCAGACAGACGACCCCGGCCACGGCGTAGCCGTCACGCAGGGCGGGGGTCAGGACTTCGCTCAGGGTGGCAAGGGGCATCTGCGTGGCGTCACTTGAACTTGGCGATCATGTCCTTGATGCCCGGGATCGTCTCGATCTGGTAGGCATGGCTGGGCTGGAAGTACTGGACAAGACTGCGCTGGGTCAGGCCGCCAAGGATGGTAAAGTAATACATCTCGTACCCCGGTAGCACTGCACAGGGGTGATAGCCCTTGTCGATGCAGACCGTGGACCCATCGACGATATGGTAGGCGTCGCCGGGTTTGCCATCCTCGCGTTGGAGCATCTGGAGGCCCGATCCGTGGTTCGGGCGAAAGCGGAAGTTGTAGGTCTCGTCATGCCGGGTTTCGTCGGGCAGCCGGTTGGTGTCATGCTTGTGGCTCGGAAAGCCCGACCAGCCGCCCGCACCCACCGTAAACAGCTCGCTCACCAAAAGGCGGCCCACCTTGTCGGCCTGTTTCTGGCCCAGGATATGCTTAATCTTGCGATGGGTCTTGGTGTCGTCCGACCCGTATTGCACCAGATCAAGCTCGCTGCTGCGCACGGCGAAGGGATCAAGGACCTTGTCGTACTTGGCCCCGGCAACAAAGACTTCGGCGCTGTCGGACAGGCAGATCATGCGGGCCTTGGCGCCGGAGGGGACATAGACGCCCTCAGGCTCTCCGTCCCAGACATCGACGCCGCGATTGCCAAGGGCGGCAAAGTTCACGCCTTCGACCTCAACATCGAGCGTCCCTGTGGCGGGGGCGATGCAGGTCTCGTACCCCGGCACCTGATAGTCAAAGGCCTGACCTTTGCTCAGCTTGACGATGTTGAAGTAGTTGAGTGGGACCAGACCGTCGTCCACGTCCACGATGGGCTTGTTGGCATTGTCGAAGGGGGCGATATGCATGTCAGGTCCTTTCAGCAGACGTCCATTCAATAGACGCGGTCAGAAAATGGGGGCCGTGTTGGCGGCGCAGAATGTATCAAGCTCGGCCGCGGTTGGCATGGCCGGGGCGCAGCCGACGCGGCCCACCACGATCGCGGCGGCGGCAGAGCCGCGCAGGACGGCATCCCGCAGGCTTTTGCCAGTGCTGATCGAGGCGAGGAAGCTGCCCAGAAACGCATCCCCCGCACCGGTCGGCTTGAGCGGCTTGGCCGGGTAAATGCCGGTGTGCAGCCGGGTTCCGCCCTGAAAGGTGATCGCGCCCTTTTCGCCCATCTTGTAGACGACGATCCGGTCATTGACGGCGGCCAGACGTTCGGCTGCGGCCAGCCCCTTGTCATAGTTGCCGGCCAGAAACCCGAACTCCACATCGTTGCCCACGATGATATCGGCCATTTCAGCGGCAAGGGAATAGGTCAGCTCTGCCTCATTGGCCGAAGCCCAGCTGTAGGGGCGGTAATCAATATCGAACACGATAGGCAGGCCTGATTGTCGCGCAAGGTCAAATGACCGGAAGGCCGCCCCGCGCGAGGGGCCCGATGCCAGCACCGTTCCGGTGGTGACGAGGGCGTCAAAGCTGGAATAGTCGGCCCATTCGACATCGGCCTCGGTCATCTCAAAGTCCGCAGCACCATTGCGGTAGATCACCGCTGTCGTGTCCGGGCCCATGGTGTCGACAATGGCCAGCGAATTGCGCGCCTCGCCCCCAACCACGCTCACCAAACTGCGATCGATCCCGTACAAATCCAGCTGCGCCATGGCGAAACGGCCAACGGCATCGTCCGACACGCGGGTCAAAAGGGCGGCCTTGGCCCCCTGACGCACCAGTGCGACGGCGATATTGGCCGAGGACCCGCCAAGGGCAGAGGTGAACTGGGTTGCAGCCTCGATCGGGGTGCCAGGTGGATCGGCGTAAAGGTCCATCCCGGCCCGGCCAATCACCAGAAACGATGTCCCCTTGATAGCGGTCATTTCATGGGTCCCCAATAATGCCTACTTGCACCAAATTCCGGTTGAGGATACGAATTTTGCAACCGGTTGCAAACGGAATCAAACATGACGGATATCGGGATTGGCATCGTGGGTGGCGGCTATATGGGCAAGGCCCATGCCGTCGCAATGGCAGCAGTAGGCGCGGTGTTTGAAACCCGTCTGCGTCCCCGGCTTGAGATGGTTGCCGCCAACAGCGCCCAAAGCGCCGAACGGTACCGCGCGGCCTTTGGCTTTGCCCGTGCGACCGATGACTGGCGGGTCCTTGTGGCCGACCCTAAGGTCGAGGCCGTCGTGATCGCCTCGCCCCAATCCACCCACCGGGCCATTGCCGAAGCGGCGTTTGCGGCAGGCAAGCCGGTCTTTTGCGAAAAGCCCCTTGGCGCCTCACTGGCCGACAGTCAGGCCATGGTGACGGCAGCCGAGGCCAGCGGTCTGCCCAACATGGTCGGCTTTAACTACATCCGCACACCTGCCAGCCAATACGCCCGCCAGCTGATCAAGGACGGGGTGATCGGCCGCATCACCTGGTTCCGGGGCGAACATACTGAGGATTTCCTTGTCGATCCCGCCGATCCTGCAACTTGGCGGACACAGGGGCAGGCCAACGGCACGATGGGTGATCTGGCCCCGCATATGATCAACGCGGCGCTGGCCCTGATGGGCCCGATCCGGTCGGTCATGGCCGAGATTGAGACGGTCCACGCCACCCGTCCTGGCCCCGATGGCCCGGTCGCCGTGACCAATGACGATCAGGCCCAGATGATGTGCCGGTTCGACAGTGGCACCCTTGGTCAGATGCACTTCAGCCGGATCGCGACGGGCCGCAAGATGGGCTATGCCTATGAGGTTCAGGGCACCCGGGGGGCGATCCGCTTCGATCAGGAAGATCAGAACGTCCTCTGGCTTTACAAGATGGACGACAGCCCGGCCGAGCGGGGCTTTCGCAAGATATTGACGGGACCGGCCCATCCCGATTACCGGTTTTTCTGTCAGGGGCCGGGCCATGGGACCGGCTATCAGGACCAGATCATTATCGAGGCAAAGGATTTCCTGACCGCCATCGACACCGGTGCTGCCGTCTGGCCGACCTTCCGTGACGGGATGGAGGTTAACCGCGTTATCGCCGCCGCTTTTGCGTCGCAGGCCCAGGGTGGCTGGTGCGACGTCGCTTCTGTCTGAGGAGACATCATGACTATCCGCATCGGTAATGCGCCATGTTCCTGGGGCGTCGAATTTGCAGCCGACCCGCGCAATCCACCTTGGAAAAAGGTCCTGAAGGACTGTGCCGAGGCGGGCTATACCGGGATCGAGCTTGGTCCCGTCGGCTTTATGCCCGAAGACCCCGATGTGCTGGGACCGGCACTCGCCGACGAAGGCCTGACCCTGATCGGTGGTGTGGTCTTTCGCCCCTTCCACGATCCGGCCGAATGGGACGATGTCATGGATGGGGCCGTCCGCACCGCCAAGGCGCTTGTGGCGCATGGGGCCAGCCACTTTGTCCTGATAGACTCCATCTCTGCCCGCCGCGCCCCCACCGCCGGTCGCGCTGCCGAGGCCGAGCAGATGGACGCCGCCGAATGGGCCGCCTTTCGCGACCGCATCGCCACCGTCGCCTGGATGGGGGCCGAGGAATACGGCCTGATCCCGTCCATTCACGCCCATGCCGCGGGGTTCATGGATTTCGAGCCCGAGTTGGAGCGTCTGCTGGATGAGGTTGATCCGGCCATCCTCAAGATCTGCTTTGACACCGGCCATCATGTATATGCCGGGTTTGACCCGGTTGCATTCATGCAGCGGCATCTGGACCGGATCAGCTATATGCATTTCAAGGACATCGACCCGGCGGTTCGCGCCGATGTGGTGGCCAAGCGGACCGGGTTCTATGATGCCTGCGGGCAGGGCATCTTTTGCAACCTCGGGCAGGGGGCCGTTGATTTCCCCGCCGTTCGGGCGCTGCTAGAAGGGGCGGGTTTTGACGGCTGGTGCACGGTCGAGCAGGATTGCGACCCGACCCTTGACGTCGACCCGAAGGGCGATGCAATCGCCAACCGCACATACCTTTCCTCAATCGGGTTCTGACAGGAGCGCATAATGGCAAAGCTGAACTGGGGCATGATCGGTGGCGGCGAAGGCAGCCAGATTGGCCCCGCCCACCGTCTTGGGGCGGGCCTGGATGGCGATTTCGCCTTTGTGGCCGGCGCGCTTGACCATCGGGCTGCCGAAGGCCGGGCCTATGGCCAGCGCCTTGGCCTTTCCGCCGACCGGGCCTATGGCGACTGGCAAGAGATGCTGGCGGGCGAAACCGCCCGCGACGACCGGGTTGATCTGGTCACCGTCGCCACGCCCAACGCCACCCATTTCGCCATCACCAAGGCCTTTCTTGAGGCCGGGTTTCACGTCCTGTGTGAAAAGCCGATGACGATGACCGTCGAAGAGGCAGAAGAGATCGTGGGCCTTTCGCGCGAGACGGGCAAGATCTGCGCGGTCAACTACGGCTACACCGGCTATGCCCTTGTCCGGCACATGCGGGCGATGGTGGCACGGGGCGACCTTGGCGCGATCCGGCTGGTCAAGGCCGAGTTTGCCCATGGCCATCACGCTGACGCCGCCGACGCCGACAACCCCCGCGTTCGCTGGCGGTACGACCCCGCACAGGCCGGGGTGTCGGCCCAGTTCGCGGATTGCGGCATCCACGCCCTGCACATGGCCAGCTTTGTGACCGGGCAAGAGGTCGACAAACTGTCCGCCGACTGCGTCTCCTGCATCCCAAGCCGGGTGCTGGAGGATGACGCCATGGTCAACTTCCGCATGAACGGCGGCACGGTGGGGCGGCTTTGGACCTCGTCCATCGCCATCGGGCGGCAGCACGGCCTGACGCTTCAGGTCTTTGGCGAAAAGGGTGGCCTTCGCTGGTCGCAAGAGCAGCCCAACCAGCTTTATTACATGCCGCTCGGCAAGCGGCTTGAGGTGATCGAGCGGGGCGAGGGCAACCTGTCACCCGAGGGGGACCGGGCGAGCCGGGTGACCGTGGGCCATGCCGAAGGAATGCCGCTGGCCTTTGCCAATATCTACGCCGATCTGGCCGAGGCGATCCGCGCCAAGAAAGAGGGCCGCCCCTGCGATCCGGCGGCGGACCTTTACCCCCGCGCCGAAGACGGGCTGCGCTCGATGGCGGCGGTCTTTGCCGTGGCGCAATCGGGCAAAGCAGACGGGCTCTGGGTTGACGCCCGCCCGCCGATGTTCCGCTAGGGCGGGGTACTCTGCACATGACGCAAGCTCTCTGGCCCGCCTAGGGGCTTGCGTCGTTTGAACAAAGGTCCCGGCGTCGGCCAAGCGCAGGGCGCGGGATTGGCACAGTCGGACGTTGTGGGTGCGGTTCTTGGGGGCGGTTGGATTTTTCCGGGTGCTCGTAATCTCTGCAGCAAATGGGGGCCTGGAGCCCTTCTAGGGCTTTGATGTCAGTCGCAGCATGCGATGCGATGGGCGGAAAGCGGACTTTCTGCGGCGCAGCGCTGACGCGGTCGGTCGTGACGCGAAGCGGCGAGCATCAGCATGGTCCCGGGCAGACCCTTCAGGCGCGAGAGGCAGCCTCGACCATGCTCAGGCAAAGTTCGCCTGGGGAAGGCGAAGGCGGGCCGTGAAGGTCTCCGCGTCCTGTTCGAACTCCACCTCTCCCCGGTGTGCCCTCGCCACCTGATCTACGATGGCCAACCCGAGACCCGTTCCCTCTCCGGCGCGCGCGGCGTTTCCGCGGGCAAAGGGGCGCATCAGGTCCCGCGCGTTCTCGGGCGAAAGGCCGCGCCCAGCATCTTGCACGTCGATCGTGAGGTCCCTGTCCCTTGTCCGGGCGCGGAGCGCGACCGGAGGCCCGCCATGCCTCAGGGCGTTGGCCAGCAGATTGTCGAGCGCGCGCCGCAGGGCCGACTCTTTCACCAAGATCACGGCATCCGCTGGTGCATCGACGATCACCGCCGCCGGGTCGGCACAAGACTCGACCACCTGTAGCAACAGGGGCCTCAGCGGCACCGCCCGCGTCTCTTCGGCCTCGAATCCGCGCGCGAAATCGAGGAACTGGCCCAGCATGCCCTCAATGCGGATCACGTTGCGCTCTGCCCCGCCGACAAGCTCGGGATCGGCATCCTTCAGCATCGCCAGGGTCAGTCTCAGTTTGGTGAGGGGCGTCCGCAAGTCGTGACTGACGCCGGCCAGCATGACGGCCCTGTCGGCCTCGGCCGCGTGCAGCCGTTTTGACATGTCCGTCAGAGCGCGGGAAACCGCTGCGATTTCGCAGGGGCCCTCGATATCGCTGTCATAGGGATCGGACGGGTTGGACATGCGGCCCACGGCTTGTTCCAGCCGCTTCAACGGCAGGGCGATCCGCCGTTGCAGCGTGATGCCACCTGCAAGGGCGGCCAGCAGGGCGATCCCCGACGCAACCGCGAGACCGGCAACCGGATCGGTCGCGGGCAAGGCCCGAAGCGACAGCCAATAGGGCTGATCCGCCGTGAGCATACGGACCCAGACACGGCCCTCGGCGTCGACCAGAACGTCGGACGCCGATATTCCGTGCCGCTCCGACAACACGCGCAGGAAGTAGGTCGAATGCCAGCTGCGCTGCATGTTGGTGTCTTCGGGCGCAGTCTCGGCAACCAGGACATCAGGCAATTCCGTCGCGCGCAGAGCCTCGGCGAAGTGGATCTGCTGGAACGGGTCCATCTGGCGGAAGGACAGCTCGAGACTTCGGATCATCTGGGCCGTGTCCGCCGCCGACCGGTCGATCTGGGGGCGCAGGACGAGGCCGGAGATCAGGACCAGCGATACGATCAAAGCGCCAAGGATGGACGCTGCAAGAACCGCGATGTTCTGTTTCAGGAGCGAATCAAGCACCGTCGGCCACCAGAACGTAGCCCACACCCCAGACCGTCTTGATCAGTTCAGCGTCATCGGCTCGGTCGCCGATCGCACGCCGCAAGCGCGCGATCTGCACATCCACCGCGCGGTCGGTGACCTCTGCGTCGCGGCCAAGCGCGCGGTCGATAAGCTGGGCCCGGCTGAGCGGGCGCCCGCGGCTGCGCACCAAGGCCGCCAGCAGGGCGAACTCACGACTGGACAATTTCAGTGGCGTGTCGTCGCGCATCACCGTTCGGGTCGAGAAATTGACCTCAAGCGAGCCGACCGTGACGACGTCGTCCGTGGGCAAATTACTCTGACCTCGCGTGCGGCGCAGCACCGCCGAGAGGCGGGCCACCAGTTCGCGGGGCTCGAAAGGTTTGGGCAAGTAGTCGTCAGCGCCGGACTCGAGCCCGATGATGCGGTCGATCGGATCGCCGCGTGCCGTCAGCATCACGATCGGCGTCATGTCACCAGCCGCCCGCAGGCGCCTGCAGATGGCCAGCCCGTCTTCGCCCGACATCATGAGGTCGAGAACGATGGCATCCGCTGGGTTCCGCGACAGTTCCCTGTCAAGCGATGTGCCACCGTCCACCGCGCGCGTCTCGAAGCCGTGCTCGGATAGAAACCGGCGCAGTAGTGCACGCAGTTCGGGGTCGTCGTCGACGACGATCACTCTTTCCGGTTTGACGCTCATGTCATCGACTTTGCCACAGTTGCGGTCGCACGGGCAGCGCCAAGATATTGCAGGATGTTGCAAAAGGCGGCCCGTGTCACGGTTTGACACATATGGGCTGACATCTGAAACACCCCTGAAATGTCGCGCCGGCAGTTTCCCCTCATCGAAGCGACGACATCGAAGCGACGACAAGGGGTTCCGGGTTCGGACCCTACGTTTGATGCGTCGAAACCCAACCGCGCTGCATTGCGAAAGGACAGACCGATGTTCCGCACCACCCTTTTGGTCGCCGCGTTTTGTGTCTCCGCCTGGCCCGCCCTTGCGCAGTCGCAGGACGCGATCCAGCAGCTCTTGGCCAATTTCGACAGGATCGACGTGAATGGCGACGGCGTTATCTCGCGCGCCGAGTTCCACAAGGTCCGGGCCGAACGCTGGACGCATATTGACCGCAACGGCGATGGTTACCTGAGAGAAGATGACTTCCCTCGCTGGGCCGCCCACCGGGCACGGACGCAGTTGGCCGAGATTGCTTTTCTCGACGAAAACAATGACGGCCGGATCAGTAAGGACGAATTCCTGAACGGGCCCGCGCCTTTGTTCATGTGGGCAGATCAGAGTTCCGATGGGGTTCTGACCCGCTCTGAACTTGAAGTGAGAGCGCCCTGACGCTGCCCGCAATGCAGTCTCGGGCACAGCATAAACACCACCACCAACACCAACATAAAGATCACAGACATGACCCACAATTTCACTGGCCGATGGAGCGCGTTCCCGACAATCTCGGTGCTGGCAATTGTCTGCGGGACCATACTCACCCTGAGCGTCAGCGCCATCCCGGCAGAGGCGCAGACATTGGAACTGCGCCGCGGCGTCGCAGTCAGCGAGGATGGCGCCACGGCGCGGACCCGCGCCTTTGTGTCCAACGGCGAAGGCGCAGGCGCTGCGCGGCGCGTTGGCTTTTCCGGTGACGGTCAGGGGAACGGTATCGCAAGACGCGGCGGTTGCGTCGCTGGGCAGAGCGCAAGCGGGTGCCGCGGCGGCGCGGCAAGCTGGAATTCGGACGGGCCTTTCTCTGGTCAATCCGGCGCAGGGTTCATCGGGGACAACGGCGTCTTCAGTGGCAGCCGCGCCTTGGAGCGGGACGCGGATGGCAATTTGACCGGCACGCGGTCGACCGATGCGTCGGGCCAGCGTGGCGCCTTTAGCGGTGACTCGTCGCTCAACGAGGGCACCTACACCCACGACGCGGCCTATTCGGGCAACGACGGTCAGTCAGCGAACGTGAACGGCAACTGGGCGTTCGGCTCTGGCGGTTCACGCGCAGTGACCTGCGTCGATTCAACAGGAGCGGTTGTCGACTGCCGCTGATCCAAGGCGGCACGGGGCCGGCCGTCGGACCCCATCTCACATACCAACCACCGAAAAGGAAACTTGATGAAAACGACGTCCCAGACCCTGGTGACCGTTGCCATCATTGCTGCCGGTTCCGTCTCTGCGGCCCATGCGCAAAGCATGACGGGCGCAGAACAGCAGGCGATAATCGAGAACTTTCTTCAGGCAGACACCAATAACGACGGGATGCTGTATCGAAGCGAATTCGACCTTCTGATCAAGCTCAATGCGGCCGACAATCTGGGCCAAGCGGCCATGGTTGTGCGCACAGGAGCCTATGCGCAGGCCTTCAATCGCCTCGACAGGAACAGCGACGGGGCTGTGTCGCGAGAGGAAATCCAGGACCTTGCACAGGCGCGGGGCTGAGTATCGCACGCAACCTAGTCGCTGCCTGTTCTTCGACAAGCAATCGTTCAGGAAGGAAAAGGGAAACAAATGAATTTGCACAGTAGAATGCTGGTCGTTCTTGGAGCGGTTATCGCTGTTCAAGTCGTTGATGCAGGACTGCACATCGCGATAAACGAAGTGGAAACGCTGCGGGTCATGTCGAACGTCGTGCTTGTTATCGGGGGCTGTCTGGGCGTGTTTCTCACCCGGTCCCGGCGCACGGCAATTTGGGGAGGGGCAATTGGCTACCTGGTCCTAAACCTGCTCTTCGTCGCCCTTTTCGGGCTTGAGAACCCGGTTACTGGTGTAAACCGAACGCCGCTCTTCGCATTCATGGCGCTAAGTCTCTGGCTCATTTACCGTTTGGGTCGCTTGCGAGAGAAAGCAGGGTCCACGTCTCCCATTTAGGTCATCCGTGCCACCGGCAGGTGCAAAGGCCCAGTCCATCTCCGATTCAGACAGGCGGAAAATGGCTGAAGACCTTGCCCAGACGGATGCGAATGGCGACTCCCCGCTCGGGCGCGACGGGTGCGACACGATTTTGCAGTTAGACCCACAAGACACTGTCGGCAGAGCGGCGCAGGACCTCAGCTACGGCCGCCAGGCCACGGCCTTCAACCAGATCGACGCAGACCGAAACGGCCTGCTGACAAAGCACGAGATGAAAAAACGGGCACCATGACACCAAGCGATCAACATGCCGAAGAAACGGCTCCACCCAAGGCCTTGCCGCTGCTCGACAACGGCAAGGTCCAGTCGTCGTCAAAGCAATCCGGCATAGGGCGAGCGAGTTGGTCGCTGCGGACCGCGTTCGTGCTGCTTCTCCTGCTGATTGGCGGTGTCCTTGGTCTCTATTTCCAAGGGCCCGCCCTGCGCGCCGTCTTCGACTGGACCATGCTCGAGCCCGGCGCCGGCGCTCGGCAGCCGATCGCGTTGCCTGTCGACCGGGTGCCGTCCGCCGAACGGGTCGCCGCGATGGCCATGGGGGATGTCGTCGCCCTCGGCCGCCTACAACCGGCCAGGGGTATCGTCTCGGTCGCGCTGCCGCAGGGGGCCGGCGACGCGCGCATCGAGCGAATCCTGGTCGACGAGGGTGACATTGTAGCCGAAGGCGCAGTTTTGGCCGTGCTCGATAGTCTCGTGCTGTACGAGGCGGCCCTGACCAGTGCCGAAAGCACGCTGGCGATCCGGCGCGCGGCCCTGGCGCAAGTGCGGGTTCAGGTCGAGGCGACGGAAGCCGAGCTGCGCGCGCAGAGCCGGGGTGCAGAGACCACGCTCGCGGCTGCGATGCGTGAATTGGCGCGGGCGAGCAGCCTCTTCGACCGGGGAGCGACGACGCAGGCGATCCGCGAAGATGCAGAGCGGGCCGTCGACGCCGCCCGCGCTGATCTTGACCGGCTGGTGGCCTCGCTGACGCGGTATCAGCCCGGGCCAGACGGCCAGCAGGTGGACATCGCCGTGGCGATGGCCGATCTCGCCGCAGCCGAAGCCGCCGTCGAACAGGCGCGACGCGATCTCAACCGGGCTCGGGTGCTCGCACCTCGGAGCGGCACGATCATCGAGGTGGGCGCACGCGCGGGAGAACGGCCGCCCGCAGACGGGCTTCTGCGGATGGGCGACACGGCGCGGATGGAGGCTGAACTCGAGGTGTTCCAGACGATGGTGCCCCGCGTCGCGGTCGGTCAGCCCGTATCGTTGGTTTCCGGCGTACTTGGCGATGACCCTCTCACCGGAACGGTCTCGCGCATCAGCACGCTGGTCGGACGGCAAAGCGTCACCGCCGACGATCCGGCCGCGAACACCGATGCACGCGTGCTTACGGTCACGGTGACCCTGGATGAGGCGTCGAGCGCCCGCGCTGCGGCTTACGTCAACCTCGAGGTCGTTGCCCGGATCGCGGTCGCGGCGAGCACGCCCGAAGAAGGTGCCGGGCAATGACGGCATTTCTCTCACGCCTTCTCGGTCGGTTGCCGATCGGATATCTGCAACTCACGCACAATCCGGGCCGGCTCATGGCCGCGCTGGCCGGTGTGGCCTTCGCCAACGTGCTTGTCTTCGTGCAGCTGGGGCTCGCCGGATCCATGGCGGAATCGGTGGAGATACCCTATCGGCTGTTTCAGCCCGATCTCCTGATCATGTCGCCCGCCGAATCTGAAACGCTGTCCGATGCCTCGACGCTTCCGCGGCAGAGGCTGTTCCAGGCGCTTGTGCATCTCGACGTGACGGGCGGCACGCCAATCTATCTCGGCCGCTCGACCTGGCTTTCGGGGCAGGACGCCTCGTCCTCCATCCAATTCTTCGGTCTCGCGCCGGACGCCGGGCCATTCTTCCACGATGCGCTCGCAGCACCGCTTGTTAGCCTGTCCCTGTCGGACACGGCGCTCGTTGACACGATGACCCGCTTTGTCGACATGCGCAGCTTCGCCGCGGCCTATCCCGCGGTGCCGGTGCCCTTCGAAATGCAGAACCGCCAGCTCGGTGCTGTCGGTACGGTGTCGATCGGTGGCGGGTTCGGCGGCGACGGGGTGTTCCTCGTCTCGGATCAGACCTTCTTTCACCTGTTTCCGCAGCGCACATCCGCAACACCCAGCCATATCCTGCTGGCGCTCTCCCCCGGCGCCGATCCCGACCGGGTCGCCGACGAGCTGACGCAGATCTATCCGCCGGATACGGTCCGTATCCGCACCGTCGCACAGGCGATGGAACAGGAGGTCCGCTACCAGATGACCGAACGTCCTACCGGTCTGATCTTCGCCTTCGGCGTGGCGATCGGGATGGTTGTGGGTATCGTGATTGCCTACCAGGTGCTGTCGGCCGATGTCGCCGATCACATCCGCGAATACGCGACCTTCAAGGCCATGGGCTTCCGACAGGGCTTTTTCGTCGGCGTCATCCTGGAAGAGGCGATCATCCTCGCCGCCATCGGCTTCTGGCCCGGGCTGGCGTTCTCACAGCTGTTCTACCAGTCGCTGGCCTACCTGACGAACATCCCGATCTTCATGACGCCCGAGCGCGCCGCCCTGGTCTTCATCGGGACGATCCTCGCCTGCGCCTTGTCCGGCATCCTCGCGATGCGCAAACTCGCCGCCGCCGAGCCGGCCGACCTGTTCTGAGGCCCCAATGAAAGAAATCGCCATTTCGGTCAGCGGTCTCGACCATTTCTTCGGTGAAGGCGAAGCCCGCAAGCAGGCCCTGTTCGATGTGAACCTCGAGGTCGACCGCGGATCGCTGACCATCCTCATGGGGCCGTCGGGTTCGGGCAAGACCACGCTGCTGACCATCATGGGATGTCTGCGCGAGGTCCATGCCGGCAGTGTGAGGCTGCTGGATCAGGAGTTGTTTGCAGCCAACGAAATCAGTCGGATCGACATGCGTCGGCGCCTGGGATTCATCTTCCAGGCGCACAACCTGCATGACAGCCTGACGGCGCGGCAGAACGTGATGATGGGTTTGCAGGTTCACGGCCGGGGCGATCCGACAAGGCACGTCAGTGCGGCGGATCACCTTCTGGGCCTTCTGGGGTTGGGCGAGCGACTGGACTACCTTCCCGGCAACTTGTCTGGCGGGCAGAAACAGCGCGTGGCCATCGCACGGGCCCTCGTTTCGAACCCCGACATCATCTTCGCCGACGAGCCGACGGCAGCGCTCGACAAGGTCAGTGGCATGGCGGCGGTGCGCCTGTTCAAGGACCTCGGCCGCTCCCGCGGCACCACAACCGTCATGGTTACCCACGACCCGCGCATTCTCGATCTGGCGGACCGCGTGGTGACGCTTGAGGATGGTCGGATCGTCGAGGTCGTTCAGGCCCATCGCACCCCTACGGCATAACTGGGCACATGTGACGGCACCCGGAAGCAGGCAAACTGAGACGTCATCAAGTCTTTGGTCTAGGATCGCCACCTATTCGGTCAGAATCTCCCTTGCTGCTAAACTTTGCGGCGGTGCAGCATACTGCGATTCTGAACGGCAGTTTTGGGCCGCTCTTGTTGCCAACAGAAGCCAAGATTGAGCAGCTGCTACACCGCATCCGATGGCGGCTCAGAGGCCATTTTGCCTCACGCTGCTCAATGCAGGAACGGCAGCCATGGGCATCCTTTTCAAATCACTCCAGTTGTGGTGAAGTCAGAGTTGTTGGCGGCCAAATTAAAACGAAAGACGAGCTACATGGAACTGAGCAAGCTGGAGCGATATTTTCTTTCAAACCAGCTAAGGATTTTGGAGACGCTCTATCCCACCGAAGCGGATGAGTTCGCGGTTCAACGTGAAGCTATCGAACAAGGGTATTCCTTCATTTACGAAATGGGCATGGACCACATCTTGGACGGTGACGATGCCATGACACCCGACGAGTCGAAAGAAGTTTGGGAATCAATGGACATGTTCTTGTCCATTGATCGAACAATCCAAGATCTGGGTCTGGAAGAGCTGCACAATGAACATTTTACGCGCTTCAGGGGATATGACGGAAACAACGAGTCCAAGTTCATGGGATTTGCCGCTTTCACGATAGAGCGACTTGGAAGATTTACCCATCTCCCACTTAAAGAAGAGATTTACTTCAACTCTCATATGCCGACACGGCAGATTTACGGGAAGATGCTCACTGAATGGCGCAAGATTGGTTATGAGCATCGCTTTCCAATGAGAAAAGAGGATCTGATGAAGGTTCTCGCAGCTGCTGACAATCCAGAAAACCGCAAGTAAGGCGGCAGAATGATGGACGTTATTTCGCTCGCGCTCACCATTCTCGGATTGGCGATTTCTGGCGCTGCCTACTGGAAAGCAGACGACGCAAAGAAAGCTATCCAAGACACTCTCAAGAAACGCAATGCCGATGAGGACCTGAAGCGCCTTAGAAATTTAATTGTGATGATGGAAGTGGCCAAAGAGGCGGTCGCCCCTTGGGTCGCGGGTATACCGGACGACCGGAGAATTGGTAGAAATCAGCCAGATGATCTTGCAAAACTAAACGGGACCATTGATTGCCTTCGGACAAGAGCGCCACTGGATATTGAAGCGGCCATGCAGAGAAAAATAAATAAGTCGGCTACGGTGCTTGATAAAGAGTTCAACGAAATCACGAATCCTACGGACAATCAGGATCACTGGAAGGCTGCGTTATCTGAGATACAATTGATGATTCCAAGATTGGAGCAGTTGGAAAGGTCAATGAGGGATGCTCAAATCGCTACGTGAGGAATGGTTGATGGTGCACCAACTGGATGCAAGCGTGCCAAAAGCAGCAAAAGCATGGTTTGTTCCCTCGCCCGGCGTTCAGTGACGCGTGAACAGTCGGCAGTTTGGGCTTGAGCAGTCGTTGCCTTCAGGAAGCCGAACGGCAGCTTCGTCCCGCGAACTATGAGTTCGCCCATCACCTGATTTTGCGGTTGCGGCGAAAGTCCGCAAAGACGCGGTGCATCGCAGCATGCCAATCGGTGGGTGAATGGCCGCAATGGGCCGGTCACAACAGTTGATACCGCTTCGGCAAACGTCCGAAAGGTGCCACATTGCCGACATCAGTCCCCCACGTAGCAATGCTCGGCTCCCCACCCTTGGCTACAAACGCGACGATCCGTGAAACCATTGCCACCGCGGGCCACCCTCGGTCGACTTACAGGTCCGATGGGGAACCTTCCCCCCCACGTCCGTCCTGCCGTCACCCGGCACACCCATGCCGGGGGCGCCTCCTAGGGCAGGGGGCGCAGCGTTCCCCGCTCAATGATCTCGCAGGGGAACAGCTGGACGGTTGGGGGGCTTTCCGGATCGTCCAGCAGGGCCGCCATCTGGTTGATGGCCGCCCCCACGATGGTCTGGATCGGCTGGCGGATCGTAGTCAGGCCGATGTTCTGCCAGCCGGCCATTTCCATGTCGTTCAAACCGATCAGTCCGACATCGCCCGGCACGTCGATGCCTGCCTCTTGCAGGGCCGATATCGCCCCGATGGACAGAACGTCGTCGCCGCAGAAATAGGCCTCTTGCAGGGGCTGGCCTATGAGGTCGGCCATTTTGCGCCGTCCCGCGTCAAAGCTGTAGGTATCGGCATAGTCCACCGTCAGCGTGACGCCGCCGCTGACCGCGCATTCTGCCTGGAACCCGGCAAGCCGGTCCTGCGTGGTCGAGGCCCCGGCAGGTCCGCCCAGAAACCCGATCCGCCGGTAACCCCGGGCGATAAGGGTCCGGGCGGCCAACCGTCCGCATGCCACATTGTCTATGCCCGCGATGGGCAGGGCGGTGGTGGTGGAGGGGCGGCCAAAAGCATGCACGACCGGCACCCCCGCTGCATGAAAAGCCAGCGAAAACGCAGGCGGCAGGGTAGAGGAGGCGACGATGGCCCCGTCCACTGAATACTGCCGCAACAGCCGAACCGAATCCGCGGGATCCGTCTGATCGCTGAGGTTGACCAGCAGGGGGCGCAGGCCGCGATCCTGCAAGCCACGGGTAAACAGGTCAAAGATCTCAAGGAAGATCGGGTTGCGAAAGTTGTTCGCCACCAGCCCGATCAGCCGGGTCTGACGGGTGGTCAGGCTGCGGGCCAGAACGTTGGGGCTATACCCCAACTCGCGGGCGGCGCGCTCCACCTTTTCCCGGGTCCGGGCCGAGACCGAGGCCCCTTCGGTAAAGGTGCGCGACACGGCGGATCGGGACACACCCGCACGCTCTGCCACGTCCTTCAAGGTCACCGCCATTGTCGCATCCCAAGTTTTGGGGGCAGACTGCGCTGACAGGCCGCGCTCTGCAACCCGTAGCAGGGTATCCGGACCATCTCAGTCGGGCGGCGGTCCTATGGCACGCTTTGGTTTGCAGCCTGTCGGTGGGACGGATTTCTGGCAGTGTTCCTCCGCCCCGAAATCCGTCATTTCCCATCATGGATAGACATCATTGGTGACGAAATTCTGTCATATCGTGCTGGGTGCGCAGCGCCTGCATTGGGATCAGGATGCCAAAAAGACCGGCGTCTGCGGACGGCTGATGTATTGATAGAATTCCATCATTGGCCTGACGCGAATTCTATCATTGCTGCGAGAAAATGAAGGCGGGCGGATTGACCCGGAACCAAAACTGAACGCAGTCTGACCCGGCGATTGTAGGGCCTTCCCTGCGCCGGCCAAAGACCCGGATGTCGCAGGGGAGGAAGTCAATGTCACGCCTTGGGCAGGATCACAGGACCGCACGCGGTCCACGCTATGGTGGCGTCTTACGTGTTGTGGTGGCCCTACGATGACCACCTTGCCCCATAGCCAGACGGCGGCCCTCATCATCGGGGGAACGCAGGGCCTTGGCCTTGCGATAGCAGAGCGTCTTATGATGGAGGGCTGCGGCCAGATCGCTCTGGCGGGCCGGGACGCAACCAAGGGCGAGGCGGCGGCAGCGGGGATCGGGGCGACGTTCGTGCAGACTGATCTGGCTGATCCGGCCTCTGTCATCGCGGCGGTGGATACCGCCGCCGCCCGGATGGGGCGGGTGACGGCGCTGGTGAACGCGGGGGCCATGACCGACCGGGGTTCCATCCTCGAGACGACCCCGGACCTTTGGGACCAGATGATGAACACAAATGCCCGTGGCCCCTTCTTTGCCATCCAGCGCATGGCCCAGCGGGCCATCGAGGCGGGGCATGAGGCGACGGCTGTAAACATCTTGTCGATGGTGGTGCATTGTGGTCAATCCTTCCTGGCCCCTTATTCCGCCTCCAAGGCGGCGCTGGCGAATGTGACCCGCAATGCCGCACAGGCTCTCAAGACGCACCGCATCCGGGTCAACGGCATCAACTGTGGCTGGATGGATACGCCCGGTGAAGACGCCGTGCAGCGCAGATATCACGGGGCGGGGGATGACTGGCTGGCTCAGGCCGAGGCCGGACAGCCCTTTGGAATGTTGGTCAAACCTGCCCATGTGGCCGGTCTGGCCTCGTATATGCTTGGCCCCGGGTCGGGGGTCATGACGGGCGCGCTCGTCGATTTTGACCAGAACATCGCCGGGGCTTATCCCGAATAAGAAGAGAACGGACATGACAGTAAGATTTGGAGTTTTGGGGGCAGGCCGCATCGGTCAGGTCCATGCGCGGGCCGTGGCATCGGTGCCGGGGGCAACCCTTGTGGCCGTGGCCGACCCAGTTGCCGTCGCCGCAGAGGCGCTGCAGCAGGCCTATGGTTGCGACATCCGCACCATAGACGAGATCGAGGCCGCCGCCGATATCGACGCGGTGATCATCTGCACCCCCACCGACACCCACTCTGACCTGATCGAGCGGTTCGCCCGCGCCGGCAAGGCAGTCTTCTGCGAAAAACCGATCGACCTGAGCGTGGCCCGCGTCATCGACTGCCTCAAGGTGGTCAAAGAGACGGATGCCACCCTGATGGTCGGTTTTAACCGCCGGTTCGATCCCGATTTTCAGGCCCTCAAGGCCGCGGTGGATGCCGGCCGCATCGGCAAGGTCGAGATGGCCACGATCACCAGCCGCGACCCCGGCCCGCCGCCCTATGCCTATATCGAACGCTCGGGCGGGATCTTCCGTGACATGACGATCCACGACTTTGACGTGGCCCGCTGGCTCTTGGGAGAAGAGGTTGAGACGGTGCAGGCCGCAGCCTCGGTCCTCGTCGATCCTAAGATCGGAGAGTTGGGCGATTTTGACAGCGTCAACGTCATCCTCACCACGGCCTCTGGCCGTCAGGCCACGATCACCAACACCCGCCGCGCCACCTATGGCTATGATCAACGGATCGAGGTTCTGGGCTCGGGCGGGACGGTCGCTGCCGAAAACCATCGTCAGGCCAATATCGAGATCGCCAATGGCGAGGGCTTTCATCGCCCGCCGCTCCTCGATTTCTTCATGACCCGGTACACCGCGGCCTATGCTGCCGAAATAGTGGCCTTCATTGAGGCCCTGTCGACCAAGACCGCACCGCCGACGACCGGCCATGACGGTCTGATGGCGCTGGCCCTTGCCGATGCGGCGCTGAAGTCGGTGGCCGAAGGCCGCAGCGTCAAGCTGAGCGAGATACTGGATGCCTGATCTGACCAAGCCGCTCGATGTCATCACCATTGGCCGGTCCTCTGTCGACCTTTACGGCAGCCAGATCGGCGGCCGGCTTGAGGACATGGGATCGTTTCAGAAATACATCGGTGGCTCGCCTACCAATATGGCGGCGGGCACCGCCCGTCTGGGGCTGAAGTCGGCCCTTTTGACCCGGGTGGGCGACGAACACATGGGCCGGTTCATCCGTGAGGAGCTGGCCCGCGAGGGCGTCGATGTGCGCGGCGTCAAGACAGACCCAGAGCGGTTGACCGCCCTTGTCCTGCTGGGCATTCGCGACAGTGAGCGGTTTCCGCTGATCTTCTATCGCTCCGATTGCGCCGATATGGCCCTGTGCGAGGATGACATCGACCCCGATTTCATCGCGCAGGCCCGCGCCGTGGCGGCGACCGGCACCCACTTGAGCCACGCCAATACAGAGGCCGCGGTCCTCAAGGCGCTGCGGCTGGCCCGCGAAAACGGGATGCAGACCGCCCTCGACATCGATTATCGCCCCAATCTTTGGGGGCTGGCGGGCCACGGTGCGGGGGAGGAGCGGTTTATCGAATCCGCCGCTGTTACGGCCAAGTTGCAGGGGCACCTGCACCTGTTTGACCTAATCGTGGGGACCGAGGAAGAGTTTCATATTGCCGGTGGCACCACAGACACCATCGCCGCCCTGCGTGCCGTCCGGGCGGTGAGCGGCGCGACCCTGGTCTGCAAGCGTGGCCCGATGGGGGCTGCGGCCTTTGTGGGCGCCATCCCCGACACGCTGGACGAAGGCGAAAGCGGGCCGGGTTTTCCGATTGAGGTGTTCAATGTGCTTGGGGCTGGCGACGGCTTCATGTCCGGCCTTCTGACCGGCTGGCTTCGGGGGCAGGACTGGCCCACCTCGCTCACATGGGCCAATGCCTGCGGGGCGCTTGCCGTCAGCCGCCATGGCTGTGCACCGGCCTATCCAAGCTGGGAAGAGTTGCAGTTTTTCCTTAAGCGCGGCGTTCAGATACCCGCCCTTCGCAAGGATCAGCCGCTGGAACAGATCCACTGGTCGACCAACCGCAAAGGCGACTGGTCGACAATGCGGGTCTTTGCCTTTGATCACCGCAGCCAGCTTGAATCCGTGGCCGGGGCAACGTCCGACAGTATCGGCACGTTCAAGGAGCTGTGCCTTGACGCCGCCGTTCAGGTCGCGGACGGACGCCCTGGCCACGGCATCCTGTGCGACGGCCGCCTTGGCCGCGAGGCGCTGTACAAGGCGGCGGAACAGGGGCTTTGGATCGGAAGGCCGGTGGAATGGCCCGGCTCTCGCCCTCTGGCGCTTGAGCCTGAGATCGGGCCGGACTACGGCGGGCTGAACGAATGGCCGCTGGACCATGTGGTCAAGGCGCTGTGCTTTTGCCATCCCGACGACACGCCCGAGATGCAGGCCGCGCAAGAGGCGACGATCACCCGGCTTTACCATGCCTCCCGCCGCAACCGGCTTGAGTTTCTGCTTGAGGTGATCCCCTCAAAGGTTGGGCCTGTGGTGGATGACACAACGGCCCGACTGATCCAGCGGTTCTACGATATCGGCATCTACCCCGACTGGTGGAAGCTGGAGCCTATGATCAGCCACGCCGCTTGGCAGCAGACCTGCGAGGCGATTGAACGCAACGATGCCCACACCCGTGGCATCGTCGTTCTGGGCCTTGGATCGACAGAAGAGGCCTTGGCCGAAAGCTTTGCCATCGCCGCCCGCTACCCGCTTGTCAAAGGCTTTGCCGTGGGTCGGACGATCTTTGCCGAAGCGGCCGAGAAATACTTTGGCGGGACGTTGGGGCCGGATGCGGCCATCGCCATGATGGCCCAAAGCTACGCCCGCCTTTGCGATGCCTGGGATCAGGCCCGCCACCAGCAACAGGAGTTGAGTGCATGACAACCGTCCGACTGACCGCGGCGCAGGCGCTGGTGCGCTATCTGGCCGCCCAAAAGACCGAAGACGGCGAGACCTTCATCGCAGGTGTCTGGGCGATCTTTGGCCATGGCAACGTGGCAGGTATGGGCGAGGCGCTGTATGGCGTGCGCGATGTGCTTCCCACCTACCGGGGCCAGAACGAACAAAGCATGGCGCATGCCGCCATCGCCTATGGCAAGCAACTGGGCCGCAAGCGGGCGATGGCCGTCACGTCGTCCATCGGGCCGGGGGCCACCAACATGGTGACCGCCGCCGCCCTTGCCCATGTGAACCGTTTGCCAGTCCTGTTCCTGCCCGGCGACGTCTTTGCCACCCGCGCCCCCGATCCGGTCCTGCAACAGGTGGAGGATTTCGGGGACGGGACGGTCAGTGCCAATGACTGCTTCCGCCCGGTCAGCCGCTACTTTGACCGGATCACCCGGCCCGAACAGCTGCTGACCGCCTTGCCCCGTGCCATGACTACGATGACCGATCCGGCCGAATGTGGCCCTGTGACGCTCGCCCTGTGTCAGGACGTGCAGGCCGAGGCCTATGATTGGCCTGAAAGCTTCTTTGCCACCAAGGTCTGGCGCCAGCGCCGGGTGCGGCCCGATGTGGCCGAGCTGTCGGATGTGGCCGCCCTTCTTAGGGGCGCGTCCTCGCCAGTCATCGTTGCGGGCGGTGGCGTCCACTATTCGGACGCGACTGAGGCGCTGCGCGCCTTTGCAGAGGCCCATCAGATCCCGGTGGTCGAAACCCAGGCCGGCAAGTCTGCCTTGCCCTGGGATCATCCGCTCAACTTCGGTCCCATCGGGGTCACGGGGGCCCAAAGCGCCAATGCCATATGTGGGGCGGCGGATGTGGTGCTGGGGGTCGGGACGCGGTTTCAGGACTTTACCACCGGCTCCTGGTCGCTGTTCAAACATCCCGACCGAAAGCTGATCAGCCTTAACGTCGCGGCCTATGATGCCGCCAAACGCGGCGCTGTGCCGTTGCTGTCCGACGCAAGGACCGGTCTGGAAGAGTTGACGGCTGCCCTTGGCGGCCATAAGGCGCCTGGCCCCGACGCGGGCCTCAAGGCCGACTGGTTTGCCGCCGTTGATCCGCTGACCGATGCGCCCGAAGACGGCAATCCCCTGCCCACCGACATGCAGGTCGTTGGCGCGGTGCAGCGGGCCGCCGGTCCTGACACGGTCGTCATGTGTGCCGCGGGCACCATGCCGGGCGTGTTGCACAAGCTGTGGAAGGCGACCCGCCCCATGTCCTACCACATGGAATACGGGTTCAGCTGCATGGGCTATGAGATCGCGGGCGCCATGGGCATTAAGATGGCCGAACCCGACCGCGATGTCGTTTGCATGATCGGGGATGGCAGCTACATGATGATGAACTCCGAAATGGCGACCGCTGCCATGATGGGCATCAGCTTTACCGTGGTGCTGACCGACAACCGGGGTTTTGGCTGCATCAACCGTCTGCAAATGGCCACCGGCGGGGCAGAGTTCAACAACCTCCTCGATCACGCTGTCCACACCAACCCCAGCAAGATCGACTTTGCCGCCCATGCCGCAAGCATGGGGGCGACTGCCGTCAAAGTGGCGACGATTGCCGAGCTTGAAGCGGCCTTGGCCGGGGCGAGGGACGTGCAAGGCCCCTATGTGGTTGTCATCGACACCGACCCTTACCCTTCGACCCCGCATGGCGGGTCCTGGTGGGAGGTTGGCGTGCCAGAGGTGTCGGTCCGTCCAAGTGTAAATGAAGCCCGGGCCGTCTATGAGGCCAAGTTGAAGGAACGGACATGATCCGCTTTGGCACCAACCCCATCGCCTGGTCCAACGATGACGACCAGACCCTTGGGGCGCATATCCCGCTGGAACAATGTCTGCGCGAGGCCGGCGAGATCGGTTTCGACGGGATCGAGAATGGGCACAAGTTTCCCAGCGATCCCATCGAACTGAAGGCCGTTCTGGACCCGAATGGTTTGGCGTTCGTGTCGGCCTGGTATTCGCTCAACCTGCTGGATCGGTCGGTCGAGGACGAGAAGGTCGCAATGCAGCCCCACCTTGACCGGCTTAAGGCGATGGGCTGCACCGTCTGCATCGCCTGCGAGACATCCAACGCCATCCATGGCCGTGATGAGCTCCCGCTCTCGGCCAGCCCGGTATTGGCGGAAGGTGATTGGGCCGCGTTTGGGGCCAAGGTCGAAGAGATCGCCGTATGGACGCAGGCCCAGGGGCTGACGCTGGTCTATCACCATCACATGGGAACCATCGTTGAAACCCCGGACGAGATCGACCGCTTTATGGCGGTTACCGGCCCGGCAACACGGTTGTTGTTCGACACCGGCCATTGCGCCTTTGGTGGCGGCGATCCCGCAACCGTATTAGCCCGCCACATCGACCGGTTGTCGCATTTCCACGCCAAGAACGTGCGCCCCGACATCATGGCGCAGGTCCGGGGCGAGGGGCTGTCGTTTCTCGAAGGGGTCCGGCGGGGGGTCTTTACCGTCCCCGGCGACGCGGACGGAATGGTCGACTTTGCCCCCTGCCTGAGCCAGCTGGCCGAGGCTGGCTATGACGGCTGGCTGGTGATCGAGGCAGAGCAGGACGCGTTGGTCCGCGATCCGGTGACCTATCAGACAATGGGGCTGACGGCGCTGCGCGAAATGGCAGCGGCGGCGGGTCTTGTGGCCAACGCAAAAGCCAGCGCTAATGTTTGATTTCGACATCCCCTTCTTTCTGCCGCTTTGGCGGCGGATCGCCGTTGTGGTCGTCACCCTTGGCTGGACGATGGTCGAAATTTCGACAGGGGCGATCGTTTGGGCGATGATCTTTGGGGCCGCCGGGATCTACTGCGTCTATGCGCTGCTGTTCCATTTTGACGAGGAAAAGGCCCGCTCCCGCATTGAAAAGGACAAGCGATGACAAATCTGCTGCGCAAACCCACCGGGACGACCGGCAAGGTCCATGACATCACGGCCGAAGGGGCGGGCTGGGGCTATGTCGGTTTCGGCCTCTACCGTCTGGCCGAGGGCGAGGCTGTCGCCGAACCCACAGGCGAGACCGAGGTCATTCTGGTGATCGTTGAGGGCAAGGCCCGGATCGGGGCCGGGGACACCGACTTTGGCGAGTTGGGCGCGCGTATGGATGTCTTTGAAAAGACGCCACCGCATTGCGTTTATGTGCCCGCCGGTTCGGACTGGTCGGCCATTGCGACAACTGCTTGCACGCTCGCCGTCTGCACAGCGCCCGCCCAACCGGGACGCGAGGCCGCGATCATCGGCCCGGCAGGCATCACCACGACGCCGCGCGGCACCGGCACCAACCTGCGCCACATCAACGCGATCGCGATGGAAGAGCGCGACGTGGCCGACAGCCTTCTGGTGACAGAGGTGTTCACCCCGGCTGGTCATTGGTCGTCCTACCCGCCGCACCGGCATGATGAGGACAACTACCCCGACATGACCTACCTCGAAGAGACCTATTACCATCGCCTCAATCCCGAACAGGGGTTCGGTGTGCAAAGGGTCTGGACCGAGGACGGCAGCCTGGACGAGACGATGGCCGTCTCAAACCACGATGTGGTGCTGGTCCCCAAGGGCCACCATCCCTGCGGCGCGCCATATGGGTATGAGATGTATTACCTCAACGTTATGGCGGGCCCGCTGCGCAAGTGGCGGTTCAAGAACCATCCTGACCACGATTGGATCTTTCAGCGTGATCTGAAGGCATAGTCGGCGGAAAAGGTCAGTAAAACCCGCCCTTGACCGTGCCACCCGTTGTGACGCGAGCCCGAATATGTCCTAACGGATAGACATGGACATGGTGCTTTTGGTCGCAATTGTTGCGACACTCTTCTTGCTTATTGGCCTCTGCGAGCCGCTCGCGGCCCGTCTTCGGCTGCCCTATAGCGTGATACTCGCTGGGCTTGGCATTCTGATTGCGGCGGCTGCTGCGTTTTTCCTCGCCACCAATGTCACCGATGCCCTGAACCCGGTTGCCGAGGCGATCCTGGCCCTGCCGATCAGGTCGAACGTGTTTCTGTATGTGTTTTTGCCGACCCTGCTGTTCCAGGTGACGCTTGGCCTTGATCTGCGGCGGATGCTGGATGACTGGGTGCCGATCCTGACGCTTGCCGTTGTGGCGGTGGTGGTGGCGACGATCACCATTGGCTACGCCCTGTTCTGGACCGGTGTGCTGCCGCTGATGGCCTGCCTCTTGATCGGGGCGATCGTGTCGACCACTGACCCGTCGGCGGTTGTGTCGATCTTTCGCAACATCGCGGCCCCGCAACGCCTGTCTAGGATTGTCGAAGGCGAAAGCCTTTTGAACGACGCTGCTGCTATCGCGCTTTTTGGCCTGTTCATGAGCTTTGTCATGCGCGGCGTGCCAGACCCGTCCCTTGGCTCTGCGCTGGCGCAGTTCCCGATGCTAATCGGTGGGGGGGCGCTTGTCGGGCTCTTGTTTGGCCGGGCGGCCGTGGCGCTGATGGCGGCGATGGGGCGGTTTGAACTGGCGCAGATTTCAGTCTCGGTCGCCTTGCCCTATCTGGCCTTTGTTGCGGCCGAACAGATCATCGGCGCCTCGGGCGTGATCGCGGTGGTGACGGCGGGGATGACGCTGAACCTGATGGGGCCGGGGCGCCTGACCCCCGCCACTTGGTATAATCTGCGCGAGGTTTGGACGCTTTTGGCCCATTGGGCTGGGGCCTTCATCTTTGTGCTGGCGGCCTTGCTGATCCCGCGCCTGCTGGACGACATGCGCATGATTGATCTGGCCCTGATCGGCGTCGTTATCGTGGCGGCCATCGTGGCACGCGCGCTGATCTTGTTTGTGCTACTGCCAGCCCTGACCCTCGTCCGCCTGTCGCCCCCGGTTGAGAGGCCCTACCGGGTGGCGATCCTTTGGGGTGGCCTGCGGGGGGCGGTGACGCTGGCGCTGGCTCTTGCGGTCACCGAAAGCCTGCGGGTTCCTGCCGAAATCCGGCAGGCGGTTGGGGTGCTGGCCACCGGCTTTACCATCTTTACCCTGATCGCCCAGGGCACGACCTTGCGGCTTGTGATCGGACGGCTTGGCCTTGATAAATTGTCCCCGCTGGATGCCGCACTCGCCAACCAGGTGGTTGCCGTGGCCCTGCAAAGCGTGCGCGAACAGGTCGCCCAGTCGACCGAGAATTACGGCCTGAACCGCGACACTGTTCGGTCGGAGGCGATCATCTTTGGCGAGCGCCTCGGGAGGGCAGTCAAAGAGGCAGAGGACAGCAAGGAGATCCTCGACCGCGACCGCATCACCCTTGGCCTGATCGTGCTGGCCGGTGCGGAACGGGACATGGTGCTGGAGCGGTTTCGCGACAGGGCCATATCATCCGGGCTGGCCGAGCGGGCCCTGTCCGAGGCGGACCGACTGATCGAACAAACCCGCAGTGGCGGGCGGACCGGTTACCTGCGCGCCGCACGGCGTAACATGGGGCAGGGCGGGGTCTACCAGATCGCGGCCTGGCTGCATAACCGCCTGAGGATTTCCGGCCCGCTGGCCCGCATGACCTCGGACCGGTTCGAGATGCTCGTGACCCAGCGGTTGATCCTGCGCGACCTGAACACCTTTATCGACGCCCGCATCCGCCGCATTCATGGACGCCGGGTTGCGGACCTGCTGCACGACCTGCTGCGGCGGCGCAGCGTTGAGGTGTCGCAGGTTCTGGATGGTCTGCGCCTCCAATATCCCGGCTATGCCGAAGAGCTGGAGCGTCGCCTGATCCGCCGCACCGCCCTGCGCTATGAAGAGGCCGAATACGAGTCCCTTCGTGGCGAGGGCTTGATCGGGCCGGAACTGTACTCGACCCTGACAGGTGCCCTCGGTGACCGGCGCCAGACCGAAGAAGGCCGGCTCAAGTTGGATCTGGCGGTGCAGAAGGCCGATCTGGTGACCCAGTTTCCCCTCTTCAACAGTCTGGACGAACGATCACGCCGTAAGCTGGGCCGGGCACTTGTGACCCGCTATGTGTCGGCCGGCGAGGTGATCCTGCGCAAAGACACCCCGGCCCGCAGCGTCTATTTCATCGCCTCTGGCGCGGTCGAGGTTGAGACGGCGGGCCTGACCGACCGGTTGGGCCGGGGCGAGATGTTCGGCCAGTTGTCGATCCTGAGCCGGATCCGGCGACGGACATCCGTTGTCGCCATCACGCACGGCGTTCTTCTGGCGCTGGACGAGGCCCGGTTCCTGCGCCTTATGCGCCGCAGCCCCGGCCTGCGCGAGGCCGTTCGCGCCAGCGCTGTCAAACGGGGCGTGTCCCCGGACCGCCTCGCGGGGCTGGACGGGGCCGAGGTCAGGGCAGAGGGCTAACCTTGTCCAGCCTCCCAGACTGCGAACTCGTCGGCGCATTTCCGTTCAAGTTTGTCCCGCATCGAGGCGGAGAGCGTTAGTTCCATCCGGGGCGATACGTTAAGCTGGGGCAGTTCCATCCGGACGTTCAGGCGGTCTTGCAGAAAGGCGATCAGCCGAGGTTGGGCGTCATAGCGGAACAGGTGGTTCACACCCACGGTCCCATCTGCATTGTTGAGGAACTTTGCCTGACTGCCCACTGCCGCAAAGGCGGCAGGTTTGCCCTTTACATATTCGCCAACGAAATCGTCAAAGCTGATGCCCCGGGTGCTGTTGGGATGGCCAATCAGATCGTCGCGGTGGCGATAGCGATACCAACTTCCCAACCAGTCGACGGGATGGCGCACCACCGCCATCGTCTCCATCTCTTGCCCGCCGGCCTGGGCAAAGAAGGGGGCAAGGAATCGTCTGTAGCGGTAGACCGGTGAATGCTTGAGGTGGGGCGGGTCGCGCAGAACCATGGCGGCCCGGGGGGCCAATGCCCCCTCGATCGCCGTTGTCCCGGTCTTGGGCACGGCCAGAAAAACCAACGCCTCTTTCCAAAAAACAAACAATTCCATGCCCTTTCCCGGGTCCAGCCCGATGATGCACAAGCATAAACCACTCTTTAACCCTTCCAGACGAAAAGTGGGAGGTGAAGATTTTACTTGAAATGTTCTACTTTTGTCCGCATTAGGATGAGAACAAGAGAAGAACAAAGGCAGCGATTGCCGCCCTGCAAGGGGTGTGTGATAAGGATGAGAAACATGGCAACGGCAGATCTTTTGAAAATGACTGACAAGCAGACGGCCGACCGGCAAAAGGCGCTCGATTCAGCGCTCGCTCAGATTGAGCGTCAGTTCGGCAAGGGCTCTATCATGAAGCTCGGCGGGCAGAACCAGATGCCTGACATCGAGGCGACATCGACCGGTTCGCTGGGCCTCGACATCGCGCTTGGCATAGGCGGCCTGCCCAAGGGCCGCATCATCGAGATTTACGGCCCGGAATCATCGGGCAAGACCACCCTGACGCTGCATTCCATCGCGGAAGAGCAGAAAAAGGGCGGCGTCTGCGCCTTTGTCGATGCCGAACATGCCTTTGACCCGCAATACGCCAAGAAGCTGGGCGTGAACCTGGATGAGTTGCTGATTTCGCAGCCCGATACCGGCGAACAGGCGCTTGAGATCGTCGATACGCTGGTCCGCTCTGGCGCGGTCAGCCTTGTTGTCGTCGACAGCGTCGCGGCCCTGACCCCCAAGAGCGAGCTTGAGGGTGACATGGGCGACAGCAGCGTCGGCGTCCACGCCAGACTGATGAGCCAGGCGATGCGCAAGCTGACCGGTTCGATCAGCCGCTCTGGCTGTATGGTGATCTTCATCAACCAGATCCGGATGAAGATCGGCGTCATGTTCGGCTCTCCCGAAACAACGACGGGTGGTAACGCCTTGAAATTCTACGCCTCTGTGCGTCTGGATATCCGCCGGATCGGATCGGTCAAGGACCGTGATGAGGTTGTGGGCAACGCAACCCGCGTGAAGGTCGTCAAGAACAAGGTAGCACCGCCCTTCAAGCAGGTCGAGTTTGACATCATGTACGGCGAAGGCATCTCCAAGATGGGCGAGATCATTGACCTTGGCGTCAAGGCCGGTGTCGTCGAAAAGTCTGGGTCCTGGTTCTCTTACGGGGACGAAAGGATCGGGCAAGGCCGCGAGAACGCCAAAACCTTCTTGCGCGAGCATTCCGCGATGGCGCTTGAGATCGAGGACAAGATCCGGGCCGCGCACGGCCTTGATTTCGACCTGACAGGCGGCAGCAGCGACGACGACAGCGATATGGTGGAAATGTAGGCCCGATCTGCGCAGAACGGGTCCGTCAGAAAGCCTGTGTTTGCCAGAATGGCAGAGCGGTCTTTCGGGAAAAGGGCGTCGGGGAAACCCGGCGCCCTTTTTCGTAGGCAATGGACAGTGCGGCGGGTGACCGCTATTCCTCGCGGGCCGTCACGTACAGACTGAGAGCCTCCCATGACTTCGCTTGCTGATATCCGCTCGACCTTCCTCGATTTCTTTGCCCGGCAGGGGCACGAGGTCGTGGCCTCGTCCCCGCTTGTGCCGCGCAACGATCCGACCCTGATGTTCGCCAACTCGGGCATGGTGCAGTTCAAGAACCTGTTCACCGGGATCGAGCACCGCGACTACACCCGTGCCACGACCGCGCAAAAATGCGTGCGCGCCGGGGGCAAGCACAATGACCTCGACAATGTCGGCTATACCGCCCGTCACCTGACGTTCTTTGAAATGCTGGGCAACTTTTCCTTCGGTGACTACTTCAAGCAAGAGGCGATCCCTTTCGCTTGGGAGCTTTTAACCAAGGACTTTGCGCTCGACAAGGAACGGCTGCACGTCACCGTCTACCACACTGACGACGAGGCGGCTGGCATCTGGAAAAAGATCGGCGTCCCGGACTCCCGTATTATCCGCATCCCCACCGACGACAACTTCTGGCGGATGGGGCCGACCGGCCCTTGTGGTCCCTGCACCGAGATCTTCTTTGACCACGGCCCCCACATCTGGGGCGGCCCGCCCGGCAGCCCCGAAGAGGACGGCGACCGGTTCATCGAGATTTGGAACGTCGTGTTCATGCAGAACGAACAGTTCGCTGACGGCACCATGACCCCGCTCGACATGCAATCGATCGACACCGGCATGGGGCTGGAGCGGTTTGCGTCGCTGATGCAGGGCACCAACTCTGTCTTTGAGACAGACCTTCTCAAGTCACTGGTCGAGGCCGCGGCCCATGCCACGAACCGCGATCCTGAAGGGGATACGCTACCCCACCTGCGCGTTATGGCGGATCACCTGCGCACGACCTCTTTCCTGATCGCCGAAGGTGTCCTGCCCTCGAACGAAGGACGCGGATACGTGTTGCGCCGGATCATGCGGCGGGCCATGCGCCACGCGCACCTGCTGGGCACGACCGATCCGGTCATGCACCGGCTGGTGCCAGAGCTGGTCCGCCAGATGGGCAATGCCTACCCGGAACTTGGTCAGGGACGCCGTCAGATCGAAGAGACGTTGCTTGCCGAGGAAACCCGCTTCAAACAGACGCTGGACCGGGGTCTGAAACTGCTGGACGAGGAATTGACCGATCTTCCCGAAGGCGCGGACCTGCCCGGTGGAACGGCGTTCAAGCTTTACGACACCTATGGCTTCCCCCTTGACCTGACGCAGGACGCGTTGCGCGAAAAGGGCCGGGGCGTGGACCAGCACGGCTTTGACGCCGCCATGGCCGAGCAAAAGGCCAAGGCCCGCGCGGCCTGGGCCGGCACTGGCGAAACTGCCGATGCCTCGCTTTGGTTCGATCTGGCCGAGCAGGGCGGCGTGACCGAGTTTCTGGGCTACGAGACAGAGACAGCCGAGGGCGAAGTGCAGGCCCTTGTCCGCGATGGCGCCGCCGTAGGCGATGCCCAGACCGGCCAGAAGGTGCAGATCGTGGTCAACCAGACGCCGTTCTATGCGGAATCGGGTGGTCAGGTGGGGGACGCTGGCTGGATCAGGACCGATACCGGCCTTGCCCATGTGACGGACACCAAGAAGATGGCGGGCGTCTTTATTCACATTGCCGAAGTGACCGAAGGGGCGATCCTGAAGGGTCAGCCCGCCAAGCTTGAGGTGGACCATGGCCGCCGGACGACGATCCGGGCCAACCACTCAGCCACGCACCTGTTGCACGAGGCGCTGCGCAACGCTCTGGGCGATCATGTGGCCCAGCGTGGCTCGCTGAACGCGCCGGACCGCCTGCGATTTGACTTCAGCCACGGTAAGGGGATGACGGAGGCCGAGATTGCCAAGGTCGATGCCGAGGTCAACGCAATGATCCGCCAGAACACCCCGGTTGAGACGCGGATCATGACACCCGACGATGCCCGCGCCCTTGGGGCGCAAGCGCTGTTTGGTGAGAAGTATGGCGACGAGGTCCGCGTAGTGTCGATGGGGCGGGCTGTTGGGTCTGGCAAGGGCGCCGATGGCGCGACCTATTCGCTCGAGCTTTGCGGCGGCACCCATGTGCGCCAGACAGGTGACATCGGGGCCTTTGTCCTTTTGGGCGACAGTGCGTCCAGTTCAGGTGTCCGCCGGATCGAGGCGCTGACGGGGCAGGCGGCCCTTGACCATCTGGCCGGTCAGGACCGGGTTTTGACCGAAGTTGCTGCCCTCTTGAAGGCGCAAAGCGGCGATGTGCTGGACCGCGTTCGGGCGCTGATCGACGAACGCCGGAGCCTCAGCAACGAGGTCGCGCAGTTGCGGCGTGATCTGGCAATGTCCGGGGGGGCCAAGGCAGAGGAACCCGCCAAGGATATCAACGGGATCGCCTTCAAAGCTCAGGTGCTGAGCGGCGTGACCGGCAAGGACCTTCCGGCGCTGGTGGATGAGCTGAAGGCGCAGTTGGGAACCGGCGTTGTCCTGCTGATCGCGGATGCCGATGGCAAGGCGGCTGTTGCGGCTGGCGTGACCAAGGATCTGACGGACAAGCTGTCCGCCGTTGACGTGTTGCGCGCCGCTGTGGCTGAATTGGGCGGCAAGGGCGGCGGTGGCCGCCCCGACATGGCACAGGGCGGCGCTGCCAGTGCCGATAACGCAGAGGCCGCCATCGCGGCGGCGGAAACAGTTATAGGAGGCATTGCATGACCGCCCTTTGGATCGCACACGTCAAGGTCTCGGACGCCGAGGCCTATGGCCAGTACGCCACCCGCGCCAGCGTTGCCATCGCCGACCACGGCGGTGTCTTCCTCGCCCGTGGCGGTGCCTATGAGCAGTTGGAAGGCCCGGACCGCCCACGCAACGTTGTGGCCCGGTTCCCATCCTTGCAGGCGGCGCATGACTGTTACTTTTCAGAGGCTTATCAAGAGGCTCTCGGCTTTGCCAAAGGGGCCGCGCAACGCGAACTGGTCATCGTCGAAGAATTCGAATGATCCCAATGGCCGAGCTGCTGCGCACCCATGCAGCACCCGGCGAGGTCACCTGGATCGGCCTGCGGCCAAAGCGGCTGGCCGACCTTCGCCCGGTTGGTCGGGCAGAGCTTCTGGTGAGCGGGTTAGAGGGCGATCATGCCCGGCCGGGCAAGCGGGCTGTGACGCGCATCCAGGCAGAACATCTTCCGGTCATCGCGTCTCTTGCACACCGTGACGCGATCAGCCCGCAAGACCTGCGCCGCAATATCATGGTGTCGGGCATCAATCTGACCGCCCTGCACAATCATCCGATCCGGATCGGCGGAGCCGTGATCAGGATGACGACACCCTGCGCGCCTTGTTTACGCATGGAAAAAGCCCTTGTAACAGGGGCTTACAATGCGATGCGCGGTCATGGGGGATGGTGCGCCGAGGTTGTTGAACCCGGTCCCATCCAACTGGGGGACCGGGTTGAACAAATAGCTTAGCTGGCGCGGGCCTGGCGCTTGCGCTCGTGGGGGTCGAGGAAGCGTTTGCGCAGACGGATGGCGTTGGGCGTCACTTCGACCAGCTCATCATCGTCGATATAGGCAATCGCCTGCTCAAGGCTCATGATGACCGGCGGGGTCAGGCGGACAGCCTCGTCCGTGCCAGAGGCACGGACGTTGGTCAGCTGCTTGCCCTTGAGCGGGTTCACATCAAGGTCGTTTTCACGGCTATGCTCGCCGATGATCATGCCTTCGTAGACCGGATCCTGCGGTACCACGAACATCTTGCCGCGATCCTCAAGCTTCCAAAGCGAATAGGCGACGGCCGTACCCGATCCCATTGAGACCAGAACGCCCTGACGACGGCCCTGGATCGGGCCGCGGTGAGGGGTCCAGCCGTGGAAGATGCGGTTGAGCACGCCAGAGCCGCGAGTGTCGGTGAGGAATTCGCCGTGATAGCCGATCAGGCCACGCGACGGGACATGGGCGATGATGCGGGTCTTGCCGACACCGGCAGGCTTCATCTCGACCAGGTCGCCCTTGCGGGGGCCGGTCAGCTTTTCCACGACAGCGCCAGTGTATTCGTCATCGACGTCAACGGTCACTTCCTCAACGGGTTCCATCCGGATCCCGCCTTCGTCCTTGAAGATCACCTGCGGGCGCGAAATCGAAAGCTCGAACCCTTCGCGGCGCATGTTTTCGATCAGGACGCCCATCTGCAATTCACCACGGCCCGACACCTCAAAGGCCTCGCCACCGGGGGTGTCGGCGATCTTGATCGCCACGTTCACTTCGGCTTCGCGCATCAGACGCTCGCGGATGACGCGGGACTGCACCTTCTTGCCATCACGGCCTGCGAGGGGCGAATCGTTGATGCCGAAGGTCACGGTGATGGTTGGCGGATCGATGGGCTGCGATGGGATCGGAATGTCGTTCGACAAATCGCAGATCGTGTCTGCCACCGTCGCCTTGGTCATGCCCGCCAGCGTCACGATGTCGCCAGCTTCGGCGGCGTCGATGGGCTGCTGGGACAGTCCGCGGAAGGCCAGGATCTTGGACACGCGGAACTGCTCAAGCTTTTCGCCATTCCGGCTTAGCGCTTTGACGGTTTCGCCGGCGCGCAGCGTGCCAGCCTCGACCCGACCGGTCAGGATACGACCGATAAAGGGGTCGGCGGACAGGGTGGTCGCCAGCATACGGAACGGCTGATCCTTGGCAGCCTGCTGCTTGGGCGATTCAACGTGGCTGATGATCAGATCGAACAGCGCCGTCAGGTCCTTGCGGGGGCCTTCAAGGCTCGTATCGGCCCAGCCGGCGCGGCCAGAGGCGTAAAGGTGGGGGAAATCAAGCTGTTCATCCGTTGCGCCAAGGTTGGCGAAAAGGTCAAAGCATTCGTCCAGCGCCCGGTCAGGCTCTGCGTCGGCCTTGTCGACCTTGTTCAGCACGACAATCGGCTTCAGCCCAAGGGCAAGCGCCTTGGCGGTCACGAATTTGGTTTGCGGCATCGGGCCTTCGGCGGCATCGACCAGAAGGACAACGCCGTCGACCATCGACAAAATGCGCTCAACCTCGCCACCGAAATCGGCGTGGCCGGGGGTGTCGACGATGTTGATACGGATACCGTCATGTTCGACCGAGGTACATTTGGCGAGGATGGTGATCCCCCGCTCACGCTCGATGTCGTTGGAATCCATGGCACGTTCGGTCGTTGCCTGATTCTCGCGGTAGGTGCCGGATTGCTTGAGCAGTTCGTCCACCAGCGTCGTCTTGCCGTGGTCAACGTGTGCGATGATCGCGATATTGCGAATGTCCATGAGTCATGCCTTTTGCGGAGTTGACCGGCCCTTACCGTGCAATTGCAGAAAAGGCTAGAAGAAAGGCCAGCCGAAGCCGTTCTTCCGCTGCGTCGCGGCAAACCGGTCGCGACCGACGCCAGTGGAGCCGGTCGCAAAGCGCGTCGGATGGGCTAGCTTAGAGCCTTGTTCAGATAGGTGTCCACCTTTTCCAGGTAGCCCATCGTCGTCAGCCATTTCTGCTCGGGCCCGACAAGCAGGGCGAGGTCCTTGGTCATATGACCATCCTCGACCGCCTGAACGGTGGCCTTTTCCAACGTGTCGGCAAATTTGGCGAGCTGCACGTTACCATCGAGCTTGGCCCGATGCTTTAGCCCGCCCGTCCAGGCATAGATCGAGGCGATCGAATTGGTCGATGTCGCCTCGCCCTTCTGGTGCTGGCGGTAGTGGCGGGTGACGGTGCCGTGGGCGGCCTCAGCCTCGACCACCTTGCCATCGGGCGTCATCAACACGGAGGTCATCAGCCCGAGCGAGCCGAAGCCTTGCGCCACCGTATCGGACTGCACATCGCCGTCGTAGTTCTTGCAGGCCCACACATAGCCGCCCGACCACTTGAGGGCCGAGGCCACCATGTCGTCGATCAACCGGTGTTCGTAGGTGATGCCAGCCTGCTTGAACTTATTGGCGAATTCTTCCTCATAAACCTTTTGGAATAGGTCCTTGAAGCGGCCGTCATAGGCCTTGAGGATTGTGTTCTTGGTCGACAGGTAGACCGGCCAGCCAAGGTTCAGGCCATAGTTCATGGAGGCGCGGGCAAAGTCGATGATGCTTTCATCAAGGTTGTACATCGCCATGGCGACACCTGCGCCTGGGGACTGGAACACTTCGCGTTCGATCACCTCTCCGTCCTCGCCGACGAATTTGAGGGTCAGCGTGCCCTTGCCCGGAAAGCGGAAATCGGTGGCGCGGTATTGGTCGCCGTAAGCATGGCGGCCGACCACGATGGGCTGGGTCCAGCCGGGGACGAGGCGGGGGACGTTTCGGCAGATGATGGGCTGGCGAAAGATCACGCCGCCCAGGATGTTGCGGATCGTCCCGTTGGGCGACCGCCACATCTGTTTGAGCCCGAATTCCTCGACCCGGGCCTCATCGGGGGTGATGGTGGCGCATTTGATGCCGACCCCGTGTTCCTTGATGGCATGGGCTGCATCGACGGTGATCTGGTCGTCGGTGGCGTCGCGCACCTCCATCCCAAGATCATAGTACTTCAGGTCGATGTCGAGGTAGGGAAGGATCAGCTTTTGTTTGATAAAGTCCCAGATGATCCGGGTCATTTCATCGCCGTCAAGCTCGACGACCGGGTTGGCAACCTTGATCTTGGTCATGGGGTACTCCACTGGCGCTGGTTTGCCCCCTCATAGGCGATTTTACTGTCCTTTGGAAGGCTTGTATACGATTGTATACACTATTTCGCTGCGCTGCGGCAAGGTTTTGCGCGTCTCTTGAGCTGTCAGCCTGCGGAATGGGCGCCGAACCAGTCGTCGATCCGCTGTTTGAGCTGGGCCCAAAGGACAGGGGCGCCGCGCCGGACTTTTGCTCCGACCCGGGTGTCAAGCTGTTCGGGCGTAACTTTGTATTCCGGCCAGGTCCCGCCACCCGATTCGAGGTTGGCCATGACGGGCTGCACCCGGTCGACGCTTTTGGCAAAGACGGCGTCCGGGGTTTCGGCGGCCTCAAACTCTTCCCACAAGGCGCGCAGGCTGTCGCGTTGGTCGGGGGGCAGCATGCCAAACAGGCGGTCGGCGGCCAGCTGCTCGATCCGGGCCATTTCGGCGACGTCATGATCGCCGTGAATGGGGTTGTCGCCCGCGTCGATCTCTACAAGGTCGTGAATGAGGAGCATGCGGATCACCCGGTCTATGTTGACCGGGGCGATGGCATGTTCTTGCAGGATCAGGGCGTAGAGGGCGATGTGCCAGCTATGCTCGCCCGAGTTCTCGCGGCGCGATCCGTCGCAAAGTGTCGTGCCGCGCAAGACCGACTTGAGGCGGTCGGCCTCGTTCAGAAAATCGAATTGGGCGGTCAGACGGTCGGACATAGGCTCTCCTGTCAAGGGCGGGAGAGCTAGTGGCCGCCAGCCCCGTCATCCGCTGCGTTCATGATCCTTTGGCTCGAGATATCAATTTCTGGTCCAACCGCCACCCCTTGGGGGGCTTTGGCCAATTGGGTCTCGATGAAGTTGCGGGCTCGTTCGGCGGCAAGGCGGACGCGGACGGCCGTCAGATAGGCCTCTTGAGTGGTGGTCGACGTATCGCCCAGGGTCTTTGACACCTTTTCGATCAGGCCGGGGTCGCCAAGCCGTTTGGCCGCCGCGATGGCGTCACGGGCCAGTTCGTCTGCAAGATCCTCAACCACGCCCATAATACAACCCTGCCTTTGCCTGAAAATATCGCCTTTGAATGGCCATATCCTAGCGGGTCAGGGTCCGGGGCGAAAGCGGCTCGCCCCGGATATATGACATCTTATCGGCTGTTTTCCGTCAGGCGGCGGCGGACATAGGTTTTGACCGTGTCGATCATCGTATCCATGTGCGGGTCTTCAAAGAAATGGCCCGCCCCTTCGACGACGTCGTGGGTGACGGTGATGCCTTTTTGCTCGTGCAGCTTGCCCACCAGATTGACGGTGTCCTGTGGCGGCGCCACACGGTCGGCAGAGCCGTTGATGACAAGGCCGGATGACGGGCAGGGGGCCAGGAACGAAAAGTCGTACATGTTGGCCGGAGGCGCGACCGAGATGAACCCCGTGATCTCGGGCCGGCGCATCAAGAGCTGCATGCCGATCCAGGCCCCAAAGGAAAAGCCCGCGACCCAGCAATGCTTCGAATTGGTGTTCATCGACTGCAGGTAGTCGAGCGCGGAGGCGGCATCCGACAGCTCTCCGATCCCCTGATCGTATTCGCCCTGGCTGCGTCCGACGCCCCGGAAGTTGAAGCGAATGACGGTAAAGCCCATCTGGTAGAAGGCATAGTGCAGGTTATACACCACCCGGTTGTTCATCGTGCCGCCGAACTGCGGATGCGGGTGCAGAACAATGGCGATCGGGGCATCCCGGTCCTTTTGGGGGTGGTATCGGCCTTCAAGCCGGCCTTCGGGACCGGGGAAGATGACTTCGGGCATGGATGATCCTTGCAGCTTACTGGGCGGGGCGTCCGCTCTTTGAGGGGGCTTTCAATTTCTTGACAGAAATTATCAGGCACCTTAGAATGTTTCTAACTCCGCGATGGCCCGCATGAGAACTCTGACCGAAGTAATCAGCGTGCCGGGTAACGTCAATGGAATTGCGCCCCGGCAATGCCGTTGAGCGATTGTTCGCATCGGGCCCCGAGTGCCCGCTGGTCGGGCCAATACCGGTCCGCAAGCCGATTGAGGATGACATGAAGCTTTCGACCAAAGGCCGTTACGCGATGGTGGCCCTGACGGATCTGGCAATGCAGCCCGATGGTACGCTGGTGTCCTTGGGCGAGATTTCCCGCCGCCAGGATGTGTCCTTGCCATATCTGGAGCAGTTGTTCGTCAAGCTGCGCCGCGAAGGTCTGGTCGACTCAGTCCGGGGCCCGGGCGGCGGCTACCGCCTGGCAAGGCCGGCTTCGGACATCCGGGTGGTCGATATCCTCGCCGCCGTGGATGAGACAGTCAGCGCTATGCACAAAGGGGCAGGGGCGTCGGGTGCGGCCTCAGGCTCCAAGGCGCAGTCGTTGACCAACCGCCTGTGGGAAGGCCTGTCGGCGCAGGTCTATGTGTTCCTGCACCAGACCCGGTTGTCGGACGTGGTAAGCAACACTTTGGCCCCTTGTCCTGCCGTGCCCTCATTGCTTGAGGTGGTCGATGATTGAACTGTGTATTGGGGGCGCTGCCCCCGCGCCTTTGGCGCCCCCCCGGGATATTTGTGATCCAAAGAAGGGGTGGGTGGTGTGAGCCGGACCTATCTTGATTTTAACTCGACAGCGCCCCTGCGCCCAGAGGCGCGCGCGGCAATGATTGCGGCGATGGATGCGGTGGGCAATCCGTCCAGTGTTCATGCCGAAGGCCGCAAAGCCAAGGCGATCGTAGAGCGTGCGCGGGCGCAGATCGCCGCTGCCATGGGCGCGGGTGAGGCCGATCTCATCTTTACGTCCGGCGCGACCGAGGCGGCCGCGCTGGCCCTGTCTGGACGGAACCTGCAAGGGGCTGCGGTCGAGCACGAGGCCGTGGCGGCCTGGATCGATCCGGTCCTGCCGGTCGATGCCTTTGGTCGGGTCACCGTGGCGGAGCCGGGCAGGGCGACCTTGCAGCTTGCCAATTCGGAAACTGGGGTTGTGCAGGACCTGCCCGAAGGTCTGGCGGTGAGCGATATTACCCAAGGGTTCGGCAAACTGCCTTTTGCGTTTTCGTGGTCGGGCCTTGGCATGGCGTTGGCCTCGGCCCACAAGATCGGCGGGCCGAAGGGCACCGGCGTTCTGGTGATGCCGCGCGGGACCGATGTGGTCCCGATGATCCGGGGCGGCGGCCAGGAAATGGGCTGGCGGGCCGGGACAGAGAACGTGATTGCCATCGCCGGATTTGGCGCTGCGGCCGAAGCGGCGGCCCGCGATCTGGCCGATGGAATATGGGACAGGGTTGCACACCTTAGAAATATTCTAGAAGAGGCCATTGAGGATCGCTGTCCTCAGACTATTTTTGTCGGGAAAGGCGCAACACGCCTTCCCAACACGACCTGTGTGATTGCGCCGGGCTGGAAAGGCGAGACGCAGGTGATGGCGATGGACCTTGCGGGCTTTGCCATTTCGGCGGGATCGGCCTGTTCCAGCGGCAAGGTCCGGGAAAGCCGGGTGTTGCGCGCAATGGGCCATGACCCGGACCACTCCGGGCAGGCCATCCGGGTCTCATTGGGCCCGACGACGACTGAGGATGAGGTCATGCGCTTTGTGCGGGCCTGGACGAGTTCATACGACAAGCTGCGCACCCGCGTGGCATGAAAGAGAGGTCAGACATGGCGGCGTTGGATACAACGACAGAGGTCAAGGACGGTGTTGATCAGGAGACGGTCGATGCGGTGGCCAAGCTTTCTGGCAAGTATAAATACGGCTGGAACACCGAGATCGAGATGGATTACGCCCCCAAGGGCGTGAACCCCGATATCGTGCGCCTGATCTCGGACAAGAACGAAGAGCCCGAGTGGATGACCGAATGGCGCCTTGCCGCCTTTGCCCGTTGGGAGCAGATGAAAGAGCCGACATGGGCGATGGTGAGCTATCCCAAGATCGACTTTCAGGACCAGTATTACTATGCCCGCCCCAAGAGCATGGCCGAAAAGCCAAAGTCTCTGGATGACGTCGACCCCAAGCTTTTGGAAACCTACAAAAAGCTCGGTATTCCGCTGAAGGAGCAGGCCATTCTTGCGGGCGTCGAGATGCCCGAGGAGGAGCGCCGGGTGGCTGTGGATGCCGTCTTTGACAGCGTGTCCGTTGGCACCACCTTTCAGGCAGAGCTGAAGAAGGCCGGGGTAATCTTCTGCTCGATCTCCGAAGCGATCCGCGAGCATCCTGAACTGGTGCGCAAGTACCTGGGCAGCGTCGTGCCGCCCTCGGACAACTACTATGCCACGCTCAATACGGCGGTCTTTTCAGACGGATCCTTCGTCTATGTGCCGCCCGGTGTCCGCTGCCCGATGGAGCTGTCGACCTATTTCCGCATCAATGCCGAGAACACCGGCCAGTTCGAGCGGACGCTGATCATTGCCGACAAGGGCAGCTACGTCAGCTACCTCGAAGGCTGCACCGCGCCCAAGCGCGACGTGGCCCAGCTGCATGCGGCTGTGGTCGAGATCATCATCGAGGAAGACGCCGAAGTTAAGTATTCGACCGTGCAGAACTGGTATCCGGGCGATGAAGAGGGCCGGGGCGGTATCTACAACTTTGTCACCAAGCGCGCCGATTGCCGGGGTGACCGGGCCAAGGTGATGTGGACGCAGGTGGAGACCGGCTCCGCGATCACCTGGAAATACCCCTCCTGCATCCTGCGTGGTGACGACAGCCAGGGCGAGTTCTACTCGATCGCCATCGCCAACAACATGCAGCAGGCCGACACCGGCACCAAGATGGTTCACCTGGGCAAGCGCACCAAGTCGCGTATCGTGTCCAAGGGGATTTCGGCCGGAAAGGCCCAGAACACCTATCGCGGCTTGGTCAGCATGCACCCCAAGGCCAAGGAATCGCGCAATTATACCCAGTGCGACAGCCTGCTGATTGGCGACAAATGCGGCGCCCATACGGTGCCTTACATCGAGGTGCGCAACAATTCGTCGCGTGTTGAGCATGAGGCGACGACCTCGAAGGTCGATGACGATCAGCTGTTCTATTGCCGTTCGCGCGGGATGGACGAGGAAGAGGCGGTGGCCCTGGTGGTCAACGGGTTCTGCAAGGAAGTTCTGCAAGCCCTGCCGATGGAATTCGCCATGGAGGCCCAGGCGCTTGTGGCGATCAGCCTTGAAGGTTCGGTGGGCTGATTCATGGGGCTGAGGCCGGTATCCGGGGCGCGCGGTCTGGCGCTGAACGTGGGTCTGGCGGTGATCCTTTACGCGGTGTTTCAAATCCTGTTGCACGGCGCGACGTTGGCCACCGCGGTGATGTCAGGTCTGGGCTTTGGGCTGATTTATGGCCCTCTGATGTTGCTCATTCGGCGGGCGCGAGGCCGCTGATGACCGGAGGACTAGGTGCTGCACCCACGCTCGATCGCGCCCCGCTTCTCACTCTGCCGGAGCAGGAGGCGGCGTTTCTGCGGGCAGGATATGAAGCAGCGCAAGTGATTTTGGAGTATGGTTCGGGCGGGTCGACGGCGATGGCGGCCGCCATGCCGGGCAAGGTGGTCTGGTCGGTGGAAAGCGACGCGGATTGGGTCGACGGGATGCGTGATTGGTTTGATCGCAACCCGCCAAAGGCCGACGTCAACCTTGTCCATGCGGACATCGGGCCGACGGGCAAATGGGGCAGACCGGTGGGGACGGCAAAGCACGCGCTTTACCATCACTACCCGCTGCATGTCTGGGACAGTGAAGGGTTCACCATGCCTGACACGGTCCTGATTGATGGCCGCTTTCGGGCGGCGTGTTTTCTGGCGGTGGCCTTTCGGGCGACGCAGCCCGTGACGGTCTACTTCGACGACTATGTCGACCGGCCGAAGTACCACGAGGTGGAACGCTTTGGCCCGCCTGTCGAAATGGTGGGACGGATGGCACGGTTCGAGGTTGAACCAAAGCAGTTGAAGGCCAGCGATCTGGGCTGGATTATGGATGTCTTTGCCCGGGTGCAGTAGCGCCCCGGCGATGTGGAATGGAGTGAAAGATGCTTGAGATCAAAGGCCTGGAGGTCAAACTCGAAGAAGAGGACAAGCAAATCCTCAAAGGTGTCGACCTGAAGGTTGGCGCGGGCGAGGTTCATGCGATCATGGGCCCCAACGGCTCTGGCAAGTCCACCTTGTCCTACGTCCTGTCCGGGCGCGGCGGCTATGAGGTCACCGGCGGATCGGCCACGCTGGACGGCATCGACCTGCTGGATTTGGAGCCCGAAGAGCGGGCTGCCTCTGGCCTGTTCCTGGCGTTTCAGTACCCGGTCGAAATTCCGGGCGTTGGCAACATGACCTTCCTGCGCACGGCCGTGAACGCCCAACGCAAGGCGCGCGGCGAAGACGAGATGTCGGCCGCCGATTTCCTCAAGCTGGTGCGCAGCAAGGCCAAGGACCTTAAGATCGACGCAGACATGCTCAAGCGGCCGGTCAACGTCGGCTTCTCGGGCGGTGAGAAAAAGCGCAACGAGATCCTTCAGATGGCGATGCTGGAACCCAAGATGTGCATTTTGGACGAGACCGACTCGGGCCTTGATGTCGATGCAATGCGGCTTGTGTCGGATGGGGTGAACGCCCTGCGCTCGCCTGACCGCGGTTTCCTTGTTATCACGCATTATCAACGGCTTCTGGATCATATCAAACCCGATGTCGTGCATATCATGGCAGCGGGTCGCATCATCAAGACCGGCGGGCCCGAGCTTGCCCTTGAGGTCGAGAACAACGGCTATGCCGGCATTCTGGAAGAGGTGGCCTGATGGCCAAGTCAAACGCCCTGATGCAGCTGAAGGCCGATGCGACGGCCCTGCGGCTGGCCGACTTGACCCTTCCGCCCGGAGCGACCTGGGCGCAGGAGGCCCGGCAACAGGCGCTTGGCCGTGTCACGGCCATGGGTCTGCCGCATCGCCGGGATGAATACTGGCGCTATACCGATCCGGCGAGTTTGACAGGGGCAGAGGCTGCCGAAGCGGCGGTTCTGGTCGCTGACGAAAGCCCGGTCTTTGGCGATATCGACGCATTGCAGATCGTTTTTGTCGATGGTGTCTTTGATGCTGAGGCCTCCGACGACCTCACGATGACGGGGCTTGAGATTGACCGCCTCGCGACCGCGTCGACAAAGGATATCCATTGGGCCAAGGACTTGTACGGCGTTCTTGAAGCGCGTGGGCAAGCGCCGGTCGAACGGACGCTGGCCGCCTTCAATACCGCCTTTGCGACCGATGGTGTGGTCATTCGGGCGACCGCCAAGGTGGCAAAGCCGGTGCGCCTTTTGTACCTGCACGCGGACCCGACATCGGACGTTGTCCTGCACCACGTGATCCGGGTGGAACCCGGCGCGGACCTGACCGTTCTGGAAGGCGGCCCCGCCGCCGCCCGTCTGTCCAAGGTCATGGAAGTCGACGTTGCCGATGGCGGCGCCTTTCATCATGTCCGCAGTCAGGGCCGGGACCATGAACGCCGGGCCCATACCCACACGTTTGCCCGGCTGGGCGCAGAAAGCACGTTCAAGTCCTTTACCTTGACCGTCAATGGAAGGCTGACCCGCAACGAATGCGTGATCGAGCTGACAGGCAACGACGCCATTGCTCACGTCGCCGGGGCCTGCGTTGGTGACGGCAAGGATTTCTTGCACGACGACACAGTCTTTATCACCCATGATGCCGAGCGTTGCGAAAGCCGGCAGGTGTTCAAGAAGGTCCTTCGCAACGGGGCGACGGGCGTGTTTCAGGGCAAGATTCTGGTCAAGGCCGGGGCGCAGAAGACCGATGGCTATCAGATCAGCCAGTCCCTGCTGCTGGACGATGACAGTCAGTTTCTCGCCAAGCCAGAGCTTGAGATCTACGCCGATGACGTGGCCTGTTCGCATGGGTCCACCTCGGGGGCGATTGACGAAACGGCCCTGTTCTACCTGCGCTCGCGCGGGGTTCCGGCCAAGGCGGCGACTGATCTTCTGACGCTGGCCTTTCTGGCCGAAGCTCTCGAAGAGATCGATGATGAACGTCTGGCCGAGGATCTGCGGGACCGGTTAGAAGCCTGGATGGCACGGCGCAGCTGATGGCCGTGTCCTCCGACATCATCCGGACCTGGCGCAGCCCCCGGGCCGTCATGCGCGACCTTCTGGCCATGGGCCAGAGAGAGGACCGGGCGGTGGCCTATCTGATGGCCGGATGTCTGCTGATATTTATCGCGCAGTGGCCGCGGCTGAGCCGGGTCGCCTTTCTGACCGGGGACGAATTCGACAGACTCGTCGCCTACGAACTACTGTCCTGGCTGATCATCTGGCCCCTGGTTCTGTATCTGGTGGCGGCAATCATCCACTTGGCTCGCTGGGTGATCTGGCGGAATGGCGCGCCCTGGACCGCGCGGCTGGCGCTGTTCTGGGCGGTGCTGGCGGCAAGCCCGATGGGGTTGCTCTATGGCCTGATGGCCGGTTTTCTCGGGCCAGGGACCGGAACCGATCTTGTGGGTGTCACATGGCTGGGGGCAATGGCGATCTTTGCCATCCAGGGCCTGAGGGAAGCGGGGCAGCTTGATGTCGCCTGAACTGAAACGACTGTGGGGCCTGTTGCGGCTGACGCTGCAATCCCCGGCCGAAGGGGCACGGGCGGTCATTGACCTTGGCCTGTCGCGCAAAGAACTTTGGCTGTCGCTGGCGCTGGTCACGGTACTAAGCGTGCTGCTGATGGCGCTGTCGACCGGGACGGTCATGGTGTTGCCCTTGGGGGTAGAGCCCTTGTTCGTCTCGCCCCTTGGCTACGGGATGATCATGGGGTCGGGGCTGGTCCTGCTGGTCTTTGCCCTTCACTACACCGGGCAAGCCCTTGGGGGCACAGGCGCATTCGCCGCGTCGCTGGCGGTTGTCGTCTGGCTGGAGGTGATGAGCCTTGCCTTGCGGTTGGTCCAGGTCGTCGTTGGGTTTCTAAGTTCTGGCCTCGAGGCCGTTGTTGCCCTTGGCGCTGCGGTTTTTCTGTTCTGGTCCCTCATCCGGTTCACCGATGAGGTTCACCACTTCAACAGCGTCGGCAAATCAATCCTGACCCTTGTTCTGGCGCTGGTCGGCATCAGCGTGGGCATTACAATCATTCTGACGTTCATAGGCGTCGGCGCAACGCAGGGCCTGAGCAATGTATGATATCGAAAAGGTTCGGTCCGACTTTCCGATCCTCTCGCGTGAGGTGAACGGTAAGCCCTTGGTCTACCTCGACAACGGGGCCTCTGCGCAAAAGCCCCAGGTGGTGATAGACGCGATCACCCAGGCCTATTCTCAGGAATATTCAAACGTTCACAGGGGTTTGCACTATCTTTCGAACCTTGCCACGGACAAATACGAAAGCGTGCGCGGCACTGTCGCCCGGTTCCTCGGGGCCGGCAGTGAGGATGAGATCATCCTGAACTCTGGCACGACCGAGGGGATCAACATGGTCGCCTATGCCTGGGCGATGCCGCGTCTGCAGGCCGGCGACGAAATCGTCCTGTCGATCCTGGAGCATCACGCCAACATCGTGCCCTGGCATTTCCTGCGCGAGCGGCAAGGCGTTGTCCTGAAATGGGTCGACTGCGACGCCAATGGCGACCTTGATCCCGAGGCGGTTATCGCTGCCATCGGTCCCAAGACCAAGCTGGTTGCAATTACGCAGGTTTCCAATGTTTTGGGTACCGTTGTCGATGTAAAGGCCGTGACGCAGGGCGCGCACGCCAAGGGCGTCCCTGTGCTTGTCGATGGCAGCCAGGCGGCGGTGCATATGCCCGTTGATGTGACCGATATCGGTTGTGACTTTTACGCTGTCACCGGGCACAAGCTTTATGGCCCCTCGGGTTCCGGTGCGATCTACGTCAAGAAGGATCGGATGGCCGAAATGCGCCCCTTTAAGGGGGGCGGTGACATGATCCGCGAGGTCACCCGCGACACCGTCACATGGAATGATCCGCCGATGAAATTCGAGGCCGGAACCCCCGGCATCGTCCAGACCATCGGTTTGGGGGTGGCGCTGGATTACATGATGGGCCTCGGGATGGAGGCAATCGCAGAGCATGAGCGGTCGCTGCGCGACTATGCCCGCGACCGGCTGAACGGCCTCAACTGGTTGCAGGTTCAGGGCCAGTCCGCTGGAAAGGCGGCGATTTTCTCGTTCACTCTGGACGGGGCTGCCCATGCGCATGACATCTCGACCGTGCTTGATAAACGCGGTGTGGCGGTCCGGGCCGGAACCCACTGCGCCATGCCGCTGATGGAGCACATGCAGGTCGGTGCAACGTGTCGCGCGTCGTTCGGCCTTTATAACACCACGCAAGAGGTCGACGTGCTGATCGATGCGCTGGAGTTGTGTCACGATCTGTTTGGCTAAGCAGCGACAAGCCAAGATTTCCGATTGCGGGGACCGGCCCCTTGTCCTATAGCCTCCCCCAAGGCACCCATAGCTCAGCTGGATAGAGCGCTGCCCTCCGAAGGCAGAAGTCAAGGCTGGTGATGCTTGGTTGTGTTGGAAGAAAGAAGTGACTAAACAACGGTTTGAGCGAATGTCGGGTTTGCTCTTCATGCCGACGAAATTCTCGCGTAAGCATGGCGTAAGCATCTCGCGAACGGTATGCACCCGTAGCTCAGCTGGATAGAGCGCTGCCCTCCGAAGGCAGAGGCCAGAGGTTCGAATCCTCTCGGGTGC
>CALFSV010000144.1 GCA_937916485.1 uncultured Paracoccaceae bacterium | reverse complement strand
AAAGGCCGACCATGCACTAACATTTAAACTGGACCACTCAACGGGGGCAGACCACATGTCTACGCGCTGTTAAGTCGTGGTGAATTTCCGCGTCCTATTCGCCTTGGCCGCCGCGCCGTCGGTTGGCGTGTTGAAGACGTAGAAACATGGCTATCTTCGCGCCCAGAGGCGGGGAGTTGGCGGTCATGACCTTGCCAGCGCAAAAGCCAACTGTCCTGCCTGTGTGCCCAGATATGATCCCTGACCTGCTTAGGCAGCGTGACCAATGGATTATATGGCAGGCAACACCAAAGCCAGATGGTCGCATCAGCAAGGTGCCGATCAGTTCCAAAACGGGGCACAACATAAATGCACACGCACCGCAAAACTGGGTGAGCTTCGATATGGCAATTGCCGCGTATGATGCTGGAAAGGCGGCCGGTATCGGTTTCGTCTTGAACGGTGAGCCGGTCGCACGCGATGCTACTGGGCAACCGCTGTACTTAGTCGGTGTCGATCTGGACAAGGTCAATGACAACTCAGACCGCGCGGCGCCGCTGCTTGAGCCTATGCGCGGTGCCTATATCGAGAAATCGCCAAGTGGCTCCGGCCTACGGCTATTTTGCCTGTCTCGCCACAAGCCGCGCAGCGGGCAAGGCGATGGAGGAGAACTTTATGTGCAGGGGCGTTACCTGACCGTCACGGGGCAAGATGCCCGTGGTAAGGTCTGTGACTGCACAGCTGGTGTCGAGGCTGTGGAGCAATTGTTGTGGCCATCAAAGACGCGCGCCACGGCCAATGTGGTTGATTTTCCCGCGCGCCTGTTCGACGTCGACCGCCGCATTCTTGGCAACGAGTGGATCGAAAGTCCAGAAAACATAGACAAGGTTAATGCGGCGCTTGCCCACATTCCACCTGACTGTAGTTATGAAACGTGGCGGAGCTTGGTCTGGTCGGTGGCGTCCCTCGACTGGTCTTGCGGTTTGGCACTGGTGGCGGAATGGAGCTCAGGTAGCGCCGCGCACTGGGATCAAGACAACGGCGACGGCGCGCGTCAGGCCATCAGCGAATTGTTCGAAAGTTACGACACGCACAGAGGTCTCACTATTGGGACGCTGTTTCATCATGCCTATGAGAACGGCATGCCGCGTCCCGCGCGTAATGATCGGCCTCTGTTTGCTGTGCCGAGGGTTCCAGCGGCTGCCACCGGGCTTTTGTCCAGAAGTGATCTGGAAGCGCTTCCTCCGCTGCGCTGGACGGTGCGTGGAGTTCTGCCAGAAACGGGGACCGCAGCAATTTACGGCCCGCCCGGCAGCGGCAAAAGTTTTCTGGCAATCGATCTGGCTGTAAAAATTTCCTCAGGTCTGCCGGCGTGGTTCGGTCGTGAAATTGTAGAGCGTGACGTAGTTTACGCAGCGCTTGAAGGGGGGCGGGGCATTCAGCAGCGGATTAAGGCGTGGGAAGCCGCAAACCAAATGGGCGCCGACAATGCAAAATTCTGGCTCTCAGAATTTTCGCTGCTGAGTGATGAGAACGTCCAGCGGTTGGTAACGGATATTACGGCATCATGCAAACCCGGCGCAGTTGTGATCATAGACACGCTGGCGCAGGCGACTGCGGGCGCCGATGAGAATTCAGCGCAAGACATGGGGTTGGTCCTCAAGGCAGCGCAGGCCATCTCGGCGGCAGTCTCTGGGCTGGTTGTGCTTGTACACCACAGCGGCAAGGATGCGTCGCGTGGCCTAAGGGGGCATTCGGCACTCAATGGCGCGATGGATGCGGTGATCGCGGTTGAGCGGGACAACAAAACCGGCTTACGCAGCTGGCGCGTCACAAAAATGAAGGATGCAGACGACGGTGCGCGCGGCCAGTTCCAGCTTGATGTTGAAACCCTAGGTGTTGATGAGTTCGGTGCGCCGATCACCAGCTGCGCTGTGCGTGAAATTACCGCCTTTGGCTACGCTTCTACCGGCAAGTCGTCGGCGCCGACAGGGAGGCATCAAAGAGCTGTTCTCGACGCCCTACAGGCCCACACAGACGCGGATGAGGGGTGGGCAGAGGCCCACCTTGCACAAGTCGCCAAGGACGCTCTCGCCGGCGTTGCCACGCGGCACCGCGCTACGCGAGCCAAGGCTGCCATCGACGGCCTGATCGATAGCGGCTTTATCGAGGCTGAGGGGGGTATTTTCCACCTTACCTAATCACCGGATCACCTACCGCCCTCCCCCCATAGGGAGGGAGGGGCGGGGCGGTGGTGTGATCTGCACCTATAATCACCGAAACGGTGTTTTCGGTGATCTTCACCCCTCATCCAAGAAGTGCTGCGTAAACCGAAAAGGATACCCTCATGCGTTCACCCGTCTACAAAGCATTCGACGCCGCGCGCGCATTCCGCGCCACTGCCTTGGTTTCAATAACCATCCCCCCAAGAGCCGGAGCAATACAATGACTGAGACCAATTACATCGGCAGCGTCGAAACCACCAACTTCCCTATCCACCGCATCCAAGAGGCGCACGACAGTTGGCGCCAAGTGTATGAGGGCCTGCAGCTTATTGAAAGCTATATTGAGCAAGGATACGGCATACCCTTAGACGTCTCTTTCGGCGGCATGCTAGGCAGTGAGTGGCAGCCAAGGCTGGCCGAGCTACCGGAGAGGCTGCGATCCGACCTCTCGTTACATGTGCTGCCCGCAACAAGAGCATGCTGCAAACACCCAACAGCGTCAGATCAGTTGCGTAACTTCGAGCAAAGCGCTGTCACACAAATCACAGGAATGATGGCCGATGCTGAACAAGCTAAAGCCGTGATTGGAAGAGTTTGCACGAACCGCCCAACCCGGCGGACCAAACTGTCATCGCTAAAAGGGGCACAAGGTCTACTCGCAAGTGTGCTGATGATACTGGATGATATTCAGGCAGTTGCAGAGGTAGGTATGCAGCATTAGGGTTGCGTTACGGAGATCCCTTTTATCGTTTCACACCCTCTAAGGAACATGATCTCGATCTGATTGCGGCGCATGTAACGACGTTGGTAATACTTCGCC
>CALFSV010000143.1 GCA_937916485.1 uncultured Paracoccaceae bacterium | reverse complement strand
GGGTTTGCGCACTGACTTGCCCCCGCTGGCCTGGCCCCCGCTGGCCTGGCCCCCGACGGCCTGGCCCCCGACGGCCAGACGACCATCCTTGAACTGCAGCTCCAGCGCCTGCGCCTGCGCCGCCCCTGCCTTGTCCGTCACAACCTGGCCGTCGCCCCAGACCACGGCAAAACCACGGGCAAGGGTCGCCTCATACCCCAGCGTTTGTCGCAACCTGTCCAGCCCTGCCAGACGGTCAGAAGCCCGGGCGATCCGGTCCGTGACAAGGGTCGGCTGCAAGCGATCCGCCCGCTGGGCCAGCCGCTCGGACTGAGCGGCAAGGACACGGTTCAGCGCCGGGCCAAGACGGCCCGCCCATGAGGCCACCCGCCGATCCTCTTCGCCCAGGGCCCTGCGCAACAGGCCCGGACGCAGGGAAAGGTCAGCCAATCGCAGCGCTTTCTGAGCCGTCGCAGCCCGCAACCCTCCCTTCAGCCGCTCCCCCAGAAAGTCGAGGCGCTGCCGGGCAGGTGCAAGCAGGCCGTCCGGCTGCGGCAAGGCGCGGCCAAGGTCGGTCAGGCGCTGACGACGCTGGCGCACACCCTGGTCGAGGCCCCGGTAGAGGCGGGCGCCAAGGGCATCGGTTGTGGCCAACAGCTCCAGCCGGACAGGCACCGCCAATTCGGCTGCGGCAGTCGGTGTCGGGGTACGACGGTCGGCGGCATGGTCGATCAGGGTTGTATCAGTCTCATGGCCCACCGCCGATATCAGCGGGATCGTGCTGGCAGCCGCGGCCCGGACCACGACTTCTTCATTAAAGCCCCAAAGATCCTCGATCGAGCCGCCGCCCCTTGCCACGATGATCAGATCCGGTCGCGGCAAGGCGCCGCCCACGGTCATGGCATTGAACCCGTTGATCGCGGCGGCAACCTCGGGCGCGCATTTGGCCCCCTGCACAGCCACCGGCCAGACCAGAACCTTGCGAGGAAACCGGTCCCGCAGGCGGTGCAGGATGTCGCGGATCACAGCGCCCGAGGGCGAGGTGACGACGCCGATCACCTCTGGCAGATAGGGCAGCGGCCGCTTCAGGGCGGGATCAAACAGACCTTCGGCGGCCAAGGCAGCACGACGCTTTTCCAGCATCGCCATCAAGGCACCAGCCCCTGCGGGCTGAATATCGTCAATGATCATCTGATAACGGGACTGACCGGGAAAGGTCGTCAGACGACCGGTGGCAATCACTTCCATCCCCTCCTCGGGACGGTGGGTCAGACGGGCGGCCTGACCCTTCCAGATGATACTGGCCAGGACGGACCGATCATCCTTAAGATCAAGATACAAATGGCCTGACGCCGGCCGCGACACACGGCCCACCTCGCCACGCACCCGGACGCGGCCGAATTCCCCCTCGACCACACGCTTGACCGCCCCCGACAGCTCCGAGACGGTGAATTCCGGCGCATTGCCCGGCCCCTCGCCGGGGGCGTCATCCTCAAACAGGTCCATGGTTCATCCTTGTGCCCTCTCGCCCCTGACCCTAGAACGCGATGGACCAAAGGCCAAGCAAGGGGGCGGCATGAATATCCTTATTCTCGGCAGCGGCGGGCGGGAACATGCACTCGCCTGGGCCGTCAAGCAGAACCCAAAGTGTGACAAGCTGATCGTCGCCCCGGGCAATGCGGGCATTGCCGCCATCGCTGACTGTGCCTCTGTCGACATCCTGGATGGGGACGCCGTGGCGGTCTTCGCCTCCGAGAACGCAATCGACCTGGTCATCATCGGGCCCGAGGCACCGCTCGCCGCCGGCGTCTCAGACCGTTTGCGGGCAGCCGGGCTTTCCGTTTTCGGACCTTCCGCCGCAGCAGCCGAGTTGGAAGCCTCCAAGACTTTCACAAAAGAGATCTGCGACGCTGTCGGCGCCCCTACGGCCGCCTGGGCAAGGTTCACCGAAGCCGCCTCTGCCCACGACTACATCAAGGCCAAGGGCACCCCCATCGTGGTCAAGGCAGACGGGCTTGCCGCTGGCAAAGGCGTCATCGTGGCGATGGACGACGACACAGCCCACGCCGCTATAGACGACATGTTCTCCGGCCATTTCGGTGCCGCCGGGGCGTCGGTCGTCATCGAAGACTTCATGACAGGGGAAGAAGCCTCCTTCTTCATCCTCGTCGATGGCAGCACCCTGCATCCGATCGGCACGGCACAAGACCACAAACGGGCCTTCGACGGGGACGAGGGGCCAAACACCGGCGGCATGGGGGCCTATTCGCCCGCCCCCTGCCTCACACCAAAGATCGCCCAGGACGTGCTGGACCAAATCATCCAGCCCACGATGGACGAGATGGCGCGACGCGGCACACCCTACCAGGGCGTCCTCTTTGCCGGGCTGATGATCGAAGACGGCAAGGCACGGCTGGTCGAATACAATTGCCGGTTCGGCGACCCCGAGGCCCAGGTTCTGATGATGCGGCTCGGGGCACAAGTGCTGGACCTGATACAAGCCTGTGCCGAGGGACGGCTGGACAGCGTTTCGGCCAACTGGGCCGACGATCACGCCGTCAGCGTCGTCATGGCCGCCCAAGGCTACCCCGGCGACTACGTCAAAGGCAGCGAGATCAGGGGGCTGGACACCCTTCCCGAATCCTCCTCGGCCATCGTCTTCCACGCCGGAACGGCAGAGGTTCAGGGGCAAATCACCGCAACAGGCGGACGGGTCCTTGGCGTCACCGCCCGAGGGGCCAGCCTGGCAGAGGCACAGGGCAAGGCCTACGAGATGATCGACCAGATCGACTGGTCCGAAGGATTCTGCCGAAGAGACATCGGCTGGCGGGCGCTCTGATCCTCATCTCGCCAAAAATATCCCCTCCGGAGGAGACCTGACGATCCAAAGGATCGGAGGCAAAAACAACAAAAGCCGCGCCCTCGGGGCGCGGCTTTTTCAATTCAGGACCGGCAAATCAGGCGGCGCGGCCAACCAGGACTTCGCCGATCTCCTTGGCGGCAGCGTTTTCGTCATTACCGGCCACGGCAGCAATCTCGCGGGTAAGGCGCTCAAGCGCGGCTTCATAAAGCTGACGCTCGGAATAGCTTTGCTCGCGCTGGTCGTCGGCGCGGTGCAGGTCGCGGACCACCTCGGCGATAGCGATCAGGTCGCCCGAGTTGATCTTCTGTTCGTATTCCTGCGCCCGGCGGGACCACATGGCCTTCTTGACCTTGGCCTTGCCCTTGAGGGTCTTCATCGCGTGCGCGACAACGTCGGGCGAGGACAAGGAGCGCATGCCAACATCTGTTGCCTTGTGCGTTGGCACCCGCAGGGTCATCTTGTCCTTCTCGAAAGAGATCACGAAAAGTTCGAGGCTCATGCCTGCCACTTCCTGCTCTTCGATCGACACGATCTTGCCAACGCCGTGCGCCGGGTAGACCACAAAATCATTGGGGCGGAATTCGTTCTTCTTCGTCTTGCTCATGGCGTCCTTCCAAAATGACCCAGACCAGAGGCCACAAGAAACCCGGCGGAACCGCGGCGGTCTCCGTCAGGCAACGTGGCTATGGGTATGGATCAAGGTTCAAGCGGCAACATATAAAACAAGCATATCACAAAAAACGCATCGAAGAAAGCGCATGCCTTACGGGCCAGCAGAAAACCCACTGTTTGCAGGCGCATGACAATAAAAGTCGCCCGAAAAGGCCGTTCAACGCAACCGAATCAGGTCAGCCGCCTTCGCCTGCCGCTTCCGAGAACAAGTCGATCTTGCCGGTCTTGCCGTCCATCTCTTCGGCATTTGGCAGCGGGTCTTTCTTGGTGATGATGACCGGCCAGAGGGCCGCATACTTGCGGTTGAACTCTACCCACTTTTCCATATCGGGCTCGGTATCCGGCCGGATCGCGTCCGCCGGGCACTCCGGTTCGCACACACCGCAATCGATGCATTCGTCGGGATGGATCACCAACATGTTCTCACCCTCGTAGAAGCAATCCACGGGGCACACCTCAACACAATCGGTGTATTTGCAGGCGATGCAGTTGTCGTTCACGATATAGGTCATGGGCCGGTCCGGATTTCGTGCCAAAATGTGTCAGAGGTCTAGCTAGAGCAGGCATACCGATCATTCAAGCGCGGATGACCATCAGGACCAATCGGGCCCATCCGATTGTCGACGCTCACGTGCCGAGGGGCGCCCCTTGCCCTCGTATTTCGGGTTGGGCCCGGTGGTCGCAGGGTCAACATGGCGAGTGACGGGTTCGGACATATCCTCATAAAGCGCCTGCGCCTCGGGGGCAGGTCCGCGGCGGTCGCCGCAGGCCAGGATACGTACCACCCGTACCGCATCGCCCTGAGGAAACGTAAGGACATCGCCTGCCCCGACGGCCCGGGCGGGTTTGCTGACAGGCTGGCTGTTCACCCGCACCCGCCCCCGCGACACCAGGCCAGAGGCAAGGGTCCGCGTCTTGAAGAATCGCGCCTGCCAAAGCCATTTATCCAGCCGGATCGTCTCGCGCCCCTCTGCGCTCAAACGCCGCGCCTCACTTGGGTTTGAAACCGGACAGGGCGGCCGCAAACGGGTTGTCAGGATCGATCGGCTTGTCCTTGCGCGGACGGGCTTCGAACTTCTGGGGCTTGTTACGACCGCCTTGAGCATCGTCGCGGGTCCTGTTGCCCTTGCCCTTTGGCTTGCCCCGGGGGCCCTTGCCCTTGGGTGCGTCGCCGGATGCCTCTTTGCCGCGATTGCCACCTTCAGGGCGCCGCCCTTGTGGCGAGCGGTCCCGGCGGGGCGCGCGAGGGGCCCATGTGAAGGTGTAGAATACTTCCATCTCAGCCGCTGGTTTGACAACCTCCGGCGCCGAACCTTCGGATGCGCTGGCCTCATCTGCGTCTGTCGCCACTTCAACCGACGCAACTGTCTCAGGTTCGGCGGTCTCAGCTTGCACGGTCTCAGAAACGTTGGTCTCAGAAACATCGGTTTCAGGCGCTTCGGTTTCAGCCACCTGGGCTGTCACCTCAACGTCGGCGTTCTCTGCGGCTTGTGCGGGCGCATTCTCAGAGTCGGTCGGCTCTGGCTCACTCACCGCGTCGGTTACAGCGTCCGCCTTAGGCGCAGCAGCAGGCTTAACCTTCTCGCGCTCGCCCCGTTCTGCCTTGTAGCCAAGGCCGCCCATCAGTTCGGCAAATTGCTCCAGCGTCAGCCCGGTGATGGACAGCATATCGGGATTGGCCTCAAACCCGCCACGCGAATCCTTGTCGCGCAGCATGTCTGCCAGACGCTCCAGCATGTCGATACGGATCGCCCGTTCACCTGCGGCACGGTATCCGGACATGGCAAAATAGCCGTTCGGGGCATCCTTTGCAGCCTGCACGGTGACCACCCCGGGGGGCGGGCTTTCAGGGAATTCGTCCAATCCGGTGGCAAGCGACCACAGAACCAGCCGCAACCGGGTCGGCGCAGGCTTGAGCAGAGGCGGCATGAACACCGTGAACTGGCCAAAGCGAATGCCATGCTTGCGCAAAGCACCCCGGGCGTCCTGATCCAGCGACTTGACCTCTTCCGCGACCTCACCGCGAGGGAGAATGCCAAAGCCTTCGACCAGACGGTAGGCAAAACCCTTCGCAAGGCCGGTCAGCATTTCGTCCGACTGAAGCGCCAGCAAAGGTTCCATCGCGGCAGCGATCTTGCGGTCGATGAAGTGCTGCAAGCGGCGCTGCACCTTTGCGATGACATCGGGCCCTGCCTCTTCATCGACAAAAGGAACGGCCAAAGGCTTGAGCGGGCCAGAGCCCGAGGTCAGCTTGCCCACTGCACTTTCGCCCCACATCAACCCACCTTGTTCGGTGAAATCGATCTCGGTATCCGGGGCGTTGTAAAAGCGATCCGCCTTGAGATGAAACTGGGGTGCAAGCGCCTGCACCGTGGCCTGACGCAGGGTCTTGGCCTCATCTGGTGTTCCGGCCTTGTCCGCACGGAATCTGAAGCCTTCGAGACGGCCCAGGAATTCCCCTTCGACCGTCACTTCGCCTTTTTCATTCACTTCGGCCACGAGGACCTCCTTTTGCTTGAGCCGCCGGGCAAGAACACTTGTCCGCCGATCCACAAATCTTTGGGTCAGCGCCCCGTGCAGGGCATCCGACAGGCGGTCTTCTACAGCGCGTGTCGCCTCACGCCAATGGGTTTCGTCGCGGGTCCAGCCTTTCCGCTGGGCAACATAGGTCCAGGTGCGAATATACGCCAACCGTTTGCTCAGCGTATCGATATCACCGTCGGTCCGGTCGATGCGCGACATCTGTGTGGCCATGTAGTCATCCGGAACGCGCCCATGCTGATGCAAGAACCCGAAAATCTGGGTCAAAAGGCCCGCATGTTCGGGCCGGCTGATCCCCCGGAAATCAGGAATCCGGCAGACATCCCACAAAAGTGCGACGGACGGGCCATCACTGGCGCGGGCCATGACTTCGGCATCGGCAGCAAGCGCCTTAAGGGCCGCCAGATCGTCGCTTTCCCGCACGCGGGTTAGCCATTGATTCTCGGTCCGTTCTTCAAGCGTCTTGATCAGACGTGTCACATTGCCGAACTGAAGCCGGGAGTTGCGCCACATCAGCCGGCCAACAGACCGGAACTGGTGGTTCTCGATCGCCTCGATAACCTCATCGTCCAGGGGCGGTGCCTCCCCGGTCACCCCAAAGGTGCCGTTGGCCATGTGGCGGCCCGCCCTGCCCGCGATCTGGGCAAGCTCATCCGCTGCCAGATGGCGCATGCGATGACCGTCAAACTTGATCAGCGACGAAAACGCGACATGGGCAATATCAAGGTTCAGCCCCATCCCGATGGCATCGGTGGCCACCAGATAATCGACGTCGCCATTCTGGTACATCTCGACCTGGGCATTGCGGGTCCGGGGGCTGAGGGCGCCCATGACCACTGCCGCACCGCCCTTGGTCCGTCGGATCAGCTCAGCTATCGCATAGACATTATCAACCGAAAACCCGACAATGGCGGCCCTCTCGGGCATTCGGCTTATCTTTTTCGAACCGGAGTAGGACAGGGTGGAAAATCTCTCCCGCGCCATGAACTGCACACCGGGCACCAGCGCGGCAATCGCATTGCGCATGGTGGCCGAGCCCAGAAACAGGGTTTCGTGCTGGCCCCGCCCATTCAAAAGGCGGTCGGTAAAGACGTGGCCACGTTCGGGATCCGCGCAAAGCTGGATTTCGTCGACGGCAAGAAAATCGCACCCCATTCCCTCGGGCATCGCCTCGACTGTGCAGACCCAATACTGGGTCCGGGCCGGGACGATCCGCTCTTCTCCGGTGACGAGGGCGACGACGGAGGGGCCGCGGATGGCAACAATACGGTCATAAACCTCGCGCGCCAAAAGACGCAGCGGCAGACCGATCACGCCGGTCCGATAGCCCAGCATCCGTTCAATTGCGTAATGGGTCTTGCCAGTATTGGTCGGGCCTAGAACGGCCGTGATCCGGGATTGGCCCTGCATTGTCGTTCCCCGGTTCATGGCCTGTCGGAAGGCAGGCCCAAAAGCCTAGAGCGCCTGCCCTTCAAGCATTCGTTCAAGTCGGTCGATTGCCTCGGCGGTGCCGGGCTCACTGGGGTAGATGTCGTGTACCTGACGAAAAATCGCAAGGGCATCTTCGGTCCGGCCCATTTCCTCTAGAACAACGCCAAAGCCGCGAAGGGCGTAGAAGTTCTGCGGATTGAGGAGCAGGGCAACCCTTAGATCCTCGATCGCGGGACCAACAAGACCCAGCCGGTAGTAGGCATTGGCCCGCGCACTATAGGCTTCGGCAAAGTTCGGGGCGTGATCGATGGCTGCTGTCAAATGCTCGGCTGCGAGGCCCGGGTCGCCAGACTCAAGCGCGTCCTGGCCGCGCCGCAACAGAAGGTCCATCGCGGGCGAACCGCTTTTGGACCACTCTGACTGGATTTCGGTGGCGATCCGCTCGGCCATGCCCGGCTCGGCCTCTTTTAACTGGCCCAAAAGATCATCGATCCGGGCCTGATCGGCCAGCACGGGCGCGGAAATGCCCCAAGACAGCAAAAGTGCCGTTACGGTACATTTGAAGTGAGAGGTGCGTAACATCATACCGGAAGTGTAGCGTTCATGGCGGCCGTGACTAGGCCCCCAACATCACATTGAAGAAAGGATATCCGAATGAGCGACGTTGTGCAGGAGGCCGTGGCAGCCCTGAATGCAAAGATGGGCGGTCAGGGTTTTGACGGCATCGCCAAATTCGTCATCGAGGGCGAAGGCGCCATCATGATCGACAGCGACGGCGCCCATGCCGGCGACGACGGAGCGGATGTGACACTGACCGCGGATACCGATACCTTCAGATCGATTCTGGAGGGTGACCTGAACCCGACCGCCGCCTTCATGACCGGCAAGCTTGCCGTGGACGGCGACATGGGCATGGCCATGAAACTGTCCGGCGTCCTGGGGTAACCCAAAGCGGAGGGACCGAATTGGCCCAGACTGCGCCATACTTTCCCGAACTGGCAGACGGCCCCGCTGATGGGGCCGCCTTCTGGCTGACGACATCGGATGATGTCCGCATCCGGGTGGGGCAATGGGCACTGGACGCCCCCAAGGGAACCGTGCTGCTTTTCCCCGGCCGCTCTGAATACGTTGAGAAGTATGGCCGGGCTGCCTGCGATCTGCGGGATCGCGGCTTTGCCACTGTCACCATCGACTGGCAGGGGCAAGGGTTGGCCGACAGGCTCCGCCCGTCGCGGATGCTGGGGCATGTTGATTCGTTTTCCGACTACCAGCGCGATGTATCCGCCATGATGAAGCATGTGCGGGCCAGCGGTCTTCCAAAGCCTTATTACTTGCTGGCCCATTCGATGGGCGGCTGCATCGGGCTACGCTCCCTCTACAAAGGCCTCCCGGTCGAGGCCTGCGCCTTTACAGCGCCCATGTGGGGCATCCAGATGGCCTCTGCCCTGCGCCCTGTCGCCTGGACCCTGTCGTCGGTCAGCCGACAGTTGCGGATGTCCCACCTCATGGCCCCCGGCCAGACGCCCGACAGCTACGTCCTGCGCACGCCGTTCGAGGAAAACCACCTGACCTCCGACCCCGACATGTTCGCCTGGTTGCAAGAGCATTTGCGCCAGCAGCCGGACATGGGACTGGGCGGACCATCGCTGCGCTGGCTGAACGAATCACTCTTCGAGATGCTGGGCCTGGCCAGAAAGGGCGCACCACAGATGCCAGCGCTGACGTTCCTCGGCTCGGAAGAAGCGATCGTGGACACCGGTCGCATCCGGGACCGCATGAAGGCCTGGCCGGGCGGTGTGCTCGTCGAGGTCGAGGGCGCACGCCACGAGATCATGATGGAAACGCCCGACATACGCGCGATGATGTTCGACCGGGTGGCCGCGCATTTTGTCCGGCAATCCGCCCAGGCCCGCGTCGGTTAACCGCCGATCTCGGCAATACCCTTGGCCACCTCAACCGCGCCCGCGCGCATCCAGCTATGCTCTGACGCCACAAAGAACATCGTCACGCCATGCCGGGACCAGTCCTTGGCCACCTGCGCATCGGGCACCCAGGTCACAAAGACCTTGCCTTCGGCCTTTGTCGCCGCACCGATGGCGGCAAGGGCTGCCGTCAGTGCCGGGGTCCCCACCGTGCGTTCGCCGTAACCGACCGAAAGATCGGCAGGTCCTGCAAAAAGGGCATCAATGCCGGGCACAGCCGCGATTTCGGCCACGGCCTCAACTCCTTCGGGCTCTTCGATCTGGGCAATGACGATGGTCTGCGCGTCCTGATCGAGGATTTCGCCCATCGGCCGCGTCGCGAAACCAGCCCAGCGGGTCGATCCGGCATACCCACGCCCGCCGCGCCCGAAATGGGCCGCCTTGGCCACGGCCTGCGCCTTTTCAACCGAATCCACATGCGGCACCACGACGCCCACAGCACCTGCATCCATCGCCTGCAAGATCGCCTCGGGCGTGCCAGCGCCGACCCGGACCAGCACCGGGAAATCCAGCGCCCGCGCCACGGCCAGGCAGGCGTCCATCCGGGCCCGGTCAAACGGTGAATGCTCTCCATCCAGACACAGAAAATCGAGGCCGGACCCCGCCAGCACTTCGATCACCGAAACCTCCGGGATCTTGATGAACGTGCCGCTAAGCACCTCGCCCGCCGCCATCCGCGCCTTGAGACCTGCTGTTCGCATCGGTTGTCCTCCTCTTTTGGCGACAGGCCACCACAGAGCGGGCAAAGGCACAAGTCCCAAGCACCCTTCCCTGCGCCGCCAAGTGCGCTACGCTCAGCCCCATGAGCGCAGTCCTGACCTTTACCGATCGCGGCATCTACTGCCCGGCCGGCGATTTCTACATTGATCCCTGGCGACCGGTGCCACGGGCGCTGATCACCCATGGCCACGCCGACCATGCCCGCACCGGTATGGGCGCCTATCTGTGCACCACCATCGCCGCGCCCGTCATGCGCCACCGGTTGGGTGACATCACAGTCGACACCATCCCCTATGCCGAGACCCGGCAGATCGGCGGGGCTCTGGTCTCGTTTCACCCGGCGGGCCATGTCCCCGGATCGGCCCAGATCCGGGTCGAGGTCGGCGGTGAGGTCTGGGTGGTGTCGGGCGACTACAAGGTTGTCGACGATGGCCTGTCCGACCCGTTCGAGCCTGTAGCTTGCCACGCCTTCATCACCGAATGCACCTTTGGGCTGCCGGTCTTCAAATGGACCGCCCCCGACGTCCTGAAGGCCGAGATCAACAGCTGGTGGCGCGCCAATGCCGCCGCTGGCCGAACCTCGCTTCTGGGGGCCTATTCGCTGGGCAAGGCGCAACGGCTGATGGCGCTTCTGGACCCGGCCATCGGGCCGATCCTGACGCATGGGGCCATCGAGAACACCAACGCCGTCCTGCGCGGGCAAGGAATCGCCCTGCCTGACACGATCCGCGTCACCCCCGGCCGCGACCGCAAGGCCCACATAGGGGCCATGGTGCTGGCCCCACCTTCGGCCCTGTCCGGCACATGGGCGCGACAGTTCGGGGCCGACCGCTCCAGCGCCTTTGCCAGCGGCTGGATGGCCCTGCGGGGGGTGCGGCGCAGACGGGGGGCCGACCGGGGCTTTATCGTGTCCGACCACGCGGATTGGGAGGGGTTGAACACCGCCATAAAGGCCACCGGAGCCGAGCGGATCTTCGTAACCCACGGCTATACTTCGGTGTTCCGGCGCTGGCTTGAGGATCAGGGATATGACGCCCGGATCGTGGCCACCGAATACGAGGGCGAATACGAGGGTGAAGGGCCGGAGAGCACGACTTCTGACCCTGACCC
>CALFSV010000142.1 GCA_937916485.1 uncultured Paracoccaceae bacterium | reverse complement strand
CATCAACCAGCATTAAGGATTAGCCGCTTGCCCGTCAAGTTTGTCTGACAACACCTAAAAAACAATATCTGCCAGACACTGGCATCTTCAATAAGCCTTATTCCAATGCCGACAGTTGACCAGAGCACTCCCGCCGCAATGACCAAAATCACCCCACCTAGGTGACCTTCATTAGCTTTGAAATCCGGTTTGGAAGTTTGCATGCTTTTTTTAAAGAGCCGAACGGGCGGCAGTCACCAAAGCATGGTGCAGAGAGCGCGCGTAAGAGCGAGGGCCAAGAACCGAGTAGTGGCTGGCAGTTTCAAAGCAGATGACCATACAGCTGAGATGCTCCAGAAGAGCACGCGTAGCACTCCCAGCCTCCATAGCAGCCAAGTTTACTCCGCTCAAACGCTCGAACACACCCCGGCACATCCCCTCCAGGTCAAAACGGCACCAACCATCTGTTTGCTCTGTCACCGACGCCAGTCCGGCCACTGCATCAACGAGTTGGTAGGACATGAGTTCATGCTCTGAGGTCTCCGCCGAGATCAGCCACTGGTCCTGTGCGAACCAGCTTGCCGCGTATAAGCCCTCTGCGGCATGCCTCCCGACCTCAGGTAAAGCAAAGCCCAGCATTGCTTCGGCAGCTTTTCGGCCTTCGTCCTCGCGCCCCTTGCGCAGGGCAAGCGAGGCAAGCGCCTGGTTCGGAACCTCAGTGATTGTTAGCCCATTGAACCGGTCGACACGCGGAGTTTCGCCCCAAAGCGGCGTGATAGTTTGAAGATTAAGCACGCAAGCGCCCTCCTTCGGGGTCAAAAAAGTGAGTGGAAATGACCTGAACCTTTACATCGGTTCCCCGCACGGGATCGACCACGCGGATAATCTCGCCCATGCGCTGATCACCGCCTTTGAGATAGGCCATTCCGATGGAGTGCCCCAGATGCGGCGAGATACAGGCTGATGTCACATGCCCCTGTTCGCTGTCGATCTGAACAGGCGCAGTTTCATTCACCAACTGGGAACCGGCGGTTATCACTTCGCTTTGGTTCACGGGCTTCAGGCCGACAAGGCGCAATCCATTGGGATCAGTCAGCCCCTCCCGCTGGTCCAGTGTACTGCCGATGCTGTCTTTTTTGCGGGATACCATGCGCCCCATACCCAGCATCAGTGCGGTGGCCCTGCCGTCGAGTTCGCGACCCGTCGGGTGGCCTTTCTCAATGCGCATGATGTCGAGCGCCTCAAGACCATAGGGAGCTACTCCAAGATCTTGCCCCAACTCTAGCATTCGGCGCCACAGCGCATCACCATAACGGGTGGGAACAGCCAGCTCGTAGGCCAGCTCGCCCGAGAATGAGATCCGAAACAGGCGTGCCCTCAGGCCGCCGCACAGCGTCACGGAATCGCAGGCCATGAACGGGAATGCCTCGTTTGAGATATCAAACTCAGAATCCACAATCCTCTGCAGCAGTTCGCGCGATTTCGGTCCAGCGATGGCATACTGCGCCCAAGCCTCTGTGGTCGAGATCAGCTGTACGTCCATGTCCGGCCACAAGCACTGACGGGCAAATTCCATGTTTCTCAGAACCGCCCCGGCATTGGCTGTTGTGGTCGTGATGACGAAGTGTTCTTCCGCCAATCGTGCAGCGGTGCCGTCATCGTAACAGGCGCCATCTTCGCGCAGCATGATGCCATAGCGCACCTTACCAACTGCCAGCTTAGCAAAACCATTGGCATAGACCCTGTGCAAGAATGACGCGGCATCCGCGCCCTGAACGTCAATTTTTCCCAGTGTGGTCACATCGCAGATACCCACATTCTTTCGCACGTTACAGGCCTCTCGGTCAGCGGACTGTCGCCAATGGGTTTCGCCCGGTTGCGGAAACCAACGCGCCCGCATCCAGTCGCCGGCAATGTCAAAGGGCGCATTGTGTTCCCTGGCCCATTTGTCAGTCGGGGTTTCACGCGTCGGGTGGAAGTGTTTGCCCACAGTACGCCCGCCGATTGTGCCCAGTGTAACTGGTGTGTAGGGCGGCCGGAAAATTGTCGTTCCCGTTTCGGGGATCGATTTGCCGGTCAGCTCGGCCATTATTGCCAAAGCATTGACATTAGCAGTCTTGCCTTGGTCAGTGCCCATGCCGAGAGTAGTGTAGCGTTTGAGATGCTCGACCGATCGGTAGTTCTCCTGATGTGCCAGCTTAACGTCCTTGACGGTCACGTCGTTCTGCAGGTCCAGCCAGGCCCGGCCCTTGCCATGGGGCACATGGTAAAGTGGCTGGAGGTTATAGGCGCTGTTAACGGCGCGCGGCAGCTTCAATGCGCTGGCGGCGATACCCAGGATTTCCAGTGCAGCCAAGGCTTCTTCCGCCCCGCTGCGCAATGCGTCTTCAGTCGAAAACAGGCCTTTGGCCGCCCCCGCCACCGACATGCCAACTGGGATGTTCTGGCCGGGAACGAAAGCTGCAATACTCTCATTCCAGACAGGCCGGCCGCCCTGGTGGCAGGTCAGGTGGACGTTGGGATTCCAGCCGCCAGACACACCCAAGGCGCCACAGGCTAGCGTTTCCTCGCGGCCATCCGCTTGACGGACCCGGATGCTGCTCAGGCCATGCCGCCCCTTGGTGCCGATAACATGCGCGCCACTGATCAGTCGCACACCCGTCAGTGTCGGCGCATCCAGCCGGGCATCGACGATAGCTGTGACATCAACACCTTTTGCCATCAGGTCTACCGCAGTGCGATGGCCATCATCATTGTTGGTGAAGACCGCCACCATCCGCGCGGGCGTCGCAGCCCAGCGGTTGGCATAGGCCCGCATCGATCCTGCCAGCATCACCCCCGGACGGTCGTTGTCCGGGAAAACAATTGGACGCTCGGTTGCCCCGGCACAAAGGATCGCGCGCTTGGAATATACCCGCCACAATGTCTGCCGCGGCTTGCCTTCCACAGGGGTGTGCAGATGGTCCTGCACCCGTTCGACCACACCGTAAATCCCGTGGTCAAAGGCCCCCATCGCCGTGCTTCGCGGCATTAGGCGCACATTGTCCATCGCGGTTAGCTCGGCCACAGCCTGCTCAACCCATTCGACCGCAGGCTTTCCGTCGACATCTTCCTGTTCGACGTTCAGGCGCCCGCCAAAACGGCAATCTTCATCCGCGAGGATGACGTTTGCGCCTGCACGGCCCGCGGTCAGTGCTGCCATCAGGCCAGCGGGCCCACCCCCAATCACCAGCAGATCGCAATGGAGAAAGCCCTTTTCATATTCATCCGGGTCATCTTCCCCAGACAGGCGACCAAGGCCTGCAGCTGAGCGGATGATGGGTTCATAGACTTTCTCCCAGAAAGCCGCCGGCCACATGAACGTCTTGTAATAGAAACCGGCGCTCAGAATATCCGAGAACAAATCGTTCAGGGCAAGCAGGTCGTAACGTAAGCTGCCCTTGTAGTTCTGTGAGCAAGCAACCAGCCCTTCGTACAGCTCCGCTACTGTAGCGCGTGTGTTTGGTTCCTGCCGGGCTCCACTGCGCAATTCGACCAGCGCGTTTGGCTCCTCGGAACCAGCGGTGAAGATACCACGCGGACGGTGATACTTGAACGATCGACCCAGGAAACGCACGCCATTGGCCATCAGGGCAGACGCAAGCGTGTCGCCCTCATACCCCTGATAGGTACGCCCATCGAAATTAAAGTTCAGTGGCTTTCCACGGTTGATCAGGCCGCCATTCAAACGGTTGGATTGGGTCATTTGCTGCGCCCCTGCTTGCGGGCCACATCGCTGGCCAGTTCGACATTAGTGATTTCATGCGTCACCGTGTTGCGTGTTACGACCAGCCACGAGCGGTCGCCATGCTCGTGATACCAAAGCTCGCGGTGCTCCCCGGCTGGATCATCACGCAGGTAGACGTATTCGAAAAACTGATCCATCGCGTCCTCGGCCTGCCAGCCGGGGCGGTCAATCAGGCAAGCATCACCGAGATAGGTGAATTCCTGCCGGTCACGCGGCCCCAAAAGAGGGTGATTGATAATCATTTGACCGCTCCTTACTGCCGGTTCGGGTTCGGGCCTTGGCCCTTTTCATCAAGCAGGTAGCCGGTCCGGAACCGGTCAAGACGATAGGGCTTGGCAAGTTCATGCGGCTGTTCGGTGCTTAGAAGATGAGCAAAGCATTCGCCGGCTGCGGGTGTTGCTTTGAATCCGCCGTAGCACCAGCCGCCGTTCAAATAGAGACCCTTGATCGGCGTTTCGTCGATCACCGCATGGCCATCCATGGTCATATCCTGCAAACCGCCCCATGCCCGCAAAAGACGAGCGCGCGACAGCATTGGGAACAAGGTCACAGCGGCTTCAATCACCGATTCAAAGACCGGCAGGTTGCCCCGCTGCGCGCAGGAATTGTACTGATCCAGGTCGCCTCCCATAACCAGGCCGCCTTTGTCCGACTGCGAAATATAGAAGTGACCTGCGCCATAATTGACTTGGCCGGGAATGATGGGCTTCAGCCCTTCAGACACGAAAGCCTGAAGAACATGGCTTTCGATTGGGGTGCGAATGCCTGCCATGTCCATCACTCGGCTGGTATTTCCAGCTACCGAGACACCAACCTTCTTTGCGCCGATGAACCCGTGGGTTGTCTCAATCCCCAAGACCTTACCTTGCTCAATCCGGAACCCCGTCACTTCGCAATTTTGAAGGATATCTACTCCGCGCCTGTCGGCCGACCGCGCATATCCCCAGACCACTGCGTCATGGCGGGCGGTGCCGCCGCGCCGGTGAAGATAGGCACCCGTGATAGGGAAACGTCCGTCGAAATTCATCGAGGGGTACATCTTGCGCAGCTTCTCAGGCCCCAAAATCTCGCCATCTGTGCCTTGCATCCGCATGATGTTGGTTTTGCGATAGTGGTCGTCCCTCTCCGCGTCGTTGTGGTGCAGGAACAGCACGCCACGCTGTGAGTGCATGACATTGAAGTTCAACTCCCGCTCCATCTTTTCCCACAGGCCAACACTGTGATCATAGAAGCGGGTATTTGGAGGCAAAGTGTAGTCACCACGCACAATTGTCGTGTTACGCCCGGCATTGCCGGACCCAATCCAGCCTTTTTCGACCACTGCGATGCTTTTCTCGCCATATTTCGTCACCAGGTAATGTGCAGTGGCCAACCCGTGGCCTCCGCCGCCAATGACAATGATGTCGTAATTGGGCTTGGGTTCCGGATTGCGCCAAGCAGGCTTCCAACCTCTTTGGCCATTCAAGGCCTCTCTGATGACTCTTAGCCCTGAGTAGCTCATGGCATTCTTTTCCTTTATGGCACCCAGTTCGTGGAACCGGTCAGTTTCAACGCTGATGGGGGCAATGCCGAATCCCATGTTCTGGAACGCTTAATGCTCATAGTTAATCGATTAACTTTCAATTCGTCAATCGCCTTCAACGCCAATAGAAGTCGCAGTTCAAGTATCGCTTACAGTGCTGGGCGTTCGCCCGGGTGGGCGGACGCGTGCCCGATACTTGCGTATCGGGCGGGTGAACGCGATCAAACGCGACACGCTCTAAAAGGTAACTCAGGCAACCCAATGGCAATCTTGTGCCTGATTCACGAATCGGGACGACTACAAAGCTCTTGAATTGTGGCGATAAGTTTCGCGTCTATGGCACGGTTGGTTGTATCACTGCGGTTGTTGTGGCGCCTTGCGCCCGGCAGACGCGATCCCGGAATTGCCTCGTATTTGTCAAAAAACTTTTCGCAATGGTCCTCCCAACCTTCACCGGCCAGTAGTGATGGCGAAAATGCCAGGAAAAACTCTCCCCCACGGGGAGGGCCACCATCACCGTTGTCGGCATCTTGCGCTTCAAAGCTAAACCGTTCACCGGTCGCACCAGCCGCCAAGAGTTCAACCATCGTTGCAATAGCAGAACCCTTGTGCCCTCCGAAGGGAAGCAACACGCCTTTCAAGATTGCTGCCGGATCGGTGGTTTCATTGCCATTTTCATCCAATCCGGTTCCAAGGGGGACCGAATGGCCATCTCTTGCGGCAATTGCAACATCGCCGCCTGCCATTGCGGAGGTTGCCATGTCGAATACAAATGGTGGTTTGTTTTTCCGTGGCCAGGCAAAAGCGAGCGGATTGGTACCAAATAAAGGCTTGTTTGAACCATGTGGTGCGACATTTGGCATATAACTTACACAAGCCATCCCTGCCAAATTTTGTTCGGCCAATGCCTCAACTTCTGGCCAAAGGGCGGCAAAATGATGCGTGTGGGTAAGAGTCATTACTGCGATACCGAACTCACTCGCTGCTTTCGCCAGCGCTGGAATACCTCGCTCGATTGCCAAGGGGGCATACCCATCGTCGCCATTCGCGTTAACAATTACAGGTGATTTGTTGGAAATCTGCGGATCGGCGGCGCCGTTGACCTTCCCACTACGTAGGGATGCCACATATCCGGGCACCCTGAACAAGCCGTGGGAATGAGACCCGTCTCGCTCAGCAGCAACAACCGTCCGGGTCAGGGCCCCGGCGTTTTGAGGGTCGCATCCATTTTGGGTGAATGCTTCTAGTGCGAGATCATGTATCTCACTCAGCGATAGGTTTACGACGGTCATTAGAAAAGCCTCCTCAGCCGGGCACGGAACGAAATCGAATTGTGTAGCGCAGTATTATTCATGACTTTCTTCTTTTGGTGTCTGGGCCATTGTTTATGGCGGGTGATGTTGCGGAATATCTCAATTCAACGGTCCCAAGTGTTTCGAGAACCGGCGGATGCATGCTGCGCCGAAATCAGTCGTTGGCAATGAGGGTTCTCGGCTGCCGCCAAGCTCAATTCCCAAACGCGCTGCGGCCAGCATCTTTCCATAGGTCAAGAAATGTGGAATTCCCTGCATGATAAAGCAGAGAACCGGCAATAGGTCGGCATATAGCTTATCGGCCCGCTCTTCGGTCCCAGCAGTGAATTCAGCGAAAATTTCGCTGGTCTTATCTACCGTATCAATCGCCGGGATCAGCCCACTGGCACCCGCGCGCAGGTTGTCAGGTAATTCCAGTCCGCAGCGACCATTGAAAAGCATCACGCTATCCCCGAGCTCTGACGCGACAGACTCAAGATTGACGGCGTCGCATTCCAGTTTCGCGATGGTGAAATTTTCGTGGTCATTCGCAAGCGCGATCAAGCTCTGGTTGCT
>CALFSV010000141.1 GCA_937916485.1 uncultured Paracoccaceae bacterium | reverse complement strand
TTGAATCATGCAAGCTTGACAGCCTCAAGCGGATTAATGGGTCTGGAGCCTAGGGCGGCTTTTAGTAGTCCTAAAGATATCACTTGACGGGAATCATTTCCCGGTCTCAAATTTTACCTATGTTAAAAAATGCTTCCCGTGTGGGTGACGAAACCGCCCCAACGCTCGGCGAGGCCCTCAGGGCGCGCCGTAAGGAGCTCGGCCTGACGATGCAGGCCGTAGCTGACGGAGCCGGCTTGTCCGTAGGGTTCATTTCTCAGGTTGAACGCGATCTGACTGCCCCTTCGCTCGGATCGCTTGTATCGATTTCCGAAGTTCTTCAGACATCCGTCAGTCAGTTCCTCGACCAACCTCGTGGCACCGAGGATCTGACCCGCGAAGCCGAGCGCCGTCAATATGCCGTGCCGGGCGCGAAACCCGTCTACGAACGGCTGTCGACCAAGTTTGAAGGCAGTAAGCTACACTCTGTAATCGTGCACCAACCGCCGGGCCGCCGGTCGGAGCCGATCAGCCACCGTGGAGAAGAGATGTTCTACATTCTTGACGGTGAAATCACTGTCGAGATCGAAGGGAAGCGCGATATCCTCTGCAAGGGGGACAGCTTCCATTTTGACAGTCATCGCGTTCATTCCACGTGGAACCATACCGATCGGACCGCATCGCTTCTTTGGTGCGGCACGATGGACATCTTCGGTGACGCGCCGGCCCCGATTCACAAAGACGACCCCGACAAAGGGGCACATATCAACTCAGCAGGAGAGGATACCAACAAATGAAAAGGACAATGCTCGCCGCGGCGCTACTTGCCGCGACATCCCTGACGGCTCCGGCCTATGCGCAATCTGTCTTGCGCCTAGACGAGGTCGCCGTAGGCGAACTCGATCCGGCGAAGGCGTCGGATTACGCCGACTCGATCCTTATGTTCAACGTCTATGACACGCTCGTCATCCCGACGCAGGGCGGTCCGGGCCACGACCCCCATCTCGCCACAAGCTGGGAGGTCGATGGCGCGACCTACACCTTCACCCTACGCGATGGCGTCACCTTCCAAAGCGGAAACCCACTGACCGCCGCCGATGTCGTTTATTCGATCGAGCGGATGCAGGCGCTGGGGCAGGGTCTGTCCTATCTCTTTGGCGGGGTCACGGCCGAGTCGGTCGATGACATGACCGTCAGCTTCACGCTCGACGCGCCTTACGCGCCCTTCGTGGCATCGCTCGTGCGTCTGCCGATCGTCGACAGCGTGCTGGTGCAGGAAAATGCCACGGCCGACGACGAATGGGGCGAAAGCTTCCTGTCGAGCAACGGGGCGGGCACTGGCGCTTATTCGGTGACGTCGCACAACCCGCAAGAAGAAACTGTCATGGCCAAGAATGACGGTTATTTCCTCGAGATCAAAGAGGCGGCGCCCGATCAGGTGCGGCTGCGTTACGGGCTCGAGGCGGCAACGGTCCGGACGCTGATCGCGCAGGGCGAGCACGACATTTCCAGCCAGTGGCTTCCGCCCGAGGTGATGCAGGCGCTTGCCAATGGCGGCGCGCAGCTCCTGACCGAAAGCGGGACGGGCGGCTTCTATGTCAAGCTCAACACCACCAAGCCGCCGCTTGACGATGTGAATTGCCGACTCGCGATCACAAACGCCTTCGATTACGGCACCGCGATCCAGATGCTGGCGATCACCGACGATGTCTCGGGGGGCAGCCCCTCCACCGGTGCGATCCCGGTCGGCATGTTCGGCTCTAACCCGCCGTCCGACGCGCTGGCGCGAGACATGGATGCGGCGCGGGCCTACCTTGCCGAATGCGGCACGGCGCCTGGCGATTTCAACCTCGAGATCAGCTGGATCGCCGAGGTTCCGCTGGAAGAGCGACTGGCCCTTCTGATGCAGGCCAACTTCGCAGAACTGGGAATCACTTCCTCGATCGAGACGCTGCCTTGGGCGCTCTTCACCGAGCGGGTCGCCAGCCCCGAGAACACGCCCCACATCAGCCAGATCTTTGTCAACGCGGTGACTGGCGATCCCGACACGCTACTGTACGGGATGTATCACTCCTCCACTCCGGGAACGTGGCAGTCGCCGGAATATCTCAACGATCCGGAGGTCGATGCCGCACTTGATGCCGGCCGTCAGGCCGCGACCGACCAGGCCCGCGAGGCCGCCTATTCGGCGCTGAACGATAGGCTGATGGAGATTGCTCCGACGATCTATGGTTTTGACCGTCAGTCGGTCTTTGCGGCCTCGGACCGTGTCAGCGTTCCCGCATTGTCCGATCCGGCGATGGCCTTTGGCCTCGACGGGATGGGCTTTTCCTTCCGCCTTATGGAAATGACCGAGTAATCGGAAAGACAGGGCCGGGCGGTCTCTCCGCCCGGCCCGCCCTGACCCAACCGGATACCAGATCATGTCACCCGTCCTGCGATTGCTGCTCAGACGGCTAGGGATTTCCTTTGTTGTCCTGATCGGCGTCTCGATGCTGATCTTCGCGATTGCCCGGATCATTCCGGGCGATCCGGCTCGTATTGCGCTGGGCCCCAACGCGACGGCCGAGCAGGTGGAGCGTATCCGGGCGGAGATGCATCTCGATGAGCCGATCCCGGTTCAATACGGGTTCTTCCTGCGCGATCTGGCGCGCGGCGATCTGGGTACTTCGCTTTATACCAACCGCCCCGTGACGACTGATATCGCGCAATTCCTGCCAGCGACGTTGGAACTGGTGTTCCTCGCGGGGCTTATCATGGTGGCCGTGGGGCTGCCCCTGGGCATTCTGGCCGCGAGGTATCGGGGCCGCTGGCCCGATCACCTCGTGCGGGTTCTGTCGCTTCTGACGGTGTCGGCACCCAGTTTCGTCTGGGCTGTGATCCTGATGCTGATCTTTGCCTATTACCTGCCGTTCTTCCCGATCGCGGGCCGGATCAAGGACATCTACGAGATCGAGCGCGTCACCGGCTTCATGACGATCGACACGGCACTTGCTGGGAACTGGCCGGCATTCTGGAATGCGTGGCATCACCTTGTTCTGCCCGCCGTTGCGCTGTCGCTGTCGGGGATCGGGCAGGCCGCGCGTCTGACCCGCGCCAACATGGTCGAGACTTACGAGAAACCCTATATCGAGATGGCGCAGGCCTACGGGTTCTTCCCCAGCCGCATCGCGCGGACCTACGCGTTCAAGCCCTCGATCATCCCGTCGCTTACGATCATCGGCCTCGATTTCGCGGCGATGCTGGGCAATGCCTTCCTGGTTGAGGCGGTCTTTGCATGGCCGGGCCTGTCGCGCTATGGCGTGGCAGTGATCCTGCGCAAGGATCTCAACGCGATCATGGGCACGGTCCTGATCATCGCGATCACGTTCCTGATCGTGAACATCATCGTCGATCTGCTGATTGCCTTCCTCAACCCGCGCATCCGCCATTCCACGAGGGCCTCGGCATGATCCGGGCGTTCCGCATCCTCGCGGCCAATCCTCTGTCGCTGATCGGGTTCATCCTCGTGGTGCTGATCGTCTTTGCTGCCGTCTTTGCGCCGTGGATCGCGCCATACCCGACCCACAACGGCGCGGTCGTGGACTTCCTCAACAACAACCGCCCGCCCTCGGCGCAGAACTGGATGGGCACGGATCTCGTGGGGCGCGATATCTTTAGTCGGATCCTCTATGCCTACCAGATTTCGCTGGGCCTCGGGCTCGTGGTTCTGGCCATCGCGCCGCCGGTGGGCACGATCGTGGGGCTTCTGGCGGGCTATATGGGCGGCTGGGTCGAGACGATCCTGATGCGTCTGGTCGATGTGTTCCTGTCGATCCCGCCTCTGGTTCTGGCCATCGCCATGATGGGCGTGCTGGAACCGACGCTGACCAACGCGATGCTGGCCGTCACGGTGATGTGGTGGCCGTGGTATGCGCGGCTGGTCTATTCGATCGCGCGGAGCGAACGCGAAGAGGGCTATGTTCTGGCCGCCGAGGTGATCGGCGCCTCGAGCTTTCACATCGCGTTTCGCGAAATCCTGCCCAATTGCCTGCCCGCTATCCTGACCAAGATGACGCTCGACATGGGCTTCGTGATCATCATCGCCTCGTCGCTGTCGTTCCTCGGGCTTGGCGTTCAGCCGCCAACGCCGGATCTTGGCTCCATGGTGGCTGAAGGTGCGCGCTATCTGCCCGACAGCTGGTGGCTGACCGTATTCCCCGGCCTCGCGATCCTTCTGGTCGTCTTCGGCTTCAACCTTCTGGGCGATGGCCTTCGTGAGATACTGGGGGTCGACGAATGAGCCCGGTTCTGGACATCCGCGACCTGCACCTGTCGTTCAAGGGCTATGGCGGCCTGTCCGAAGTGCTGCACGGCATTTCGCTGCGGATCGAACAGGGGCAAAAGGTGGCCCTCGTGGGCGAAAGCGGGTCCGGCAAGTCGGTAACCGCGCGGATTGTTCTGGGGCTACTGCAAGAGACGCGGACAGCCCGGATCAAGGGCGCCGTCGAATTCGACGGGCGCGATATCGGGGCCATGTCGGCCCGTCAGCGCGCCGCGCTGCGCGGCACCGAGATGTCGATGATCTTTCAGGACCCGACCTCGTCACTGAACCCGACCTTCACCATCGGGCGGCAATTCCGTGAGGTTCTGGGCCGGCGCGATCCGGGCATCGGGCGCGCGGCGTCGGATGCGCGCGCGACGCAGATGCTGACCGAGGTGTCGATCCCCGATCCGGCGCGGGTGCTGGCGGCCTATCCGTTCCAGCTGTCGGGCGGGATGAACCAGCGGGTGATGATCGCGATGGCGCTGGCCAACAGGCCGAAGCTGCTGCTTGCGGACGAGCCGGGCACGGCGCTCGATGTCTCGGTTCAGGCGCAGACCCTGCACCTGATGCGCGAACTGGTCGATGATCACGGGACGTCTGTCCTGTTCATTTCGCACAATCTGGGCGTCGTGCGCGAATTCGCCGACAGGCTTTATGTTATCTACCGTGGCCGCATCGTCGAGGAGGGGCCCGCCGCCGCGATCTTTGCCGATCCGCGCCACGCCTATACCCGCGCTCTGATGGACGCGGTGCCGCGCATCACCGGGGGTGGCCTTCCGGACGTGCCCGAGGTGAGCGAGGACTTCGTCGCCCCCCTGATCCGGCACGAGGAGGGCGCAGCATGAGCCTTCTGGAGGTGCAGAACGTCTCGAAGACGTTTCATACCGATCATGGTCCGGTTCATGCGGTGCGCGACGTGTCGCTGTCGGTGGCGCAAGGCGAATGTCTGGCCGTGGTGGGCGAAAGCGGCTCCGGCAAGACCACGCTGGCCAACATGATCCTCGGCATCCTTGCGCCGAGTTCCGGGCGGCTCCGCTTTGACGGGGCCGATCTGCCGGCCCGACGCCTGCCGGACCATCGCCGCGCGATCCAGCTTGTTCAGCAGAACCCGCTGTCCTCGCTCAACCCCAAGCGCACGATCGGGGCGTCGATCCGGCTGGGTCTTGATACCTACGGGATTGGGGATCGGTCCGGGCGCTGGCGGGTGGTCGAAGAGGCGCTCGATGCCGTGGGTCTGCCGCCCGCGATGCGCAAGCGGGCGCCATCTTCCCTGTCGGGCGGGCAGAGGCAGCGCGTCGGCATCGCGCGGGCGCTGGCCTGCGACCCGCGTATCGTTGTGCTGGACGAACCCACATCGGCGCTTGATGTTCTGGTGCAGGCGCGGGTTCTGCGGCTGTTGAATGATCTGCGCGCCAGCCGGGGCCTGACCTATGTATTCATCACCCATGACCTTGCCGTCGTGCGCAACGTGGCCGACCGGGTCGCCGTCTTCAAATCCGGGCAACTGGTCGAGACGGGCACGACCGAAGCCATCTTCACCAACCCGCGCGATCCCTACACCCGAAGCCTGATTTCGGCGGTGCCGGTGGTGGATAACGATGAGCTTTCACTCAGAAACAGCCTTGCGGAGGGCACATGAGAGATCTTGCACAGGCCATCGCCGACCCGAACCAGCCCGAGGCTGCCTATGCGGCGCTCGAGGCGCTGGTCGACGACACGATCGGCATCACGCTGTTCACGATGATGGAGCTCGACCTCGGGCGTGGCGTGGCCAGGCGGACCTATTCCAACATGCCCGAAGCCTATCCCTCAAGCGGGGAGAAGCCGATGCAGCCGGGCAAATGGTCCGAAACCGTCGAGGGCCGGCACGAGACATTCGTCGCTAATTCCATTGAGGATATCGCCGAAGTTTTTGCCGATCACGAACTGATCCAGAGCCTAGGTTGCGAAAGCTGCCTGAACCTGCCGATCGTCGCGGGCGGCAAACTTCTGGGCACGCTGAATTGCCTGAACGTGGCGGGGCATTTCACGCCCGAACGTGTCGCCGCCGCCGAGACGCTCAAACTGCCGGGGGCCGCGGTGTTCCTGCTGGCGCAATCCCTGAAGAAGGAGGACTGACATGGCCGAAATCACTCGCCGGGTCGCAACCGATGTGGGCGGAACCTTCACCGATCTCGTGGCCTTCGAGACCGCGGCCGATGGCACGATGCGCATCATCACTGCCAAGTCGGACACCACGCCACCGGATTTCGAAACGGGCGTTCTGAACGTGCTGGCCAAGGGCGGGATCGACCCGTCCGAGGTCGATTTCCTCGCCCACGGCACGACTGTCGTCATCAACGCCCTGACCGAACGCAAGGGCGTGAAGGTCGGCCTGATCACCACGGAGGGTTTCCGAGACACTCTGGAAATCGCGCGCGGCAACCGGCCCGATTTCTTCAACCTGCATTATGAGAAGCCCGAACCCTTCGTGCCGCGCCACCTGCGCGCCGAAGTGCCCGGTCGCATGACCTATATGGGCGAAGAGCGCGCAGCTCTCGACCTGTCCGGCGTGCCCGCGATCCTTGACAGGTTCCGCGCCGAGGGCGTGCAGGCGGTCGCGATCAGCCTGCTGCATTCCTATGCCAATACCGCCCACGAAGAGGCACTGCTGGCCGAGGTGGCCCGGCTCTGGCCCGAGGTCTCGGTCGTCGCGAGCCATCAGATCACCCGAGAATGGCGCGAATACGAACGTTCGAACACCGCTGTTCTGTCCGCCTATGTGCAGCCGGTCGCCGCCCGCTACCTGGGCAAGCTGGATGACGGTCTCAAGGCGCAGGGCTTTACCAAGTCGCCCTATATCATGCAGTCGAATTGCGGGGTCGACAGCCTTGCCGCCACGTCGGCCGTGCCGATCACCATGGTCGAAAGTGGCCCTGCCTCGGGGTTCTGGGGCGCGGCCGAGCTGGGCAAGCTGATCGGGGAGCCCGATATCCTTGCCCTCGATATCGGCGGGACGACGGCGAAATGTTCGCTGGTCGAGGGCGGCGAGGTTCGGATCATGACCGACTACTGGATCGAGCGGAGCCGCAAATCGGCGGGCTACCCGATCATGGTGCCGGTCGTGGATCTGGTGGAAATCGGTAATGGCGGCGGCTCGATCGCCTGGGTCGATGATTTCGGCAAGCTGCATGTGGGCCCGCAATCCGCGGGCGCCTTGCCCGGCCCGGCCGCCTATGGCAAGGGCGGGAGCGAGGCCACCACCACCGATGCCAATCTATGGCTTGGCCGGATCAACCGCGACTATTTCTGCGGCGGCGAGGTGGAGGCCGATATCACATCCGCCGAAAAGGCCCTTTCGGCGGTGGGTGAGAAGCTGGGCGTCTCGACCGACGAGGCCGCCCGCGGGATCATCCGGATCGCCAACAACAACATGGTCAACGCGCTCAAGCTGGTGTCGCTGAACCGTGGCCACGACACCCGCGATTTCACACTTCTGGCCTTTGGCGGCGGGGGTGCGATGCACGGTGTGGCGCTGGGCCAGGAATTGCAGGTCAAGAAGGTCGTGGTGCCTGCCGCGGCCTCGGTCTTTTCGGCTTGGGGCATGATGATGTCGGATCTGCGGCGCGATTACTTCGTCACCCAGCTGGCCGACCTGACCGAAGGGGCGGGCGCGCTGATCGAGGGCGTCTTTGCCGAGGCCGAGGCCAAGGCGCGGGCAACCTTTGCCGAGGAAGGCGTCGATCCGGGGCGCGTCACGTTCCTGCGCTATGGCAAGTTCCGCTACCAGAACCAGGAACACACGACCGAGGTTCTGATCGAAGGCGAGGTGACGGACGGCAGGCTTGACCGCATCGCCGAGGATTTCCACGCAGCCTATGAGCGGGAATACACCTATCGCCTCTCCGCGCCGGTCGAGATGGTGGGCATCCACCTTGTCGCCCGTGCCGAGGTCGGCAAGCTGACGATGAAGCCCGAAGAGCTGACCGACGCGCCGGCGTCGGACGCGCTCAAGGGGCAGCGCGATGTCGACTACGCGCTCGAGGGAACGCACGAGGCGGACATCTACGACGGGGAGAAACTCCTGCCCGGCATGTCCTTCACCGGGCCTGCGATCATCGAGGATTCGGGCTCGACGGTGGTGATCCACCCGGGCAACCGCGTGTCGATCGACGCCTATCGCAACATCCATATCGAGATCGGGGAGCAGCGGTCATGAGCCAGAACGATCCCATCACGCTGGAGATCATCCAGAATTCGCTTCAGGCCGCCGCCGACGAGATGTTCGCCGCGATGCGCAAGACGGCGATGTCGTCGATCATCTACGAGGTGCTCGACATGGGGACGGGCATCACCGATGCCGAAGGGCGGATCGCCTCTTCGGGCGCGGGTATCCCGGCCTTCATCGGCGTGCTCGACAAATCGGTGCAGTTCATCCTGTCGAAACACGAGGATATCCGCCCCGGCGACGTCTTCATTACCAATGATCCGTGGTATGGCGGTGTGACCCACCTCAACGACTTGGTTCTGGCGATGCCGGTCTTCGTCGACGGGCGGCTGATCGCCTGGACGGCCAATATCGCGCATAACTCGGACGTCGGCGGCATGGCGCCAGGTTCGCTTTCGGGTGAGGCCACCGAGATCTTCCAGGAAGGTCTGCGCCTGCCGGCGGTCAAGCTGATCCGCGAGGGCGAAACGGATCAGGCCGTGATGGACATCATCACCTGCAACAGCCGGATGCCCGATTTCCTTCTGGGCGACGTTTGGGCCGCGATCGCGAGCGTCCGGGTGGGCGCGCGGCGGCTTGAGGGTCTGGCCACGAAATACGGGGCCGACACCTTCATCCGGGCCATGCAAAGCTTCATGGAATTCGGGGAAAAGACAGCGCTGGCCGAGCTTGCCAACCTTCCCAAGGGCACGTTCGAACTGGACGAGGAGCAGGACGACGGCCGGATCTTCAACGTCAAGATCACGATCACCGACACCGAATTCCTTGTCGACCTGCGCGACAATCCCGATCAGGACGTGGGCCCCACCAATACCAGCCGCGATGGCACGATGGTCTGCGCGCAGATGGTGTTCAAGGCGCTGACGGACCCCGACAGCCCGGCCAATGACGGCTCGTTCCGGCCGCTGAAGGTGCTGACGCGGGAAGGGTCGATCTTTCATGCGCAGGAGCCCGCGGCGATCGGGTTCTATTTCGAGACCGAGGTGCGCGTCTATGACCTGATCTGGCGCTGCCTCGCGCCGCATATCCCCGAACGGCTGCCCGCCGGGCATTTCAGTTCCATCTGCGGCACGTTCATCGGGGGCATCCATCCCGACACGGGCCGCCAATACACCATCATCGAGCCGCAGATCGGCGGCTGGGGCGCATGGGAGGGGCGCGACGGAAATCCCTGCATCTTCAGCGGCTTCCACGGGGAAACCTACAACACGCCCGCCGAAATCTCGGAGGCGCGAAACGGGCTGTTCGTCGACCGTATGGCGTTGAATACCGAACCGGGCGGCGAGGGGCAGTTCTCGGGCGGGCGAGGGCTCGTCCTAGAATACCGCATCCGCACGCAGAACGGGTTCCTGACGGCGGGCTATACCCGCTCGCGGATCAAGCCCTGGGGGCTCGAAGGGGCCGAGGAAGGTTCTGGCAATTATGTCGAGGTGATCAAGAACGGCGAGACGGAACGCTACAGTTTCGTCTCGGGTCTGGGCCTGACGACCGATGACGTTATCCGCGTCGTCACCTCCTGCGGGGCCGGCTATGGCGACCCCAACGCTCGCGATCCGGAGGCGGTGAAGCGTGACGTCAAGGACGGCATCCTGAGCGCCGAACGCGCGCGCGTCATTCACGGCGTGGAGGTCTGAGACATGCGCGACCCGATCAAGATCATGTACCTCAGTCCCGTCGCCCATCGCGACGGACATGACGATCTGTTTGCCGACATGGCACGCGATGTGAAACTGCCGGGCACGGAGGTGCATGTCACTTCGCTGCCCGACGAGATCGGGCTGTTCACCAATATCGAGTTTCGCAGTTATGAGGGCATGGTGACAGCGGGCATCATTCGCGCCGCGCGCGCGGCGGCGCGGGAAGGTTTCGACGCGCTGGCCATCGGATGTTTCTACGACACGGGCCTTCTCGAAGCGCGCGAGGTCTCGGGCGAGATGATCGTCACCGCGCCCTGTGTCGCGTCGTGCGAGATCGCAGCAAGCCTGTCGAACAGGTTCGGCGTGATCGTCGGGCGGCGCAAATGGGTCCACCAGATGCAATCGACCGTCCATGACCACGGCCACCGCGACAGGCTGGCGGGTTTCTATCACGTCGAACTTGGCGTGACCGAGTTTCAGAAAGATCACGACCGCACCGCCTATTGCCTGATGACGGCCGGGCGCAAGGCTGTGGAGGAAGATTACGCCGAATCCCTGATCCTCGGCTGTACGATGGAGGTGGGCTTTCACCACCACATGGAACAAGAACTGGGCGTGCCGGTGATCGATCCGTCGATCGCGGCGCTGAAACGGGCCGAATACGGTGCGCTTCTGAAGCGTGATTGTGGCTGGGTGCCCTCGCGGAAATGGTCCTGCGAGGCGCCATCCGAGGAAGAGATCGCCAGCATCGGCACTTTTGACGACAGACCGGCCTTTGGCGGCCGCATCGTGGTGGAGGCCTGATATGCCGCGCGAATGGGTAATTCATGAATACAATGGCTGGCAGGGGCTCGACCTGATCGAGGCGCCGACGCCCGAACCGCGCCCCGGTCAGGTGCGGCTGAAGATCGAGGCATTTGCGCTCAACTGGGGCGACATGGACCTGATGCTTGATCGCTATTCCTTCAGCTTTCCGTCGTTTCCGGCTCGGATCGGGATGGAGGCCGCAGGCGTGGTCGACGCGCTGGGCGAGGGGGTGACAGGCATCGAGATCGGCGATCATGTCGGAACGCTGCCCTATTTCTATGACAATGACGGGACGAGCGCCGACTATGCCTGCGTCGATGCCCGATATCTGGCCCCGACGCCGCAAGGCCTGTCACCGGTCGAGGCCGCGTCGATCTGGATGCAGTTCATGACGGCCTATTTCCCGGTGATGGAACTGGCGAAGGCGGGCCCCGGCACGTCGATGCTGGTGACGGCAGCGACGGGAACGGCGGGCAATGCCGCGCTCAATATCGGCCGGCTGACGGGCGCCAACATGATCGGCACGACCCGCGATCCCGGCAGCGTCGATTACCTGATCGAGAGCGGCGCGAGCCACGTAATCGTCACCAGCGAGGAGACCGACATCGCGGCCGAGATTCGCAGGCTAACAAATGGCCAAGGTGTCGACGCGGTCTTCGACCCGGTGGGCGCGGGGATGATCCACCGCTATTCACCGGCGCTGGCGCGCGACGCCCAGATCCTCTTCTACGGCACGCTCGACGGGGTGTTCCCGACGCTGCCTTTCGTCGACATGTTCCAGGCCAATGCGACGTTCAAACCCTATTCGCTGTTTAACTATGTCGAAGACCATGCCGCCCGTGCGCGTGGGGTCGACTTCGTCACCAAGGCGCTGGCGAACGGGGTGTTGTCGCCCCGGATCGATCGCGTCTATCCGATGGAAGGCTATCGCGAGGCCTGGGCCTATCTGAGCCAGCCCCGCGACAGCCATGGCAAAGTCGTGATCGAGACCGCAAAGCAATGACAGGAGAACCGGACATGACCAAATCCGATGCAAGGCTCGCCCGGCTGCGCGCCAAGATGGACGAAGAGGGCGTGGACCTCGTGGTTCTGGGACCCGGCGCCCATCTGGGATGGTTGCTTGACGTGCATCCCCATGCCGACGAACGCCCCGTTCTGGCCATGGTGACGAAGGGCCACGCCGGGTTCCTGATGCCCGTGCTCGAGGCCGAAAGCGCCGGACGGCAGACCGATCTGCCGTTCTATGAATGGTCCGACGACGAGGGGCCGAAGGGCGCGCTCGACCGGCTTCTCGATGATTTCGGGGCGGGCAATGCGGGGTCATTCGTGGTGGATGAAACCATGCGCGCCGATCATGCGGCCCTTGTTCAGGACAGGCTTCTGAACGCGAAGCGGCAATTCTGTGAAAGCACCGTCGGCGCGCTCAGGATGCGCAAGGATGCCGATGAATACGCCGCGCTCAAGCGCAACGCGCTTCAGGCCGACCGCGCGATGCAGGCCGCCTGGGCCGCCATGAAGCCCGGCATGACCGAAGAGGAAGTGGCCGCCGTGGCGCGCGCGCATTTCGTCTCCGCGGGCGCGAAGCCGCTGTTCTCCATCGTGGGCGCGGGCCCGAACGGCGCGATGCCGCATCACCACACAGGCTCAACGGTCCTGAAAGAGGGCGATGTCGTCGTTATGGATATCGGGGGCGGATCAGAAGGCTATTCCTCGGATATCACGCGTATGGCCGTGATGGGGGAGGCGCCGGAGGGGTTCGACGAGGTCCATGCCATCGTCAACCGCGCGGTCGAGGCCGCGATCGAGGTCGCGCGCCCCGGGGTCAAGGCGCATGTCCTTGACGATGCCGCCCGTGGCGTCATCGCGGAGGCGGGCTATGGAGAGAATTTCCTGCACCGTCTGGGCCATGGCCTTGGCACCGAGGTGCACGAGCCGCCATGGATCAGCGCCTCGTCCGAGACGGTTCTCGACGAGGGCATGGTCTTTTCGATCGAGCCGGGCATCTACCTGTCGGGCCGGTTCGGCCTCAGGCTCGAAGAGATCGTGATCCTGCGGGCCGACGGGCCGGAAATCCTGTCGGAATTGCCAAGGGACGCCAAGCGGATTGATGTCTGATCCCTTTACGACCGACGTAATCCAGGCTGCGCTGGACAGTGCCGCCGAGGAGATGTTCGAGGTTCTTCGCAAGACGGCGATGAGCCCGATCATCTACGAGGTGCTCGACGTCGGCACCGGGATCACGGATGCCAATGGCGCGCTGGTCAGCTCAGGCGCGGGGATACCGTCCTTCGTGGGCGTGCTGGACAAATCGGTCACGGCCATCGTCGCGCGCTATGGCGAGGATGTTGCAGAGGGGGATCTCTTCGTCACGAACGATCCCAACTACGGCGGCGTCACCCATCTGAGCGATATCGTGCTGGCCGAGCCCGTCTTTCACAAGGGCCGTCGCGTGGCCTGGGTCGCCTCCATCGCCCATTGGGGGGATGTGGGCGGCAAGACACCGGGTTCCATGCCCGTTGACGTGACCGAGATCGTGGCCGAAGGGCTGCGCCTGCCGATGGTCAAGCTGTTCTCCAAGGGGCAGGCCAACGACGCCCTCTTCGACATCATCCGCACCAATTCGCGGTTGCCCGATTTCGTGAACGGTGATCTGTGGTCACAGGTCTCGGCCGGCCGGCGAGCGGCAGCGCTGATCCGGGGGCTGTGCGCGCGCTATGGCGCTGACGCGCTCGAGGCCGCTATTGTTGAGGCTCGCAAGGTGGCCGAGGCGCGGGCGCGGGCCGGGCTGGCACAACTGCCTGAGGGGCGGTTTCCGATCGAGGCGCGGCAGGATGACGGCGCGGTCTGGCAAGCCGGGATTGAGATCACGAAAGACCGGTTCCGAGTCGATCTGCGCGACGCGCCGATTCAGGCGACCGGCCCCTATAACACAGGTCGTGACGGCGCGTTGATCGCGTGCCAAATCCTGTTCAAGGCGCTGACCGATCCCGAACGTTTTGCCAATGCCGGCAGTTTCGCCCCGCTCGAGGTGCTGACGACGCCTGGCACGATCTTTCATGCGGGCCCCGATGCGCCGCATGGCTATTATTTCGAGACCCGGCTAAAGCTGGTCGACATGCTTTGGCATTGTTTGGCTGATGCGATCCCGGGGCGGCTCCCCGCCGGGAGTTTCGCCTCTGTCTTTGGTACGGTGATTGCCGGCAAACATCCGGATACCGGGCGGCGCTACACGATGGTGGAGCCGCAAATGGGTGGCTGGGGCGCCACGGCCCGCAGGCCGGGCCTCGATGCGATGTATTCCACCAACCATGGCGATACGTTCAACTGTCCCGTGGAGATTGCAGAGGCGCGTTATGGGTTCGACGTTCTGGAAAAGACGCTGACCGACCGCCCCGAACGACCGGCCGAGATGCCGGGGGGGCGCGGCGTGCGCATCCGCTACGGATTGCGCGGGCCCGCGACACTTTCGGTAGGGCTTTCGCACGGGGTGGAGCCTGTCTGGTCGCTTGGCGGGGCAGGGCCCGGCGGCCTGAACAGCCTGGTTGTGGAACGAGCGGGTGTAGGAGCCGACGGCTTCCGCTATGCTAGCGGCGTCGAGCTGGAGACAGGGGATATCGTCGTGATTGAGAGCGCCTATGGCGGCTCGGTCAAGGTCCGCGCCTAGTCGTTCTTTGCGCCCACGACCGCCCCGCTGGCCTTTAAACAGTCGCAAGAGCCGTCTTTCAGATGCGCAGCGTCAAAGCGCATGTCCTGAAGCGTTGCCACGGTCAGGGCCGAGCGCAAGTCGCTTGCAAAGTGAAAGACGTAGGCCTTCCCGGCGTCACCGAAGACCTCCTTGAACCTTGTCAGACAAACTCGCATTGAGACGGGGCAGGGCGCCCGCTAGCGCCCGATCATGACAAAACTTACTCCGTTCAAGTACTTTAAGACTAGCACCGAGATCATCCGCCTGGCGGTCCTGCTTTGCAGCCGGGCCCCGCTGTTGTCACGCTCCGTCGGAGACTTGATGAGC
>CALFSV010000140.1 GCA_937916485.1 uncultured Paracoccaceae bacterium | reverse complement strand
TCAACTCATCTGTGCATGAAACTTCTGATGCTAACTGGACAGCGATCTCGGCCAGTACGTTATGCAAGGATAGATCAGTTTGATGGTGATGTTTGGACTATTCCGGGAGAGATGATGAAGGGCAAACGGGGCAGGATGGAAGATTTCCGTGTTCCATTAAGCAAGGAAGCCCAGAGTGTTGTTGCCGATGCCATGCGCATATCGAGAAATGGCTTCCTTTTCCCGAGCATCCGAAAAGGAGTCATCAGCGACAGCACGCTATCAAAACATATGAGAGACAAAGAGCTTGCGGGCGTGCCTCATGGATTCAGATCAACTTTGCGAACATGGCTTACAGAGAATACCGACATTCCTTTTGAAGTTGCGGAAATGATCATTGCTCACAAAACTGGCTCCAAGGTTGCACGGGCGTATAACCGAACTGACTATTTGGAGCAGCGGCGGCCTTACATGGAGATGTGGGCTGATTTTTTAGATCAAGGCTATAAAAACGTGTGCAGCTAAACTCGCCAGTTCAAAATGCTATAAATAACTGGATTGGGGTCTAGCCAGTTTAGTGCCGCAGTTGTGTTAACGCCCAACGCTGCGGCGCCAAAAACGGACAGTATAATGCCTATTACGATGTTAATCTCGATGCGTTCATATTGACGATTGAGATACCAGTTGAATAATAGCCTAAAAATAACAGAAAGGCGTTGGATTGGCACTACGACTGAAACTGGCGCAAGTGCAAGAGCGGCATAACGAAACACCTGCGAAACTGCAATCATAAAGCCAGATAATAGAAACCACCTCAATCCTTCCCTTGACATAGAGCTCATCGATTTAAAGCCATTCGAGTTTAGGCCCATCATGACCACGCAAGCCGAAGCAAAAATATAGGAAAATAGTAAAATAGCTGATGAATGAGCGAATGCTCCTCCTGCTAAATAGGTCCCTACCAACTTCTCGCCTGAGACCAATCCGCTAGCGCTTTGCAACGCCAAGACAATTAGGATTGGGCTTCCACCATAACCAACAACACAAACCATCCCATGCAAAATGCCGCGTTTCAAATCAGGAACAAAGGTAGTGCCTACTTCGCTTGACGTATATCGACGTCTTCCTGCTATTAATAACGCGGGTCCGACACTGACTAAAACAATGCCAAAAATATTCAAACCAGTCAGACTTTCTCCCAAAATGGTTACGGCACAAAATAAAGAAGCCACAGTACCAAGTTGTTGAATGGGTGTAGAAAGCGTACTGCCCAGTGCTTGCATAGAGTGATAATTACTAAACCGGCCAATTACAAAATGCATCACGCCAGCTGTACCAGCCAATATGTAAGTTTCGTGATCCCAAGTATGCATAGCAGTGAAGCCACCAAGACAGTAGCTAATAACCGCCAGCAGCGGCAAAACGGTCGGTACCGTGATAATCATTCCCTGTAATGGTGTGGCAGTAATAACGCCTCGTCGCGCCGCGGCGTTTTGAAAGCCAAAAATGGCTGCAGAAATAAGTGCGAGAACAACACCAGACATGATAACTTCCAAAAAAATGTAATGCCCAGGGCCTGTGGCATAAGAAAGGGTGTTGTTGGATCAAATCCGCTCAACTACGCAATAAAACAAAGCCCCAAATTATTAACCTTCTTTCAGCCGATGTCAGGGAATCTTCAGAAGGATTGCCACACAATCAGCGTCAGCAACTGCCCTTTTTAGCCTAGATCGCCGGAACACCTAGCTTTTTAGCCACGCCATGGCGTCGTAACTGGGCAGCAATCCATCCATTACGCGCTAGGTCTACGATCAGCGCATTTAAAAATGCCGCTGCCTCGGGCTTGCCCTTCGCGATGCCGACTGACTGCTTAACAGCGGTAAAGGGCGTTTCGATAAGCCGCAGCCCTTTATGGCTTTCCATATCTTCAAGCAGTTTCGGCTTGAGGCTAGCGAGCACATTGACCTCATTCTCAAAAAACATCTGATGCGCCGCCTTTATTGACGGGGCACGGACAATCTGTGCTTGTTTGAAGTTATCGGTTAGCCAAAGGTCATAGGCGCTGCGCTCCGACACCGCGATGCGCACTGCATCATGATCAACATCATCATTACTTGTAAAATTTTCATCTTGGCGGAACAGAAAATTAGCTTCGATCAGTGCATAAGGGTTGCTGAAATCTATTGTTTGCGCGCGTTCAGCCTCAAAAGCTATGTTACCAATATCCCAGATATTTTGGTTCACAGCATCGGCCAGTTGTCCAGGACGATCAAATGTGACCAGCTTGCAAGGCACATCAAGCCGGGCAGCAATATATCTAGCAATATCGGGCGATATACCGTCCGGACTACCATCGCCAAGCTGGCCAGATACAAGCAGGAAATTACTAAGATTAATACCAGCACGCAAAACACCTGTTGGTGCTAATTGCTGTTTAACAATATCGGAGGGGTTCATTCGGCACTCACAAAAACTACGCACAGGCATTAACGGCGCGGCGGGTCATTTCGCCAATAAGATGCGCCCGATAATCCGCCGAGGCATGAATATCACTCATCAGCCCATCAGACGAGACCATCCCATCAGCAATTGCGTCAGCACTGAAATTTGCATCAAGCGCCGCTTCTAGATCATGCGCCCGGAACACGCCATCCTCACCCGCACCCGTAACGGCAACACGCACACCATCGGCAAATTTCGCCACAAACGCCCCAACCATCGCATAACGCGACGCAGGGTTTGGAAATTTGACATAGGCGGCCTTTTCAGGTTTCGGTAAACTGACAGCGCGAATGATCTCATCTTCTTCCAATGCGGTCTCAAACATACCGTCAAAATAATCCTCAGCCGCAATCGACCGGCTTTGCGTGTGAACTGTACCGCCAAGCGCCAATAGCGCCGCCGGATAACAAGCCGCCGGATCATTATTCGCCAGCGAGCCGCCTATAGTGCCGCGATTGCGCACCTGCCGGTCACCGATATGTGCTGCCAGATGCGTAAGCGCTGGAATGGCCTTTTGCACCAACGCAGATTCGGCAACATCAACATGACGCGTCATCGCCCCAATCCGGATCGCACTGCCCTCATCATCTATTGAGGATAGGCCGCAAGCAGACAGATCAACCAGACAATCAGGATTGGCCAGCCGCTGCTTCAAGGTGGGTATCAAGGTCATGCCACCAGCCAGAAACTTGCCATCATTGGCTGATTTCAGGGCTTTCACCGCATCGTCAATATCACGCGCTTTGACATATTTTGTTGAATACATTTTCGTTCCTTATATCTATGCGCTGTGCATTTTCCCAGCAGCATCCTGTACTGATTTGATAATGTTGTGATAGCCGGTGCAGCGGCAGATATTGCCTTCAAGTCCTTCACGGATCTCACGCTCGGACAGGTTTTGGTTTTTTGCCACAAGCTCAATCGCGCTCATCACCATCCCTGGCGTGCAAAACCCGCATTGCAGACCATGATTTTCATGAAACGCTTGCTGCATTGGGTGCAACTCGTCTCCATTGGCGATACCCTCAATCGTCGTGACATCGGCGCCGTCAAGCTGCGCTGCTAAAATGCTGCATGATTTGATGGACTCACCATTCACATGGACAATACAGGCACCGCACTGGCTGGTATCGCACCCAACATGTGTTCCGGTCAGCTCCAAGGTCTCACGCAAAAATGAAACCAGCAAGGTATTGGCTGGAACATCATGGCTCACACTCGTCCCATTTACCTTCATTACTACAGTTGGCATATAAGTTTCCTTCCAATTAAATGTCAAATATTGACGCTGTAACTCTATCTCTAACGCGTCTAAGAAACGCCGCTACCAGTCCAGCGCTTTACTGCTGGCAAATGGATATCGAGAAGATCAAGCGCACGACCAACCGTTTGGTCAATTATATCATCCAATGTTTTTGGCCGCGTATAGAACCCTGGAACTGGCGGCATAACAATGGCTCCAGCCTGTGTCGCCTGATCCATCAACCTGATATGGCCCGCATGAAATGGGGTTTCACGAAGCATCAAAACCACGCGGCGCCGTTCTTTCAAACAAACATCAGCAGCGCGGGCGGTCAATTCCTCGTTAAAACAATTGGCAATCGCACTTAGAGTTTTGATTGAACAGGGCGCAACCAGCATACCATTGGTTTGAAACGAGCCAGATGAGATTGCTGCACCAATATCTTTGTGGTTATAAAGTTGATCGGCGAGCAGCTTGATTTGATCCGGCGTATAATCAACTTCGGCAAGAGCTGTGCGGTAGGCGGATGGGGTAATGATGGCATGCGATTCAACATCATCAATTTGTCGCAATAGCTCAAGCGCACGGATGCCATAGATCACCCCTGATGCACCAGTTATTGCTATAATTACACGTCGCATTCATTTCCCTCTCATCATCTTGGGTCACTCTATCTTGAGGAGATCTGTCGCCGCTTTAACGCTTCGGCCACAACCGCGCTTTGAAAATTCCAAGTCGGCCCCAAAGCCTATTCAGCCAGTCTTATTCTTCACCAATCATAATTTTCTCAAAATTATTAAAAAACGCTTTTGATAGTTTTTTTGCGGTGCTTTCAATCAATCTCGCACCCAATTGGGCAATTTTTCCTCCGGTTTCAGCCGTTGCGCTATATCGTAGCAGCGTCTCATTACCCTGATCCACCAGTTCAACATCAGCCCCACCTTTAGCAAAGCCGGCAAGCCCACCTTCACCGGCACCAGAAAGCGTTAAATGATGTGGTGCGCGGGAAACATCCAAGCTCACAGTGCCAGAAAATTTAGCCTTGACTGGACCAATTTTCAATACAACTTTTGCGGCAAAATCAGTGTCACTAGTCTTTTTCAGCTCTTCACAACCAGGGATGCAGCGCTTCAAAACCTCCGGATCAATTAGACTGACAAAGACAGTGTCAAGCTGGCCCGGGATGATAATTTCGTCGGCTAAATTCATAGTTATTCCTCAGATTCATAGTTGGTCTTTGAATGCAGTTTTACCTTTGGTTATTAATTGCTGGTTGCAAAAAACAAGTTTGGGCGGTTAGACAATATCCATTGATGCCAAAATCCGCGCAATCACATCTGGAACCTCAAGTGGGGTAAAATGGCGCGCCTTTGGAATCACCGTCAAATTTGAGTTGGGGATCGCTCCATGCATTTTTTCAGCCATTACTATGGGTGTGGCATAGTCTTCCTCACCAACAATAATTTCGCACGGAACCGTTATATTGCTGAGGGCGGCGCTTTGATTGCAACGACCCAGCATTCTGCAAGTTTCAAGATAAGCAGCAGGATCATTCGCCACAAAGACTTTGATCGCCTGTTCGACAACAGCGTCGTTCTTGGCGCAAAAATTTTCTGAAAACCAACGCGTCTTCTGAAAGCCAGTCATGCTTGCCATACCGCCGGTGACTGCTTTCTGTCCACGTTCCTCCCAATCCACGATAGACGTCTCACCATACCAAGCAGTTGTATCGATCAGCGCAAGACCAGCAGTACGTTGTGGATAAAGCGCAGCAAAGGTTAGTGCAACGCAGCCCCCCATCGACGCACCACCAACAATTACTTTATCCCATTCGGCCTGGTCTAAAACAGCGGCAAGGTCACCGGCAAATAGCTCAACACTGAAAGGGCCTTGAGGCTTGTCCGATGCGCCATGTCCGCGGCAATCGATAGCAAGTATCTCAAAGTCAGACCCAAGCTCGGTTGCAGTGGCCTCCCAAAACTCGGCAACCATCGCAAGCGAGTGAACAAGTACCAGTCTCTTGGTAGGCGTTTTTTTGTTCTCAGAGCTACCTGACCAAATCACATAGCGAATTTTGGTGCTATCGTTTGCTGTGGCAATATATTCGGTTTTCATTATGCTATTCATGATAGTTCCACCATTCCGTCGCCGACATATTCTTGGCGAACTCTAACGTCAAGGACAACCGCTGCCCCATTTTCAACGCGTTCAAGGCTATATATTAACGCTGCTTGAAGATCTGCTAAATCAATAATTGGGTCGGGCGCTTCTAGACCCATACCGCGTGCCAGGCCAGCAAGATCTGGCTCAGGCCCCTGCATTCTCTGACCAATTGACGCATTTTCTTCAGCTCGCCCGCGATGTCGCGCAATTTTAATCTGGTGATCTTCATCATTATAATAAGAATGGTTATTTGCGATCAAGAACAGGATTGGCAGTTTTAGGGTAGCTGCATTCCAGATTGCTGTTAATCCCATTGTAAAGTCACCATCACCAAGTATTGCCACGGCGCGGCGTTTCGAACCTATTTCTCGAAGACCAAGTGCTGCCCCGACAGCAATTGACGTTCCGGCACCAAGGCCCCCACCACCGGTGTGGCCCAAGAAGCCAAGTGGATGAGTTATTTCATTTGCATTGAGTGGCCAGCCAAGCGGCCGGCCGGTGATGCAAATCTCTCGATCTTTAGTAGCGTGAAAAAACGCCAACGCCAGATCCATCAGACCAATTTCACCTTTGCCTTCAAGCTTTGGTAAATCCCAACCTTGCAAAGGTATTGCAGGCACGGGTTTCTCAAGACCATCAAGCAGCGCAGCAACCGTAGTGCTCGTTACCGTTGGTATCGACACATCGACAGCTGGCAGCCCGCCATAATCCATGTTCCACCCACGATGCATGTGAAAATCATTCGATACATTAATCACTGGCGGACGCGACACGCCTGCGGGAAATGCCAATTTCAATGCATTGCCGCCATCCAACCAATCAAGCATCAGGATCGCATCGGCAGACTGGATTGCCTCAAGCACAGCGCCTTTCAGACGCCACCCTGTCTCGCCGATAAATAATGGATGCGTTGTTGGAAAACCGGCTGGTAATTTCATATGTGTCGCCGTGCGGGCATTCAATCGCTCGGCGAGCTTAATCCGGTTATTCCATTCCGCCTCACTTCTTCCCCCACGGCCACAGAAAATAAATGGGCGCTTGGCCCTGGAAAGGATCCCCAGCGCCTCTGCAAGTGCAGCTTTGGGTGGTTCTGCATTGTCCGGAGTTGGGAAATGCGAGATATCATCAAATGTCGGCCTAACGTCGATTTTCTGCTCTTGAATAGACACGTCAAGATTTACATAGACGGGTCCTGACGGCGCTGTATTCGTCAGTATTACACCTCGGCGAATAGACTCGACGGCAGCCTCTGGAGATGCAGGCTGATCGTCCCATTTGGTAAAGCCCCGTACCATACTGCCCTGATCAATAGTTGTGTGGATCCATTCAATCCATGGTCGACGTTTTGCAGCATCCAGCGGCCCCGTCGCGCCCAGAATGAGCATCGGCACCCGGTCACACCATGCATTGAACACCCCCATCGACGCATGCATCAAGCCAACATTGGAATGAACGGCTACTGCCAGAGCCTTGTCAGTGATTTTCGCATACCCTTGGGCAATACCAACGGCATGTTCTTCATGCATACAGGTTATAATCTCAGGCGTTTGGTTACCAAGATGATTTACCAAGCTATCATGCAGCCCACGATAGCTTGCTCCGGGGTTAAGGCAAATATAGGGAAAACGCTGCTCGCGCAGTGCCTCAGCAATCAAGTCACTCCCGTAGAGTTGGTGATCTGGCAGGTTTAAGCTTGCCGCAGGATTTTTTATTTTATCTCGCATTGCGTGGTGGGTCCTTTAACTTTTAGATCAAGCGTCCGCTAAGCCGACGTAGCTCAAGAAATAAGTCGCCAAGCATTGATGGTGGCCATGGAACATGCAAAAGCTCGTGAAACAGGAACCAAACACCTCCCAAAAACGGAAGTAGGATCAGGACTGCCGTCAGTGGTTTCGTTTTGCCCTCAAAAATCATATAAAGCAAAACGAACATCCCAATGGCAGGAAGCATGCCAATTAACTTAACGCCGATCACTAGTGCCAGTAGCCAGCCAATTTGGCGCGCAACCTTGAGAATGGGCTCACTACTTTCGGTTGCAAGCGGTGGGATTTTTCCCATGTAACGAAAGATCATAAAGCCTGCTGCAGCAATTAACCCACCAATCGCAATGGCTTGAGGCAGCATGCGCGCTGGTGCTTGCCAACTTGATGATGCCACATAAACATAGACCATCAGGCTTATGGCTCCGGCCCACATAACCATATCAGCGATCATCTCTCCGCCATGGGCATGTGGGACATGCCCAGTTGGTTTACTATCGGCTATATCTTTTCTAACAGCCTGCTGTTTTTTCCAATTTGGCAAAAACCGAATGATCAACGGACGTATAAGCAAAAACGATACTATCAGAAGAATAACAAAAGGAAGAGGCTTTAGCATCCACTCAAAGCCGTACCGCAACTGAGAGATGAACAGATAACTTTCCATGAGACCGCCAAGTACAAAGGCAAGAATTAGTGGGGGCCGTGGCCAGTTTAGCCTCTTCATAACCCACCCCAGAACGCCAAAGATCAACAACACAATAAGGTCGCCATAATCTTTTGCACCCTGGTATGCACCTATGGTCATGATGCCAAAAACCAGCGGAACAAGCAGTCCAGCGCGAACCGTCGCTATCTTGGCAAAATGTCCGGCAAACGCAAAACAAAGTCCTGCACCCAAAATATTGGCAATCGCCACAGTCCAGATCAGGGTGAAGGTTACATCCAGCTGTTCATCAAGCATCTTTGGTCCAGGCGCGATTCCATGAATTAGGAACGCGCCAAGTAGAATTGCCATGGACGCAGAGCCAGGCACACCAAATGCAAGCGTCGGCACAAGAGCCCCCCCCTCTTTGGCATTGTTAGCACTTTCTGATGCTATCACTCCGCGCACATCGCCTTTGCCGAATGTTTCTCTCGCCCCTGGCAAGACACGCGCCGCATAACCATAAGAAATCCAGTCGATGACATTGGCGCCCAAACCAGGTATGGCCCCTAAAATGGTTCCGATGCTCGAGCAACGAATAACAAGCCACCAGTTTTGGGCAACGTCCCTCATGCCTTGGAGCTGGCCCCATGCAGATGTTCTTTCCGACTTACGGGCAATGCTTCGTTTTGAGGCACCTAAATCAATCATTTCCGGCACCGCAAATAGTCCAAGGGCTACAGGCACCAAGCTCAACCCGTCCCAAAGGTAGAACACATCAAACGTCCAGCGCATCTCGCCAGTCTGCGGTTCATCTCCGATCGTTGCGAGAAGCAAGCCAAGGCTGGCGGCAACCAGCCCTTTGAACAACGCATTATGGCTGAGCGAAACCACCAAAGTCAGGCCAAGTAGGCATATTGCTAAAAGTTCAGGTGTGCCAATAGCCATGATAAATGGACGAATGATCGGGATCGACATAGCCAAAACGACTGCGCCAAACAGTCCGCCGCACACCGAGGCCGTAAAGGCGGCGCCATAAGCACGGCTAGCCTCACCCTTTTTTGCCATCGGGTAACCATCCAGAACTGTTGCAGCTGATCCTGTTGTACCGGGGACGCCAAACATGACCGCGGGAATCGTGTCTGAGGTGGTGGTAACTGACTGAACACCAACAAGAAAAGCGAGCGCCGTATAGGGGTCAAGCGCAAAGGTAAAGGGAAGCAATAAGGCAAGCCCAACAAGGCCACCGATGCCGGGTATAACACCAATTAGCAAACCCAAAACTGTTCCAAGTGCAACAAACATCAGGCGTCCCGGATCTGAAATTATCTGGAGCGCTTCTAAAGCGGCTTCAACCATCTAAATGTCCCCAAGTTAAGGTCGTAGTTTAAAAAATCACTATCCTAACGGTTATTCCAATAGTCATTGATTAAATAAAGCAGAGATTATCGTAACCACATTTTATTGTATGACAATAATACCTTCTGTTTACAAATTATTTTTTTACCTGCTAATGTATTTTAAATACAGAATTCGTGAATCTTTGCGAATTTAGTACGATTAGGTAACCCGCCACAATTTGTGGCACCAATGTCGAAGTAAATTTATTTGGGAGGTAAGAATGAAATTTATCAGTAAGATCCGCGCCACTTTAACAGTCACTGCTGTCATCGCAACAGTAGCTATGGTGCCTCAAGGCGCTTATGCGCAATCTTTGGAAGAGGTTTATAAAGGCAACACCATCACCATCATGCTTGGGCACCCTCCGGGGGGATCATATGATTTATA
>CALFSV010000139.1 GCA_937916485.1 uncultured Paracoccaceae bacterium | reverse complement strand
GGGGGCTTCGGCCCCCAACACTTCAAGGGAGAACCAAAATCGACAACATGCAACTGAAGGAGGCCCGACAAAAGCTGGGCCTCACACAAAAACAACTGGCTGATCTGATCGAGAGCGACCCGCTTTCGATGCGTCGGATGGAAATGGACCCAAAGCACAGCACAGCCCGCAAGATGCCCCCGAGGGTGTGGCGACTGATCTGCGCATATTTGGACGGATGGCGGCCAGCAGACTGGCCAGAGACAACAAGGAAGGACTGAACATGGCAGGATCTGTAAACAAGGTCATCATCGTTGGAAATTTGGGCAAAGACCCAGAAATCCGCAGCTTCGCTCACGGCGGGAAGGTCTGCAACTTCAGCGTTGCGACGTCTGAAAGCTGGAAGGGCAAAGACGACGGGGAACGCAAGGAGCGGACGCAGTGGCATTCGATTGCCATTTTCTCTGAGCCTCTTGCAAACCTTGCGGAGAAGTATCTGCGCAAGGGCAGCAAGGTCTACATCGAAGGCCAGTTGGAAACCCGCAAGTGGCAGGATCAATCCGGTCAGGACCGATACACGACAGAGGTCGTCCTGCGGCCATATCGCGGCGAGTTGACCATTCTCGACAGCAAGAAAGAAGATGATCGGCAGAGCGATAACATGTCTGACCGCGAACCCGGCGGTGGCGGCATGATGGACGACGACATACCCTTCGCAGCCGAGTGGAGGATCTGATGACGCAGCAAGACATCAGCCGAGACAGAAAGGCAGCTTTTGGACAGGTCTTGGCAACGTGCGCCCCCGGTGACGAAATCATCTACCACGTCGGGGCGAACGCTATCGGGCCTCACAAGAGCGCGGCGATGAACGCATTCGATGCAGGGCTTTGTGATCTGTATCAGAGGAAGCTGGCGAAGTTCCTGTATCAGTACGTCGCCCGAAAGCGGAAGCCGATCAAGTGACGCAGCCTGTGGGGTCTGGGGAGGTCTACCTGCCTGACCGGGCGTCACGGGTTGCCTACGGCGCTGCCTGCCGGGCTGCAATCATCGACAGTGCTGCCCGGCACGTCATCAGCTTGCCAGACCTAGCGGCGAGGCAAGCATTTATCAAAGCATATCCAGATCGGCTCAAGGAAGCCCTCAAGGTCAGGATCAAACACCTATGGGAGACAAGAAATGAACAACCCAACCTGGACGTTTGAAATCATGGAACTGCCAAACGGCGGCTTTACCATCGCCACGCGCAAGGGCGTTGCCACATACGACAGGGCCATCGTCATTGCAGCCGCCAGCAAGGCGGATCTATCGCGGACCATTGTCGAGTGCATGGAAGTGGAAGGCAGGGAGGTAGTCAAAGACGCACCTCGGGAACCCATTGTTATTATCGACAAGAAAAAGCCATGACTGACCACCGGCACATATTGGCTGGGACCATCATCGCGCTGACCGCAACCGCAGCCACCGCTGGTCCTGATCGGGCCTATATCCTCGCAGGCTCAAAGCACCTCGGTACGGACTACGATTTCAACGAAGTGAACCCAGGATTGTTTCTGACATGGGAACTGGACCGCTTCGATGTCACTGTCGGGGCGTATCACAACAGCTATGGCAAGGGGTCTATGGCCGCGAGCGTGGCTTATCCCCTTGTCAGAGGCGATGACTGGTCCGTGGACGCCTTCGCAGGGCTGGCGACTTACTTCGGCACCCACAACCCCGACGTCGTGCCTATGGCTGGCCTACAAGCCCGCTACGGACCCGCGTTCGTCCAGTACGTCCCGGTGCCGGGCGGGCAGTATATCAGCGGGCTGATTTCGTTCGGCCTGACCTTTGAGATTGAAGACTGACAATGACTCACATTTATTATCCAATGACCGACTTTGAAACCCACCCCGTTGGCACAGGCAAGCGGATCAAGGAACTGGAAGCCAAGCTGGCCAGGGTGCTGGATGCGTTGGACGAAACGCGCATTGTCCTCGCAGAACATGAGCCGCACCCACTGCCTGTTTTGTCAAAAGTCCTCGCCACCATCGCAGCACTGAAAGGACAAGACGATGAATAAGTACATGATGCTCGTCGCCCTCTTGGCGGGATGCGGCCTGCCCGCAGAGCCGCAGTCACAGAACCGCGCCGAGATACGCGATAGGGACAGGACAGAGAAACCTGCGACGACGCCTGCGGAGCCGCCAGAACCAGAACCAGAACCACCCAAGCACCGCCAGCATGATGGCGACTGGTGGGACCGGGACGACGAGGACGATGAGGATGAAGGCGATGAAGACGACGAGTACGATGACGACGACGATGAAGGCGACGAGGACGATGACGATGAAGGCGATGATGAAGATGAGGACGACGAGGAGTGATCAACTCAAAGCATATGAAGAAGCCATACAGCGTGAGGTCATCGCACCGGCTCTTGCGGCACTCAAAAAAAGGATTTTAGATGATCGTGCGGGGGCCAGTGAGAAGTAAATGTTAGCGCATTTGGTAGTCACGATGCCCGGTCAAAAAAACCGAAACGACCCCCGCGAACAGGGTTCTACCACAACCAAAACCGAGGACAAGGCCAATGAGCAGCAACATCGAGGACGATGGCTTCGAGACAGTCCATCCGCCAATCACCAGGGTGGATATTCTCAACCAAGCCAAGACCATCATCACAAAGGACCGTGCAGCCACTCACGGGGACGCAGAGGACAGCTTCGCCCGGATTGCGGATGCATGGTCGTGGTGGCTTGGAACCCGCCTACAGGGCAGCCTCACGGCCTATGACATCGCCCAGATGATGAGCCTGTTCAAAAAGGTCCGCGCTCAAGGCAACATGGGACACGCTGACAACGGAATCGACGACGTGGGCTATTCCGCAATCGCCGCCGAGATCGCTTCTAAGCCAGCCCGCAACGCCACACAGCCCGACGACCTGTGGTTCGCCTGACCTTCAGCGATATGGGGGCGGTAAGTCGTGAGTGCCGAGGTCTG
>CALFSV010000138.1 GCA_937916485.1 uncultured Paracoccaceae bacterium | reverse complement strand
AGCTCAAGGACGACAAAGCCCCAGATTGCGCTTTGCTTGAGATAGGGTTTCATTCTGCGCTCCCCCTCATGCAATCGGTGACAAGAGGCGGCCGCGCTTGGCCGCGATATCCAGCCAGACGGCAAGGATGATGATGACCCATGTCACGACATACTGAACGTAGAAGGCCAGACCCACCAGAAGAAGGCCGTTCTGGATGAACCCCAGAATCAGCACCCCGATGACGGTCTTGAAGATGGTGCCAGAGCCGCCGAGCAGCGATGCGCCGCCAAGGATGACGGCCGCCAGCACATCAAGCTCCATCCCTTGCCCCACGGTATTCTGGCTGCCAAGGGACCGGCTGGCCTGCAACAGACCCGCCACCGCGACGCAAAAGGCCGAGATCAGGTAACACATGAACACGACGCGGGCGCGGGGGATGCCCGAAAAGGTCGCCGCGACCCCGTTGCCGCCCACTGCATAGACCTTGCGGCCGAACGGTGTCGGGACAGCAAAAGGGACAGCAGGATCGCCAGAAGGGCGATCACCAGAATTGGAACAGGAATACCCAGTACCGACCCTTGACCAAAGAACGAGAACCAGGTCCCGGCCTTGTCGTCGATGTCCATGTTCTTGCCGCCCGAATAGGTCAGCGTCAGGCCATGAATGGCCGACAGCATCCCAAGGGTGACGATCAGCGAATTGAGTTTGAGGTAGCCAACAAGGAAACCGATCAGCGCCCCGAGCGCCATGGTCATGGCAAACATCGCCGGGATGGCCAGTGCCGGCCCGATCTTGTCATGCAGATCAAGGACCACGATGGTTGAAAAGGACATCATCGACCCGACCGACAGGTCAAGGTTGCCGCTGATGACGACAAAGGTCACCCCCAACGCGATGACACCCAGAATGGCAGAGGACCGGACAACGCCCATGATGTTGTCGATCCCCAGAAACCGGCCATTGGCCAGCGCAAATCCGATCATGAACAGCACAAAGGCCACCAGGATCCCCTGGCGGGCCAGAAACTGTCCGATGGTCTTGGCCCTTGTGTCGGCCATGTTGTGTCCCCTCCCTTCGGTGGCCCTTAGCGTTGCCGCTCAGACCAAAGTCATTCCACCATCTATCATGACGATCTGCCCGGTCATGTAATCACTCTCGCGCGAGGCGAGGAACGTGGTGGTCCCGGTAATGTCTTCGGGCAGGGCGACCCGCCCCTTGAGGATGCCGCCCGCGAATTCTTCCATCGCCTGCCCCGGCCGCTCGGACGCGCCGATGGACATCAGGTCGCGGTCGACCTCTTCCCACATCTCGGTCGCGACAACGCCAGGGGCAAACCCTGTGACTGTGATGTTGTGCTTGGCCAGATCGCGGGCACCCGACTGGGTCAGGGATACCACCGCCCATTTCGACGCACAGTAGGGCGCGACATTGTCAAAGCCCTGACGGCTTGCCACAGAAGCGGTGTTGATGATCTTGCCGCCCGTGCCTTGTGCGATCATCTGGCGGGCAGCCTCTTGCATGCCGATCATGACGCCAAGGCCGTTGATGTCCATGATGAAGCGCCAGTTGGCCTCGGTCACGTCCATGAAGTTCATCGGCTTGTTCACGCCGGCATTATTGAATTTTACATCCAGCTTGCCAAATTTTCCAACCACCTGACCGATCATATCACGGACCTGATCGCGGCTGGTGACGTCGACCGGGCAGGACATGACCTTGCCACCTGACGCCTTTGACAATTCGGCATTTGCGTCCGCAACTGACGCGACTTTTTCAGCATTGACGTCCGCAAAACAGACATCGGCACCTTCGGCCAACAACGCCTCTCCGACAGCGCGACCAATGCCTTGTGCGGCACCTGTGACGATGCAGGATCGTCCCGTGACACGTCCCATTGTGCCCCTCCCCTCAACCAAAGAAATAGCGTGACGCGGGCGCGCAAAGGTTGCGCACCCGCCCCAAGGAAGGTGTTTTAGAAGACAGGCTTGGTGTAATCGCCCTGGTTTTCCTGGGTGATCTTCGGCGTGTCAAAGTAGTTGAGGAACGGCACGTCCTCGCCCGCCAGGATATCCAGCGCGGTCTTCAGCGCGGCTTCGGCATCGTCGACCGGGGACTGGTAGATCGACCCCCAGTATTCACCACGCTCCATCGCCTCGTAGCCGACAGCGAAGTTGGTGGCACCGACAAAGGTGATCCCTTCGGCGCGACCAGCTGCCAGCGCTGCGTTCAGTGCGCCGACGCCCATGTTGTCGTCACCGGCATAGACACCGTCGATGTCGTCATACTTGACGAGGAAAGCTTCCATCACCTGCTGCGACTTTTCGCGGTTCCAGTCGCCGGGCTGGGTTTCGACCAGCGTGACGTTCGGGCAAACCTCCGGCAGACGATCTTCAAAGCCTTTGGCCCGCTCGATTGCGGTGGTGTAGCCCGGCTGACCCGAGATCTGTACGATCTGGGCTTCGTCCTGGATACCAAGCGCTGTGAAACGCTCGCACATGATTTCAGCTGAACGTGCACCCTGTGTGATGTTGTCCGGGCCCGAGAAGGAGGCCACGAAGGGGAAGCCGGCTTCAGCGATGTTCGAGTTGGTAACAACCACGGGGATCTCAGCCTGGAATGCCTCGCGGACTTCGGGGATCACGGCTTCGCCGTTGGTTGGCCAGATGATGATGGCGTCAACGTCCTGCTGGATAAGGTCCTGCATTTGGGCGATCTGCCGGGCCACGTCACCGCCTTTGGTCTGCCCCCGTTGAGTGGTCCAGTTTAAATGTTAGTGCATGGTCGGCCTTTG
>CALFSV010000137.1 GCA_937916485.1 uncultured Paracoccaceae bacterium | reverse complement strand
TGCGGACAAAGCCGCCTTATGCAGATGCAGCTAGTGCTAACGCGGCATTTGCTTGCATTTGCAGTACTCATATCGTTGGGGCGCGGCGGATGTCGTCAGACCGGTCATTCGCGAGGTTTGTTTTTCTGCAAAGTGATCCGACGACTGCTTTCGTAGTGCCATACCTGGTCCGACAGGGATTAAACTCTCGGAGTTTTCTCAGCCATGGCATTCATTCAGGTTTCAAAAGTCCTGCGCCCTTATCCAGTCTCTGAAGAGTTCTGCGGCTGCCGAAATGTTCCCCTTTGTTGGCAGCGAGATACAGTAAGCGAAGTTTGTCAGCGCAAGATCCGAGATCCAGACGAGATGACCGCTTTCGATCTCTGGCTCTGCAAACGCATCCTGCATCCCCAATCCATTTCCAGCAATGACCGCCTGAAGGCGGCTGTTGGCGTCCGGCAGCGAAAGTGCGTTCTTTCTCGGCGCGAATGTCAGTCCCGCGATGTCATGCCAGTCGCGCCAGGCTGCCATGCCGGATGCATCCGGCAAGAGGGGGATTTCCCGAACGGCATTTTCAAGGCCAAGTGCTTCGACGCGGGCTGCGGTTTCCGGGCTGGCCAAAGGCCTGGTGTTGGATTTGAACAGCACTTCAACGTCCATGTCCTCGGCCGAAGGATCGCACCAGAAGATCGACAGATCGAGAGCGCGGTTCTGCAGATCGGCCCTGGTATTGATCGGTTCGACCTTGAGCGAAATGTCGGGATTGGCGCGGGTGAAGTCGGACAGCCTCGGGCCGAGCCACCGCGCGATGAACCAGCTGTGGGCGCCCACGCACAGTGGTTCTTCAACGGTTGATCTTATCTCGTCCATCACGGTCTCGATATGGCTCAGGTGCCGTGCCGCTGCGTCTTTCAGGCGCGTGCCTTCCGCCGTCAGGCGGATATGAGTGTGGCGGCGCTCGAACAGGCGCACGCCCAATTCGTCCTCCAGCTTTGCGATCTGGTAGCTCACCGCGCCCTTGGACATGTTCAAGGCATCCCCTGCCGCCGTGAAGCTCATTCGCTCGGCAACGGTGCGAAATATGTTGAGGCTGTCAAAGGATCGAAATCGCATGATTCTGTTTAATTGAGCTGAACACAGAGATCAAGAAATTGGGTTTGCCGCTGACCGGTTTGGACATCTACTCTCACTGCAGGGAGAGACATCATGACACCACGCGATCCGATTTCGCATTTGCCGACCCACCAAGTCATCAACATGCCGCCCCACATGGGCGATCAGGACCTGTGGGGGAATGATCGTGCGCTGAGACACTGGGCATCTCACATGGGCGGGGCCGGTCATGCCGGGCATTTTGCCCATGTCGGACATCTCACCGGGCTGGATGAGACCTTTGAGAAAGCGAACCAAGCCAACCGACATGGGCCGGAATTGCGCGCCTTTGATCGCTATGGCATGCGGATCAACGCGGTAGAGTTTCATCCCGCTTATCATGACCTGATGCATCTCGCGATTTCCAATAAGGTGCATAATTTCGCCTGGCATAACGAGGACAATGCAGGACATGTAGGCCAGTCTGTTCTAACCTATATGTTCAGCCAGCCCGAGGGCGGCGTGATGTGTCCGATGGCGATGACCTATTCCGTTGTGCCGTCGCTTCGCATGGCACCGTATTTGGCGGAGGAATGGATGCCGCGCCTTCTGTCAACGCAATATGACAGGCGCGACATTCCGGCGGCTGAAAAGACCGGCGCCATGATCGGCATGTTCATGACCGAGAAACAGGGCGGGTCGGATGTGCGCGCCAATTCGACAGTGGCCCGACCGATCGGTGACGGCTACCTGCTGACCGGGCACAAATTCTTCTGCTCGGCCCCGATGTGTGATGCATTTCTGGTACTGGCCAATACCGAAGTTATGGGAATTTCCTGCTTCCTCGTGCCCCGATGGCGACCCGATGGCACGCGCAACACTCTGTTTATCCAGCGGATGAAAGACAAACTGGGCAATCACTCCAACGCGTCGACCGAAATGGAGTTTCAGGACACATACGGTGTGATGGTCGGCGAGGAAGGCCGTGGCATCCGCACGATCATTGAGATGGTCACTGGCAACCGGCTGTATTGTGCCATGTCCTCGGCCGGAATCATGCGGCAGGCTTTGGTGCAGGCGTTGCATCATACATCGCACCGCTCGGCCTTTCAGAAACGCCTGATCCAACAGCCGCTGATGCAGAATGTTCTGGCCGACATGGCGGTTGAGGTCGAGGCCGCGCTGGCGCTCGGGCTGCGCGTGGCGCAGGCGATGGACCGCATGGATGACCCGGCCGAGGCGGCGCTGGCCCGCATTGGCACGGCAGTCGCGAAATACTGGAACACCAAACGCTGCCCGAGCCTGGTGGTCGAGGCGCTCGAATGCCATGGCGGCCCGGGCTATGTCGAAGAGAGCATCATGCCCCGGCTTTACCGCGAAGCGCCGCTCAACTCGATCTGGGAAGGGTCGGGCAATGTGATGGGGCTCGACGTGCTGCGGGCCATGGGGCGCGAGGCCGAGGCGATCCCCGCCGTGATGGCGGAACTGGAGAAGGCGCGCGGAAACCATCCCAATCTTGACCGGGCAATCGACGATCTGCGCGATGAACTGGCCGACCCGGAGGGGCTGGAAGCCCGAATGCGCATGGTGACCGAGATGATGGCCCTGACCTTGCAAGCGGCGCTGCTGACCCGCCACGGCGACAGCCCCGTTGCCGATGCCTTCTGCGCCAGCCGCCTTGCCCCACGCTATCGCGGGGCGTTCGGGACCCTGCCCAAGGGGCTCGACCTTGACGCCATCATCAGCCGCGCCCTGCCGGGCTGATCCACTCACCCAAGACCGAAAGGAGCCATGGATATGTCCGGAATGGTATTGCCCATGATCTCTAGCTGTGCTCGTTCGCCATGGTTCAAGGCGACGCGCGAGATCACCACCGCTTATGGTGACCACGAAGGGCGTCTGACGCCCGTCACCTTTGAACGGCCAATCGTCGATGAATACCGGGTTTTGCGCACCAAGGCGGGCATTTTCGATGTGCCGGAGGTCCCGCTGGAAATCCGGGGGCCGGATGCGGCGGCGTTCCTTGACCATGTGTTCACGCGGCCTGTCAGCACCATGGCCGTAGACCGGGGGCGGTACGGCTTGATGTGTCATCATGGCGGCGGCATTGCATGCGATGGCGTGGTGTTCCGGCTGGCGGACGACAGGTTCTGGTATGTCCATGCGGACCGCGACGTGTTCACATGGCTTCAGGCCCTGCGCCCCGGCCATGACGTTGAAATTCGCGATCCGGGTGCCTGGGCGATCCAGATACAAGGGCCGACCAGCCTTGAGATACTGGATGCCTGCGTCGATGGCGGGGCCCCGGACGGGTTCAAATATTACCACGCGCGTCAGGTCACCATGGGCGGTCAGCCCGTCCTGATCAGCCGGACGGGATGGACCGCCGAACTGGGCTTCGAAGTCTACAACATGGATCCGCATGTCGACGGCATGGCGCTTTGGTCTCACCTGATGGCGGCAGGCGCACCACATGGGATGGAGATCCTGTCGACCTATGCCATGAACCCGCGCCGGATCGAGGCGGGGATCATGAATTACGGCACCGACATGGGGTGGGACACAACGCCGTTCGATCTGGGGCTGGGCGGGTTTGTCGACTTCGATCATGACTTCGTCGGGCGGGACGCCTTGCTAAGCGCTGACCGAAAGCATCGGTTCTCTGGCTTCATGACCGAGGCGAGAGACATCAAATGGGGATCGCCTGTCCTGACGGATGGCCAGGTGGTCGGCCGTGTGAAAGCCTTCGAGCCATCGCCAACCCTGGGCATGGGGATCGGCTATGTCCTCTTCGACACGCCCGAGGCCATGGCGGCCAATGCGTATACCGTGAAGGGCCGAGACGGGACTGAACATCCGCTGACCCTGCATGCACTGCCGTTCTTTGACCCTGACAAACGCATCCCCCGGGGCCTTGAGATCATGGAGTTCAAGGGATGAAAGACACTGCCTCCAGCGCTCGCCGCGAAAACCTGAAACGGCTCCTGAAACCGCGCCACATCGCTTTTGTCGGTGGCAAGGCGGTCGAGGACTGTATCAACGCCACCCGAAAATCCGGCTTTGCCGGGGACATCTGGGTGGTGCATCCGAAATACGAGGAACTGGCAGGCATCCCATGCGTGCCCACCCTTGCCGACCTGCCCGAACCGCCGGATGCCACCCTGATTGCCGTATCGCGTGAGCGCACCATTGACGTAGTGGCAGAACTTAACGCAATGGGTGCGGGCGGGGCGGTGTCCATTGTCGGCGAGTTTGCCGAAACGGGAGAGGACGGGGCCGCGTTACAGGCTCGGCTGATTGAAGCGGCCGGAGATCTTGCACTTGTCGGCCCGAATTGCCTTGGGCTAATGAACATGTTCGATCGCGCAGCGGTCTGGGGCGGCGATAACGTGTTCGAACCGGTCAGTGGTGACGGTGTCGCTCTGATCAGCCAGTCGGGCTATGTCGCCTATTCGATCACCAATGTCGAAGAGGCTTTGCCGCTGGGCTACGTCATCAGCATGGGCAATCAGGCGGTGCTGAACGTCGCCGATTTCATCGAAGCCCTGCTGGATGATCCGCGGGTCCGCGCCATCGGCCTCTATCTGGAAGGGATCGTCGATGTCGCCGCGCTGAGCCGTGCGGCCCTGCGCGCGACCCTAAAGGGCGTTCCGATCGTGGCTTTGAAGGCTGGCGGCACGCAGGAAAGCTCCGAACTGACCCGCAGCCATTCGGGCACCCTCGCGGTTGCAAACGAGCTGTGGAGCGCGCTGTTTCGCCGCCTCGGCATCGTCGAGGCCGGGTCGCCCAAGGTCTTGGTCGAGACGCTGAAGCTTCTCGGCTCGCCCAAGCTGCCAAAAGGCAACCGCGTGGTTGCTGCCGCAAATTCCGGCGGCTATGCCGCGATGATCGGCGAAAAGGGCCGCGCCGCAGGTCTGGAGTTTCCCGCGCCAAGCGATGCAGCACAGCAAGCCTTGCGCGAGGATGTGCCCGATCTGGTGTCGCTGCTGAACCCGCTCGACTGGAACCTGCCCTGGGCCAGCATGGCGCGGTCCGAGACCTCGGATGTCGGCCTTGGCCATCTTATGACCGATGAGGTCGACCTCTTGGTCTATTTCATCGACTGGCCCCGCCAGAAGGATGTCGCGAACGTGTGGTGGCCAACGCTCGAAGGCCTGATCCGCCTGAATGCACGGATCGCCCAACCGGTTTTGGTCGCAAGCGTCTTCCCCGACGGGTTGCCCCCGGAATTGCGCCGCCAACTGACCGAGGCGGGCCTGATCTGCCTTCAGGGGCTGGACGACGCATTGGCGGCGATCGCAGCGGCAGGCAAATACCACAGCTTGCGTCGCGTGGTTCTGGCGGACCCTGAAAACCGGGAACTGTCTGCTCCCCCACCCGAGCCCAGGTCGGTCATCCAACTTGACGAGGCAGAGGGAAAGACAGCATTGGCAAGCTGGGGGCTGACGACCCCTATGGGCGTGACGGGTTCGGCTGGGCAAGTGATTGCTGAGGCCGAAACACTCGGGTTTCCGCTCGCGGTCAAGCTTCTCAGCGCCGATCTGGCCCACAAAAACCACGCAGGCGCGGTGCATCTGAACGTGAGCAGCAAACCCGCGCTGGAAGACGCGATTGAGGCAATCAGGATGTCTGTCAGAGCCTACGATCCGGCCCTGTCAACCGAGTGTTTTCTGATTGAACGCATGGTGGCGTCCCCCCGTGCCGAATTCATCGTCGGCATCAGCTACAAGCCGGGATTAGGGCATGCTTTGGTCATTGGTCGCGGCGGGACGGCGGTTGAAGAGCTGAAGGATTATGCCACGTTGCTGCTCCCGGCGGGTCACACGCAAATCGAGGACGCGCTTGCCAGCCTGAAGATCAGCGGCAAGCTAAGGCTGTCCGATACCGAGCGAACCGCGCTTGTGACGCAGATCCAGGCTGTCGCTGCATTTGCGGAACAGCACAGAAGCAGTTTGGTGGAGCTCGACGTGAATCCGATCATCCTTGACTCAGACGGGCGCGCCACTGCTGTAGACGCGTTGCTCCGACTCAGACGGGAGTAATCGGTCA
>CALFSV010000136.1 GCA_937916485.1 uncultured Paracoccaceae bacterium | reverse complement strand
TATCACATGATCGTCACCCCGTTCTTTGCAGATGACGACCCGATGAAGCCTATCCACTACATCGTTGAAACAGGCTCTGCCGATGCCATCATCTTTAACCAGATCAAACCCGAGGACCCCCGCGTCGCCTACCTGATGGAACGCGGGTTCCCTTTTGCCACCCATGGCCGCACCATCTGGTCCGACAAGCATCCCTACTATGACTTTGACAACGAGGCCTTTGGCCGGTTGGCGATTCAGGCACTGGTCAAGCGGGGTCGAAAGCGGCTGCTTTTGATTGCCCCACCGGCGGAGCACAACTATGGGCGCGAAATGCTTGAAGGCACCCGGGACGAGGCAGCAAGCGCCGGAGTTACCTTATTGAGCGCCGTCAAGATCACCAGCGACAGCACGGCCGATGAGGTGCGTGCCTATATCGGTGACCTTCTGCGGGACGACCCGACGTATGATGGCATCATTGCTGCGTCGGCCAATGCCACCATGGCCGTCGTATCGGCGATGGAGGCCGAAGGCTTTGACGTCGGGACCGATATCGATGTTGTCGCAAAAGAAGCGATTCCATTCCTTAAGTACTTTCGCGAACAGATCATCGTGGTAGACGAGGACGTGAAAGAAGCTGGCGAATTTCTTGCCCGCGCAGCCATGCAGGCGATCCGACAGCCTGAACTGCCACCACTTCAGGGGCTGGAGCTTCCGATTGCACCAGACATTGACATCCCACCGGCCCGGCACCGCATTTTAAAACGACCCGACCGCAACACGACAAAGGCTAGACCATGACGACACAGATCAAGGGACCCGGAGTTTTCCTGGCCCAATTCGCAGGCGATGAGGCCCCCTTCAACACCCTTGAGGGGATTGTTGGCTGGGCAGCAGGGCTGGGGTACACGGGCGTCCAGATCCCGACCTTCGACGGCCGTCTGTTCGATCTGGCCAAGGCCGCTGACAGCCAGACCTATTGTGACGAAGTCGAGGGCATCTGCGCCGACGCAGGTGTCACCATCACGGAATTGTCGACCCACCTTCAGGGTCAGCTGGTGGCGGTGAACCCGGCCTATGACCTAGCCTTTGATGCCTTTGCCCCGGCGGACTGTCGCGGCAATCCGGCCAAGCGGCAGGCCTGGGCTGTTGACCAGATGATGAAGGCAGCCGTTGCATCCGAAAGGCTTGGCCTGTCGACCTCGGTCAGCTTTACCGGATCGCTGGCATTTCCCTACATCTACCCCTGGCCCCAACGCCCCGACGGCCTGATCGAAGAGACCTTTTCCGAACTCGGCCGGCGCTGGACGCCGATCCTTGACCACTATGCGGATCACGGGGTCAGCATCGGGTACGAAATTCACCCTGGTGAGGATGTGTTTGACGGGGCGACCTACGAGATGTTCGTGGACGCCTGCGGCGGACATGTGGCCGCGATGATCAACTACGACCCGTCGCATTTTGTGCTGCAACAGCTCGACTATCTGGCGTTCATCGACCTCTACCACGACCGCATCAACGCCTTTCATGTAAAGGATGCAGAGTTCAATCCTGATGGCCGGCAAGGCGTCTATTCGGGTTATCAGCCATGGGTTGACCGGGCAGGCCGGTTCCGGTCCCTTGGCGATGGCCAGGTCGATTTCGCCTCGATCTTTTCCAAGCTCACCCAGTACGGGTACGACAGTTGGGCCGTGATGGAGTGGGAGTGCTGCATAAAATCGCCCGAACAGGGTGCCGCCGAAGGGGCACCCTTCATCGCCTCGCATCTGATCGAGAAGGCAGGCCGGGCCTTTGACGACTTTGCTGGCGGAGAACGGGATCAGGCAACAATCAAGAGGATGCTGGGCCTATGAACCGGATCAGACTTGGAATGGTTGGTGGTGGCAAGGGCGCCTTCATCGGCGCTGTGCACCGGATCGCCAGCCGCATCGACGACCGCTTTGAACTGGTTGCAGGCGCGCTTTCGGCAAACGCCGAGCGGGCAGCGGCCAGCGCGGCAGAGCTTGGGATCGCCGCTGACCGTTCTTATGCCGACTACAAGGAAATGGCGCGGGTCGAAGCCAGCCGCCCGGATGGCATCCAAGCCGTGTCGATCGTCACGCCGAACCATATGCATGCCGGACCTGTCATCGCCTTTCTCGAGGCCGGAATCTCGGTGATCTGCGACAAACCGCTGGCCGCAACGCTTGAGCAAGCCCAGTCCATCGTCGATGCGGTCGCGGCGTCAAAAGCGCATTTCGTCCTGACCCACAACTACACCGGCTACCCCCTCATGCGGCAGGCACGCGAGATGATCGCGCGCGGCGACCTCGGGAACATCCGTGTCGTGCAGGCCGAATATGCCCAGGACTGGCTGGCCAGCAATGTTGAGTCCACGGGGAACAAACAGGCGGTCTGGCGCACCGACCCGGCCCAGGCCGGTGCGGGTGGCGCGATCGGGGACATCGGCACCCATGCGTTCAATCTGCTTGGGTTTGTCACGGGCCTGCGCCCCTCGGCGCTTGCTGCGGATCTGCACATGTTCGGGGAAGGTCGACTGGTGGATGACAACGCCCACATCTTGTTGCGCTTCGAAGGCGGAGCGAAAGGTATGGTCTGGGCTTCTCAAGTGGCGTCTGGCAACGAAAACGGGCTTCGGTTGCGGATTTACGGCGACAAGGGCGGCATCGAATGGGGGCAAGAGAACCCCAATGTCATGACGTTTGCTCCGCTGGGACAGCCGAAACAGCTGTTGACCCGTGGCGGGGCCGGACTTGGGGGCGGGGCCGGTAATTGGACACGCATCCCACCGGGTCATCCAGAAGGCTACCTGGAAGGCTTTGCCAACGTCTATACAGATGCGGCAGATCTCATCAGTGGCAATGGGAACGGGGCCCTCTTGCCGGGGATCGAGGCCGGTCTGGACGGCATGTGGTTCATCGATGCCTGCGTTCGGTCATCGCGTAGGGACGGTGCCTGGATCCCGCGCGACATCTGAAGAATTTTCGCGAAAATTCTTCGCGTTATTCCAGAGCAGCCAAAATCTTTGCCCAGGTTTTGGCTGCCCTACCGACCCGGTATCTCGGACCGCTTTGTCCCGGCTCCATCCCAGTTGTCGATGGCCGCGATGGCCTCTTGGGCTGTTTCGACGAACCGGAACAGCGACAAGTCCTGAGCTGAGATGGTTCCGGCGTCGGCCAGCGCATCCCAGTTGATGATCTTTTCCCAAAATGCCCGACCAAATAGCAGAAACGGCACCTGCGCCATCCGGCCCGTCTGGATAAGGGTCAGCGCCTCGAACATCTCGTCCAGCGTCCCAAAGCCCCCGGGAAAAACGCAGATAGCCCGCGCCCGCATCAGGAAATGCATCTTGCGGATCGCGAAATAGTGGAAGTTAAAGCACAACTCGGGCGTCACGTAGGGATTTGGGGCCTGTTCGTGCGGCAGGACGATGTTCAGGCCAATGGATTTGCCCCCGGCATCCGCCGCGCCCCGGTTGCCCGCCTCCATCACCCCGGGCCCACCGCCGGTCGCAATAATGTCGTCGCGCCCTCCTCCCGCCAGAGACCTCTCGGTCATCATGCGGGCAAACCGCCGGGCCTCTTCGTAGTAGACCGACAGATCGGACAGTGTCTTGGTCCGGGCACCTGCCTTGTTGGCCGCCTCGGGGATGCGGGCGCCGCCAAACAGGACGATGGTTGAATCGACCCCTTCTTCGTCCAGGGCCATCTCTGTTTTCAGCAACTCCAGTTGCAGCCGGACAGGCCGCAGTTCCGGGCGATACAGAAAGGCATCATCCGCAAAGGCCAGCTTGTAAGTCGGCGACAGGGTTTGCGGGGTTTGAGGGACCTCGCGGGCGGTTCTGCTGTCTTGCTTGCTGTCCCGAAAGCGGCTGCGGCGAAGATCACTCATGAATGTATCCAACTGTTTGGTGCGCACCTTGGCGAGGCGGAAAACGACTTTGCCGAGCTTTGCAGACTGTCGCACAGGGCCCGCAGGCGATCAAGCAACGCGCAGTGGACCTCAACCGGTCCAAGTTGCCTTCTGCGCGGCCGGGTGGCAGCTTGCCGCCATCCATCGTTCCAGGAGATACCTTTGTCTGATTTTCGCCCTCCCAGCCCCAAGGACATTCGGGCCGCGGCCAACCGCATACAGGGCCATGTCCAACGGACCCCGGTCCTGACCACGTCCAGATTGTGGCAGGGCCGGCCGATTGAGATAAAGCTCGAGAACCTCCAATCCACTGGCAGCTTCAAGTTACGGGGGGCTTTCAACGCCCTCTTGTCCGTCGATGTCCCGGCAGCCGGCGTGGTTGCCGCCTCTGGTGGCAACCACGGTGCGGCGGTCGGATTTGCAGCCCACGCCTTGGGTCACCCGGCCCGGATCTTTGTTCCTGAATACGCAGGCCAGACCAAGATCGAGCTGGTCCGCAGTACCGGTGCGGATCTGGTCGTCGTGCCCGGAACCTACGCTGACGCCCTTGCAGCGGCGCAGTCCCATGAGGCGAACACCGGCGCCATGCAGATCCACGCCTATGACGCCCCCATGACCCATGCTGGGCAAGGCGCGCTGATGCTGGAGTGGGAGGAGCAAGGACTTGAGGCCGATACCGTCCTAATCGCTGTCGGAGGCGGCGGCCTGATCGGCGGGGCGATGGCCTGGACGCAGGGACGGCGCAAGATCGTCGCGGTTGAACCGGAATTAGCCCCGACCCTGCATGCCGCCCTGTCCCAAGGGCCCGAGACCGTGGTGTCGGTTGGCGGGATCGCGGCAAATGCGCTGGGTGCCTCGCGGATCGGGCGGTTGTGCTATGAACTGGCGGTGTCCCAGGGCGTGGCCTCAGTCCTTGTTACAGATGCAGACATCGCCGCCGCCCAGCGCCTGCTTTGGCAGGAATTGCGCCAGTTCGTAGAACCGGCCGGTGCGACCGCCCTCGCAGCCCTGATCTCGGGGGCCTATATCCCTGAACCGGGTGAAACGGTGGCGGTTCTGGTCTGTGGCGCCAACCCCGATCCCGGACCATTCGCCGAACGATAGATTGCGCCCTGCCCCACTCGTCGCTAGACAGCCTCAAAATCTGATCCCTGACGCCAAGGAAGCCTGACCATGTCCAACGCCCAGCTTGAATCTGCCATTGAAGCCGCATGGGAGGCCCGTGACGAAATCACGCCCTCCACCACAGGCGAGACCCGCGATGCGATCGAGGATACTCTGAACGCCCTCGACAGCGGCAAACTGCGCGTGGCGGAAAAGCAGGGCAATGACTGGCACGTCAACCAATGGGCCAAGAAGGCTGTGTTGCTGGGCTTTCGGATCAAGGACATGGAACCACAGTCCGGTGGCCCGCAGGGTGGCGGCTGGTGGGACAAGGTCGACAGCAAGTTCGCTGGCTGGGGCGACAACCAGTGGAAGGCCGCAGGCTTTCGCGCCGTGCCCAATGCCATCGTGCGCAAATCCGCCTTCATCGCGCCGGGCGTCGTTCTGATGCCATCCTTCGTTAACCTTGGCGCCTACGTCGATTCGGGCACCATGGTAGACACCTGGGCCACCGTCGGCTCTTGCGCGCAGATCGGCAAGAACGTCCACTTGTCGGGCGGCGTTGGCATCGGCGGGGTGCTTGAGCCGATGCAGGCCGGTCCGACCATCATCGAGGACAACTGCTTTATCGGGGCCCGCTCCGAGGTTGTCGAAGGCTGCATCGTCCGCGAAGGGTCGGTGCTGGGGATGGGCGTCTTTATCGGTAAGTCCACCAAAATCGTGGACCGCGAGACGGGCACCGTGAGCTATGGGGAAGTACCGCCCTATTCGGTGGTCGTTGCAGGCTCCATGCCGTCAAAGAACGGGATCAACCTGTACTGCGCCGTCATCGTCAAGCGGGTCGATGCGCAGACCCGCTCCAAGACCGGCATCAACGAGCTGTTGCGGGACTGATCGGGACAATCATGCCCAAACCAGGAAGCAAGCAACAGGTCTACACCCTGCTGGTCGAGGTGGGCCGCCGCAAAGGCGACGGCCTGCCTGACGGGGCCACCGGGGCGGCGCTGATGTGCTATGCCAGCGGAATAGACGAGGCCGAGGCGGTGCGCGAAACTGTTGCCATCCTCAAGCAGGCCGAACTCGCCCCTCTGGACGTATCGGGCTATGGCACACTGGAAGAGAGGCTTGCCGAAGGTCACGACATCGACGCGGACGAACAGGCCTTGATGCAGCGGGCGCTCGACGAAAACAGTGTCATCGTCGCCCAGATGACCCCGTTCTACGACGAAGCCCCCGGGTCGAAAAAATCCTGACCTAGGCTGCCCGCATCTGACGCAGACTTAGTGCTTCATAGTCTCGTAAGATGGGCGGGCGGACGGCCCCTGCTTGGGGCAGCACTGCCGGTTCAAGGGCGTTCATAACGGACCACTTCCATAGGACAGGGTTGGTCCGAAGGGCTGAGGTGTCCAAAGTTTCGAACACCGCGCCGGACAGGACGATGGGAACCCGCCTGTTCAGAAGGACTTGGTGAAACGGCTGCACCATGGGATTTGCCAGTTCATGCATGGCCGAAACCGGCAAGATTCGGATGTCATCGACAAGGTCCCGCACGACGACTGACACATCGGGGCGTCCAAACAGATACTCCACTTCGGCCCCCTGCAGACGCATCACCGCGCCAGCACTGACGATGAGATCGCCGTTCAGGCCAAAGTAGGGGGCACGCAAGAGGCACGGGGCATTGAGGCCCCCGGCCGGCAAATGGACGTGCCCGGCCCAGGTCACCTCAGCCGGTTCACCATCGGCTGCGATGATCCGCATCCCAGGTGTCAGGGCGTCCAGACGGACCGGACCGCCCGGTGTCGGGACAAATCCGTTTCCCGGTAATGCGGGCATCGGTCCGACAGGTGCCAAACCCTCGGCAATCGCAATCCGCTCCAGTCCCGGCCCCCCTTGGAAGGCGGCCCCGGCCAACCCCGCGATATCCCTATGCTCCAATGGGAGGGCACCTGGCAATTCGATGATGCGGGTAATACCCCGAAAGGGCAGGGTGACCACCAGAAATCCAGTGTTACGCGGCAGGTCCCAACCATATTGCACCTGCGCCCCTTCCCCCGACAACAACTGTGGAAGGGATAGGGCATAAAGCGCGTCCCGCGCGCCCTGACGCCGCAGCAGGGCCAAGGTCCCATCGGGATCAAGCCGGAGGGTCAGCACCGCCGGAGAAGGGTCCCTACGGCTATACCTGACAATGTTCTTCGGGGACTTTGTCGGTTCGTGGTGGAATTCGATCAGGACGGTGCCCTGTTGCAAGGGCAGCGCGGGGTTGGGTTGGGCGGCGGCGTCGGCCGGCCCGAACAGATGACCCTGCTCGGACAACCAGTCGCGCAGCGCGATCCATTTGAGGGGCAGGCCTGTCACAGGTTAAGCCGCCTTGACCAACAACTGTGCCTCATAGCGGCGCAATATGCGGCGGGCCGCCGGACCATATCCCTCGCCCGTCTCGGGATCGAGCTCGGGAAAGATCGAGCAAATTTCCTCGACCGCTTCCCTCTCGAACAGGGACTTGGTCTGCGGGCCGGGTAGGAAGCTTTCGGTACCTAGGCCTTCTGCAAAGACCACCTGATGCTGGTCAAACATCAAATGAACGTAGGTGACATGGCCACCCTCAACGGGCCGAATGCTTACGTCGTTCACAAGGTCCCGAACGGCCACCAGCACCTCAGACTCACCAAAAAGAAGCTCGGCCTGGCTGCCGGAGACCAAAACCCGATGCAGCGGTGAGACCATCAACTGCCCGTGGCGGCCAAACGTATTTGCCAGGATGCGGATCGGGGCCAGCTTACCCTCGGCCCTGACCTCGCGCTCCCCACTCCAACGCAGGGGCTGAAAACCGTCATCCTTGGTCAGGACCAGATCGCCCAGGCGCAACGTCTCGACCGCGACATCGCACCTGGGCGTCGTGATCCGGGTCCCTGCGACAAAGCAGGGGACCGTATCGACGGTGACAAAGCCCACGTCGTTCTCAAGAACGTTGCCGCTGCCGTCCTTGCTTTCCACACCGTAGGTGAACGAGATCTTGTCATTGTCGGAATCCGTGACAATCGTCAGGGTCCCATCAGCGTTCAGCGTGACGTCCTGCCCCGTGAGAAGGGTGATCGTATCCCCCGCCGACACGGCCTGCCCGTTGATGTGCGTGACGACAAGGGTGCCGCCCGTCACGTTCACATCGTTTGCCAGAATGTCGATGACTTTGGTTTGCCCCTCCATGACCGTCATGGCGTCGTCCTGGGCCACCAGAACGGTCTGCAAGGAATTGCCACCAATCAGCAGGTTCGAGTCGTAGCTGCTGTCAGAGGTGTCGGCGATACCGATCCTGAAGGTGTTCTCGGCCCCCGATGTAACCGGAATGGTCAAGGTCATGGTGACGGTAAATCCGTCCATCTCGGTGTTGAACTGATCAGCCGTGTTGTTGTTGAACAGGTTGACGTTATCCGTCTGGTTGATCTCGGTCACCGAGGCTGCACTGTCGGTGACCGACAGTGGCACCAACGCGCCATTCACCCAGACACCGACGACATCGTTGTAGATCGAGTTGGAGTATTCGGGATACTCCTCCGACGAGAACACGAACTGAATAGTCATGACATCCCCGGTGGGGATGAATGTCATGTCCAAGTATGACGCATCGTAGGTCGAGGTTCCCGCGATCGGATTGAAATCCGGGTTGTTGTTCTGGCCACCCGTATTCGTCGATGTCGACGTGGAATCGTTGGAGCCACCGCCCTGGTTGGTAAAGTCAGAGGCGCGACCCGTCGACAGGATGACCCCGGTGTCGCCCGGAACGACGTTGGGTGAAACGGCATTCCCGTTCGAGTAGACGGCAGACGAATAGTTTGATCCTGAGTAGCTGGCACTGACGACCTGCACCCCGTTGCCGAAAATCGTCTGAGCCATCTGCATTGCAGATGCATTGGTGTAAGTAAGTTCGACGCCTTGAACCATGCTGTGCCCCGCTTTCGCCCAGGCCAAAATGCAAACGCTGGTCCGGGCGTGCCCGATACCAGATACCAGATTTGGTGCAGACTGCTTTATTGCACCTTAGGTCTTGCGTTTACCCTGCCTCGGGTCGTTTTGTTTTTCCTAAGGTACTGTGTTATTTTGATTTCTTGACTGGTATTTGGTCCACGCCACACGGAACAGCCGCCCCATGTCACCTCATCGCAACAGTGGCGATTGCATCCCTGCCGTCTCGCAGCTACCTCAAAGGGAAAAGGAGCCGCTGTAATGACCCACTCCCCCACCGATCCCGTTGCCCTAACGGCCGCTCTCGTGCAATGCCCGTCCATCACGCCTGTCGAAGGTGGCGCCCTCGGGGTCCTGCAAGAGGCGCTCGAGGCGGCCGGTTTTACCTGCACGAGAGTCGACCGCGAAGGGATCGCCAATCTCTTTGCCCGCTGGGGGCGGCAGGGGGCCAATCGCAGTTTTGGCTTCAACGGGCATACGGACGTGGTGCCACTGGGCAATCCAGACGACTGGAGCGTCGCGCCCTTCGGGGCCGAAATCAAAGACGGATACCTCTATGGGCGCGGCTCTACCGACATGAAATCCGGGGTCGCAGCCTTTGCCGCGGCGGCCATTGACTTTGTGCGCGACACGCCGCCCGACGGGGCCGTGATCCTGGCCATTACCGGCGACGAAGAGGGCGACGCCCTGCATGGGACCACTGCCCTGCTCGACTGGATGGCCGAGGCGGGCGAGGCGATGTCGGTCTGCCTCGTCGGGGAACCCACCTGCCCCAACACCATGGGTGAGGCGATGAAGATCGGGCGGCGCGGGTCGCTCAATGCCTTCTTCACTGTCACCGGCGTGCAGGGGCATTCGGCCTACCCATCGCTCTACGTCAATCCCTTGCCGGCCATGGCGCGTCTGATGGACCGGCTTGCCTCGCACCAGCTTGACGCCGGCTCGGACCATTTCGACCCCTCCTCCCTTGCCATCGTGACCATCGACACCGGTAACCCCGCCACCAATGTTGTCCCCGCCCAGTGCCGCAGCACGGTCAACATCCGGTTCAATGACCATCACACCAGCAGCGCCCTGATCGACTGGATGCAAAAAGTAGTCGACGCCACCGCCTCTGCTTTCGGCGTCAAGATCGAGATGCGGGTCAAGGTCTCGGGCGAAAGCTTCGTGACACCGCCCGGGGACCTGTCCGACCTCATAGGCAGGGCGGTCGAGGCGGAAACCGGCGTCAAGCCGGCCCTGTCCACATCGGGCGGCACCTCGGATGCCCGCTTCGTGAAGGATCACTGCCCGGTTGTTGAGTTCGGGCTGGTGGGCAAAACGATGCATCAGGTCGACGAAAGGGTCGCCATCGACCAGATCCACCAACTCAAGGCCATCTACAGCAGGATCTTGCGCGATTACTTCGCCTGACATCCTCATCTCGCCAAAAGTATCCCGGGGTCCGGGGCAGCGCCCCGGGGTTTGCCGATGACGCCCCCCCACGGGGTATGCTAGGAGAGGCCATGAGCCAGATCCCAACCAAAGACGCCATCCTGCAATGGATCGCGGACAATCCCGCCCTGACCGCCAAACGCGACATCGCCAAGGCCTTCGGGATCAAGGGCGCCGCAAGAATCGACCTTAAAAGGCTCCTGAAAGAGCTTGAGGACGAAGGTCAACTGGCCAAACGTGGCAAATCCTACCGCGACTCGGACCGCCTGCCTCCTGTTTCGGTTCTGCAGGTGCTGGATCCAGACGATCAGGGCGACCTCTTCGCCCGGCCGCTTGAATGGTCCGGTGAAGGGGCAGAGCCTCGCATTCTCGTGTTGCCCCGCGCCGCCGACGCCATCGGGGGCGGCGACCGCATCCTCGCCCGCCTGACCGAAACCCCCGGCGAAGAAGACCATACCCACACAGCCCGGCTGATCCGAAAGATCGGGACGAACCCGCTGCAGATACTGGGGGTCTATCGCAAAGGCTCCGAAGGGGGGCGCATCCTGCCCATCGAAAAGGGCTCTGACAAGCAATGGGTGGTGCCTGCCGGGAACGAACAGGGCGCCCGGGACGGCGAACTGGTCGAGGCTGAACAGGCGGGCCCCAAGGGTCGCCTTGGCCTTCCCAAGGCTCGTATCATCAGCCGTCTGGGCGATCCCTCCGCGCCAAAGGCGGTCAGCCTGATCGCCATTCATCAACACGGTATCCCCGACCACTTCCCCGATGCCGTTATGGCCGAGGCTGACGCGGCAGAGCCTGCCGGTCTGGACGGACGCGAAGACCTGCGTGACGTCCCGCTTCTGACCATCGACCCCGCCGACGCCCGCGACCGCGACGACGCCGTGCTCGCCCAGCACGACCCGGACCTGGGCAACCCTGGCGGCTTTGTGCTTTGGGTCGCCATCGCAGATGTCGCCCATTACGTCACGCCTGGCTCTGCCCTCGACCGCGAGGCGCGGATGCGCGGGAACTCCACCTATTTTCCCGATCGGGTGGTGCCGATGCTGCCAGATAGGTTGTCGGGCGACCTGTGTTCGCTCCACGAAGGGGTCGCGCGGGCCTGTATCGCCGTCCGGATGCGGATCGACGCCCAGGGCAACAAGATCGAGCATCGGTTTACCCGCGGCCTCATGCGCTCTGTCGCGTCCCTAGCGTATGAAGAGGTGCAGGAGGCGATCGATGGCAATCCCTCGGACAAGACCGCCCCATTGCTCGACCCGGTCCTGCGGCCGCTTTATGCGGCTTACGAGGCCTTGGCCAAGGCCCGCGCAGCCCGTCAGCCGCTGGATCTGGACCTGCCCGAACGCAAGATTGTCCTGACCGAGCAAGGCACGATCGAGTCCATCGGCTACAAGGACCGCCTCGACGCGCACCGGCTGATCGAAGAGTTCATGGTGCTGGCCAATGTCGCTGCCGCCGAGACGCTGATCGCAAAAAAGACCCCGCTCCTGTTCCGGGTCCACGAAGAGCCAAGCCCTGAAAAGCTTGATGCCCTGCGCGAGATCGCGTCGGCATCCGGCATGACGCTGGCCAAGGGGCAGGTGCTGCACACGTCGCACCTCAACCGGCTCTTGGCGCAGGCCGAAGGGACGGACCACGACGAAGTCATCAACATGTCCACCCTTCGGGCGATGACACAGGCCTATTACAACGCCGAAAATTTTGGCCACTTTGGCCTCGCCCTTCGCAATTACGCCCATTTTACCTCGCCCATCCGGCGCTATTCTGACCTCATCGTGCATCGGGGCCTGATCACCGCCCATCACTGGGGCAAAGATGGCCTATCGCCCGAGGATATCGATCACCTTGACCAGACGGCCCAGCAAATCAGCGAGGCTGAACGCCGCTCTATGATGGCCGAACGGGATACGACGGACCGCTATCTGGCCGCGTTTCTGTCCGACCGGATCGGGGCCGAGATGACAGGCCGGATCAGTGGCATTGCGCGCTTCGGAGTATTCGTAAAGCTGGATGAAACAGGTGCCGATGCCCTGATCCCGATCCGGACCCTTGGGGCCGAATTCTTTCACTTTGACGCTGACAGTCAGACCTTGATGGGCGCGGACACTGGCACCGTCATCGGGCTTGGCCAGAAGGTAACCGTGAAACTGACAGAGGCCGCCCCGATCTCGGGAGGGTTGATCGCAGATCTGGTCAAACTTGACGAGCAGATCATGCCCAAGGGGCCAGGCAACGGCAGGGGAAGAGGCAGGGGACCGGGCCGGGGAACAGGCAAAGGCAAGCCTCCCCGCCGCAAGGTCGGTGCCGCCCGTGCAAAGGCGGATAAGGTCAAGCGCAAGGTCAACCGAACACGTCGCTAGCCCGCCGGGCAAGAAGACGCCCACCTATTCAACCTCTGGTTTCTAGATCGGGTGATCTGGGCTATCCTTTGCCCAAGACTCGCATCAGACGGGGACGGCAGGATGAAGCAGACACGACGACAGGTGGTCTTGGGGCTTTTGGCCCTCGGACTGACGGGCTGCAGCCGGGGCGGTGTGCCCAGCAATGCGGCGCTGGAGACCGCACGCGCCGCCGAGACGCCTGCCTTGCCGACCGTCCCCAACGCTGGTTGGGATGCCTGGGTTGCCGGGTTTCGCCCCCGGGCCGTTTCCAGCGGGATTGCTGAACGCACCTTTGACACAGCCTTCTCATTTGCGGGCTTTATTCCGGGCGTGATCGAACGGGACCGCAACCAGACCGAAACCACCCGCACGCTTGAGGACTATCTGGCTATCGCCGCCTCAACTGACAGGATCGGGCTAGGGCAACAGAACCTCGCGGGCTATGGTAGCCTGTTGACCGAGGTCGAAGCGCGCTATGGGGTAGAGGCGCATGTCCTCGCCTCTGTGTGGGGATTGGAAAGCAGGTATGGCACCCGGCGGGGCAACATCCCTGTGATCTCAGCCACCTCGACGTTGGCCTACGAGGGCAGCCGGGCAAGCTTTTTCCAGGGACAGCTTCTGGCCGCCCTGCGCATCCTGCAAAACGGCGACATTGCCCCAAGCCGCATGACAGGCAGCTGGGCAGGGGCGATTGGCCACACTCAATTCATCCCGACCTCATACGAGGCCTATGCTGTGGATTTCCGGGGCGACGGCAGGCGCGACATCTGGGCGGACGATCCAACGGACGCCCTTGCGTCGACCGGCGCGTACCTCGCCCGCTCTGGCTGGACCCGCGGTCAACCCTGGGGCATCGAGGTCCGGCTTCCGCCGGGGTTCAATACTGCGCTTGCAGGCCGATCCGCGACCCGCAGCACGTCCGAATGGGCCAGCCTTGGGGTCCGGGACATGCGGGGCCGCGCCCTGCCCGACTATGGATCGGCGGCGATCCTTTTGCCTGATGGGTCGACCGGTCCTGCCTTTATGATTTTTCGCAACTTTGCGGTCATCGCCCGCTACAACAACTCTGAGAAATACGTCATCGGTGTCGGTCACCTGTCCGACCGACTACTGGGCCGGCCGTCGATTCAGGGCGACTTTGCCCCTGACGCCAATGGCCTGACGCAGGCCGACCGGCGCAGGATACAAGAGCGGCTGACAGCGGCCGGTTTTAACACCCAAGGGACCGACGGCGTCATCGGCCCCAATACCGAGGCCGCCATTCGGGCCTATGAGGCGGCAAACAGACTTCCCATCACCGGTACCGCGACCCGTAGCCTGTTGCAAAGGCTGGGCTGATGCGCGCCGTGGTCCTTGCCCTTTGCCTGTCCCTCCCCCTAAGTGGGGCGGCCCAAACGCCGGAAAGCCTGTCCATGCCCGCTACCGACCCTGCCACTGCCCTAACTCTGTGGATCGACGGCTTTCGCCCAAGAGCCGAGGCTGAGGGGATCAGTCCAAACACCATGGACGCTGCTTTTGCGGGCCTGACCTATTTGCCCATAGTGGTCGAGAGGGATCGCAATCAAAACGAGTTTACCAAGACCCTTTGGGACTACCTGTCCACCGCGGTGTCAGAGGCCCGCATTCGCAACGGTCAGGCCCAGCTGGCCGAACACGCCGGCCTCTTGGCCGAGATCGAAGCCCGTTATCGCGTTGACCGCCATGTCGTTGCCGCCATCTGGGGCCTTGAAAGTGCCTATGGCGCGGTGCGGGGGGATACACCTACCATCTCGGCTCTGGCCACCCTCGCCTCGGACGGGCGACGGGGGGCGTTCTTTGAACGCGAGCTTCTTGGGGCGCTGACGATCTTGCAAAACGGCCATGTTGCAGTCGGCGACATGCGGGGAAGCTGGGCAGGGGCGATGGGCCACACGCAATTCATGCCCACCTCGTTCCTTGATCTGGCCCAGGATTTCCGGGGCGATGGCCGCCGCGATATCTGGAGCGATGACCCAACCGATGCCCTCGCCTCGACCGCCCACTACCTGCAGTCCGCAGGCTGGGTCGAGGGCCAGCCCTGGGGGGTTGAGGTTCGTCTGCCCGAGGGGTTCGACTACACGCTTGCCGATAGAACCGTGCGCAAGATGCCAGGGGCCTGGGCCGAGATCGGGGTCCTTGACCGGACGGGCGCGGCGGTGCCGAACCATGGCCTTGCCTCGATCCTCTTACCTGCCGGAGCCAAGGGCGCGGCCTTCATGATCTTTGATAACTTCGCCGCCATTGAACGGTACAACACCGCTGACAGCTACGTCATCGCCGTTGGGCACCTTGCCGACCGGTTGCGCGGAGGCGCCCCGTTCGAGGCAGAATGGCCGCTGGACGACAGGGCCCTGACCTTTGCAGAGCGCAAGGAATTGCAGGAACGGCTGACCGAAGCCGGTTTCTCTACCCGAGGTGTTGACGGCCTGATCGGGCCCAACACGATCGACGCCATCCGCGCCTGGCAATTGGCCAACGGACTGACGCCCGACGGCTACGCCCCGCCCTCTTTGCTGGAACGACTGCGCTAGTCCCCGGATTACACCGAAGTAATGCCCCTGTAAGGCTGAGTGGGGCCGGATCTGGCATCCTTGTCCAATCCACCCCATGTTGGGAAGCAGCGTCGCGCCGTTGTGACAGGGACAAAGATGAAGATACTCGTCATCGAAGATGACAAGACGACCGGGGCTTATATCGCTGACGGCCTGCGGCAAGAGGGGCACGTTGTCGACCTGATCGACAACGGGGCCGACGGTCTCGTTCAGGCAACGGTTGGAACCTATGACGTCATCGTCATCGACCGGATGCTGCCCGGTCTGGATGGCCTGTCGGTGGTCAAGACGTTGCGCGGGGCACGCAACCTGTCCCCTGTCCTGTTGCTAACCGCGCTTGGCGGCGTCAACGACCGGATCGAAGGCCTGAACGCGGGGGCTGACGACTACCTTGTCAAACCCTTCGCATTTGGCGAGCTTTCGGCCCGCATCAACGCCCTTGGCCGCCGCCCACAGATGTCGGACGCACCCGTGACCCTGCGCGCCCGCGATCTGGAGGTGGACCTTTTGACCCGCAAGGTCACGCGGGCAGGCCAGACGATAGACCTGCTACCCCGCGAATTTGCCCTTCTGGAGCACCTTTTGCGGCGCAAGGGCCGGGTGCAGACGCGGACCATGCTGCTCGAATCCGTTTGGGACATCCACTTTGACCCCCAGACCAATGTGGTCGAGACCCATATCAGCCGATTGCGAGCCAAGGTCGATAAACCCTTTGACAAGGAACTTATCACGACTGTGCGGGGCGCCGGCTACAGGATCGACTCGGAATGACGGGCGGACCAATATCGCGGTCCACGCCACTCCGCCTGACCGCGCGGCTGATCGCGGTCTTTTCGATCTCAACTTTGCTGAGTTTTGGGGCGGCCTTTGTCATTGTCACACGGTCCGCCGACGCCAACCTTCGTGCGCAAGTGCTTGAGGATTTCGACAGCTACAAGCTGGTGCGCAATCAGGCCGCGCTGATCGAACGCCTTCTGGCCGATATCGCCACCGCCCCGCCAGAAACGCTGATCATCGACTACAGGACAGACAGTGGTAGCAGGCTAAGCAACGTGCCGGGTCTGCCGGCCCTTTCGGGCCTTAGTATTGTGCCATCCAGCCGCATTCCGCTTGACCAATCCGCTTTGGCGGACAGCTACCTGATTGTTGCGGGACGGGTTGGGCAGGGCAGTCTGACGATGGCCCGCAACCGCGAGTATGTCACGAGCCTGTGGGAGACGTTTACCGTCATCCTTCTGGTCAACCTTCTGCCGACCCTGATCGTCGCCACCGGGATCGGCGTTTGGGCCGCCCGCCGCGCACGCAACCGGGTCGAGGCGATCCGCAATGCCCTGCGTAGTCTGACAAAGGGCCAACTCGACACCCGGGTTCCTGCCCTGCCCGGCGCCCCGGACGACCTGTCCGATATCGGCGCAGCGGTGAACCGGATGGCCGAGGCTCAGGCGGCGAGTGTCTCATCGCTCCGCCAGGTCTCTGCCGATATTGCACACGATCTCAGGACCCCGATCCAGCGCGTTTCAGTCCTGCTCGAACGGCTGGCCGCGACGGATGCCCTGACACCTGCCCAGGCCGACATCGTCGACACGGCACAATCAGAGACCGCACAGATTGTGCGCACCTTTCAGTCGCTTCTTCAGATTGCCCAGATCGAAGGGGCGGGCCCCCGATCAGGCTTTGTGGACGTTGAGTTGCGGCCGCTGATTGCCGGTCTTGTAGATGTCTACGAACCTTCAGCCGAAGAAAGTGGACACCACCTTGTTTTGGTCCCCGGTGAAGGCCCGGCGAAAGTGCATGGAGAACGGAACCTGTTGGGCCAGGTCGCCGCGAACCTGATCGAGAATGCATTGCGCCACACACCTGCGGGAAGCACGATCACCGTCACTGTGACCGATCACCCCGATGGCGCCCGGCTGACCACCCGCGACGACGGACCCGGCGTGCCAGAGGCCGAACGCGGCAACGTGCTGCGCCGCCACTACCGTCTGGAAAGCAGCAGGACGAGTGAGGGGAGCGGGCTTGGCCTTAGCCTCGTCGCGGCAATCTGCGACCTGCATGGTGCGACCTTGTCACTCGGTGACAACGCCCCGGGGCTGGTCGTCGAGGTCGGCTTTCCACCTGCCTAGCGGTCCCCAAAAGCACATCATGCCGTCGCAGGGACTTTGCGGCGGCATGACGGCATCGCACTGGAGTAGAGACTTGGGACGTCTCCGTGCGAATTCAGGTGTTGCTGACCGGAAGGGTCCCAAGGGTCACGTCTATCGTCACCTCTGTGCCCTTGCGAAGAACCATGGCCTGCGCCACCGTTCCGGGATCGACGTCCGCAACAGCGCGTTGCAGGCTTTGAGTGTCCTCGATCTCGATCCCGGCAAAGCTCAGGATGATATCGCCAGCCTTTAGGCCCGCAGCCGCGGCAGGGCTGTCATCCGACACAAGCTCGACCACAGCGCCGACCGGGGCGTCATAGCCCAGGACGCTGGCGACCTCTTCACTCATCGGGCGGATCTGAACGCCCAGCCAGCCGCGGGTGATCGTTCCGTCATCCGCCAGATCGGCCACGATGTCGGTGATCATGTCAGAGGGCACAGCGAACCCGATCCCGACCGATCCGCCACCGGGCGAAAAGATCATGGTGTTCATGCCAATGACCTGTCCGTCGTTGTTGAACAGCGGGCCGCCCGAGTTGCCCCGGTTGATCGCAGCATCGGTCTGGATGAAATCGTCGTAGGGACCAGAGTTGATGTTGCGGGCGACGGCAGAAACGATGCCCGAGGTAACCGTATTGCCCAATCCAAAGGGATTGCCGATGGCAAGCACCTCATCCCCTGGGCGCATCTCGGAGGAGGCACCGAACTCAAGCGGGGTCAGCTCAACGTCTGCATTGATCTTGATCAGGGCAACGTCGGTCAGGGGATCGGTGCCGATCACCTCGGCATCAAAGATCTGGCCATCAGACAATGTAACAGTGATTGCGGACGCGCCTTCAACCACATGGTTGTTCGTGACGATCTGGCCGTCTTGGGAAATGATGAAACCGGTTCCCAGACCTCGGGTCGGTTCGGGGTTCGGGAAATTGGGCATCAATGGCCCAAAACGGCGCATGAAGTCTTCTTTGTTCATCCCGGGCGGGAGGTCCGGAATCTGCATCTCGGCCGGGCTGGTCGAGCTTACTTCAATGTAAACAACGCTGGGCGACAATTCCTCGACCAGGTCGGCATATCCGCCTGCGGGCACGGCAAGCGCGGCACCTGGGACAATCGCCATGGCGGTTGTCGCCGCCAAGGTGCTGACCAGGGCCAGTTTCACGGGAAGTCGGAGGGTGTTCATTGATGGCTCCTGTCTCATTGAACGGATGAGACAGAATTGGGGGCCAAGGCTCACGCCCGAGTGTCGAAAAGCTTACATTGCTGCAATCTTGTTCACGCTCTCGCGTGCGTCGAATGTCCGTCGAAAACCACAAACGCTGGCAAACCGGCAGACGGGCTTAGATCAGCGGACCCAGTTCCCGAACCACTTGCTCGTATACCGCTTTCTTGAACGGAACGATACCAGCCACCAATTCCTCCGGGTCCGCCCATCGCCAGCGGGAAAATTCTTGCTGGTGGATCGAAAGATCAATCTGGTCGTCGGTGCCCAGAAACCGGATCAGCGCCCAATGCTGCATCTGGCCGCGAAAGCGCCCCTTCCAGATCGTCGGCACGATCTCGGGGGGCAGATCATAGGGAACAGGTTCCTTGGTCCAGGCCTCGATCCGGGCGTTGTCAGAGGTGATCCCTGTCTCTTCCCAAAGTTCGCGCAGGGCAGCAGCCTCGGGTGCTTCGCCCTTGTCGATACCACCCTGGGGCATCTGCCAGGCATCATGATCCCGGTCGCGGCGCTGCCCGACAAAGACCTTGCCCTCTGCGTTGACGACCATCAGGCCAACGCAGGGGCGGTAGGGTAGTGCCGCAATCTTTTCGGGGGTCAGGGACACCTTTGGTGACACCTAATTTGCGTCGGCGACAGGGGCTTCGGTCATGGCGGCCGGAGCCAGGGCCGACAGCCCTTTGAGAATATCGATGGCATAGGCCAGTTGATAATCCTCTTCCCTCAGGGCTGCGGCAGCTTCGGCGCGGGCGCGATCTTCCTCGATCACGCGCAGTTCGTCCTCGGTCAGGCTGGTGTTGTTCAGCGCACCCCGCAGATCAGCCTCGGCGCGGATGTTTGCCTCGGTATCCACGGCCTCTTCGTCAATCGGGCGGCGGGGCGGCTGTTGGACGATGATGTCCGGCGAAATACCCAGCGACTGGATCGAGCGACCAGAGGGCGTGTAGTAACGGGCGGTCGTCAGACGCATGGCACCGTCACCCCGCAGCGGCATCACCGTCTGGACAGAACCCTTGCCGAAAGACTGGGTCCCGATGACAATCGCACGGCGATGGTCCTGCAAGGCACCTGCCACAATTTCCGACGCACTGGCCGAGCCGCCGTTGATCAGCACGACGATCGGCAGGCCGTTCGCCAGATCGTCCGGGGTTGCATTGTAGCGATCCCCATCGGACGGCAACCGGCCACGGGTCGACACGATCTCGCCAGCCTCGAGGAAAGCGTCCGATACATAGACTGCCTGGTTCAAAAGACCGCCGGGGTTGTTACGCAAATCAAGGACGATGCCATTGACGTTCTCGATCCCACCTGCCTCTTCGATTTGGGCGGTAAGGCCGTCCCGCAAGTTGGGGTAGGTCTGATCGTTGAAGGTGCTGATACGCAGGACGACGGTGTCGCCTTCGGTCCTTGCCCGCACAGCCGTCATTCGGATGCTGTCGCGAATGATCGAGACATCAAAGGGTTCAGACTGTCCTTCGCGGACAACGGTTATGATGATTTCGGACCCGACCGGGCCGCGCATCATCTCGACCGCCTCGTCAAGGGTCAGACCAAGCGTACTTTGACCGTCGACCGCAGTGATGAAATCGCCCGACATCATGCCGGCCGCATCTGCCGGAGTGCCGTCCATAGGGGATACGACCTTAACCCAACCCTCTTCCTGGGTCACCTCGATGCCAAGGCCGCCAAACTCGCCCCTGGTCTGCAGCCGCATGTCGGCGGCATCATCGGGGGACAAGTAGCTTGAATGTGGATCAAGTGAGGTAAGCATGCCGTTGATGGCCGCTTCGATCAGATCGGCAGGATCGACTTCCTCTACATACTGCGCCCGAATCCGCTCGAAGATGTCACCGAACAGATCAAGCTGCTCATAAACGCTCGAACTCCGCTCTGCCTCCTGCGCAATCAGGGGGCCTGCCACCTGCGTGGTCACGACAAGACCAAGGACAGTGCCAGCCACAGTAGCCATCAGAAGTTTTTTCATGTCTGCCATCTTCCTAAATGCGTCAGTCCAGCGCGAACCATGCCGCGGGATCAATGACAGATTGCCCTTCCCGCACCTCGAGATAAAGGGTCTCCGACCGAGAAGCACCCGCGCCAGAGGCGCTTTCAGTCAAAATCGCGTCAACGTCGGGCTGCTCTCCGCCCATCATCCCGACCGGAGTACCCTGTGGCAGGACTTCGCCTGCCTCACCGAAAACCTCCGCCAGGCCCGCCAGCACAAAAAGGACGTCAGCTGCAGGTTCCAGAATCACAACGTTTCCATAGTCCAGAAGCGGACCGCGAAATCGGACCGTCGCGGCCACAGGGGTGGTAACCAGCGCCCTCGGACGGGCCGCGATCACAAGACCGGGACGAACGACACCCGCAGAATCCGCCTCGTTGAATCTGCGCAGGACCGCACCCTGTACGGGCAAGGCAATCGTGCCCTTCAGGGATGTCGCATCAGGGCCAATGCCGCCAAGGTCCTCGTCGACGAGATCCGCCAAACCACCGGCAAAGGCAGCCAGCGTCTGTGTCGATGCAACAAGAAGGGCGGTTCTGACAGGATCCTCGATAAACCGGCGGGGCAGATCGGTCCGGTCCGATACCGCCTCTGCCAGGGCCGCGCGGGCCTCCTGTGCGCCTTGCAGTCCCTGGCCCAGGGTATCGGCAGCACTGTCTTGCATGGCCCGCAATTGGGACACCTCTTCGAGGTCGAGCGCCAGCTCGTCGACCTTCGCCTGCAGGGCCGGCGTAACGTCGGACACGATCATGCCAGACCGGGCGGTGCCCAAGGGACCTGAGGGATGCAGCAGCAGCAAGGGCGCCGGGGCCCGACCCATCGTCAGAAGAACCGCCAACAGTCGCGAGACCTCGTCCGACCGGGCATCAAGCTCTGTCTCGATGGCCCGCTGTCGGATCGCAGCTCGGCGCAGGCCATCCCGCAAGGCGACCAGACCATCCTCATAGGCCCGAACCGTCTCGGTCAGGGCAGCGATACGATCACTCGCCCTATCCGCCTGCTGCAGCATCACGCCCGCCGCCTCAAGCCGTTCGGCAGCAGCTTGCGCGGCAAGGGCGGTATCGCCTTGCGCCTGGGCCGTGCTCGCAAGGGCAAGGCAAATCAGTATGGCGCGAAGCATCACCGGACGATCAGGCTCCGCCCGGTCATCTCGGGCGGCAACTCGAGGCCCATCAGGTCAAGCATCGTCGGGGCAAGATCGGCAAGGCGGCCATCGCGCAGGGTGACACCGTCCGGCCCACCGACCAGTGCGACCGGGACGGGATTTGTGGTATGGGCGGTATGCGGCCCACCGGTCACCGGGTCCACCATTACCTCGCAGTTGCCATGATCCGCCGTCACGATCATCGCCCCACCAGCCGCCTCAAGAGCTGCGACAACCCGGGCAAGGCCGCGATCCACGGCTTCGCAGGCCTTCATCGCTGCGGCCAGATCACCGGTATGGCCGACCATGTCCGGGTTGGCATAGTTCGTGACGATCAGGTCGTAGTCGGCCTCGATGGCCCCGACAAAGGCATCGGTCACCTCGACTGAGGACATCTCGGGCTGAAGATCATAGGTGGCAACATTGGGGGATTTCGGCATCTTGCGATCCTCGCCCTCCTCCGCCGCTTCCTTGCCGCCGTTCAGAAAGAAGGTGACATGGGGATACTTTTCGGTTTCGGCCAAGCGAAACTGGCGCAGGCCATGCTTGGCCACCCATTCGCCGATCGTATTCACGATCTCGCGCTTGGGAAATACGGCCGTATACCAGGCCTTGTGATCCACCGAATACTCAACCATCCCCAGCCGGGCGGCCAATGTGGGGGCCGGCCCTCTGTCAAAGCCATCAAAGTCGGGGTTGGCGACAGCGGCAAGGATCTCGCGGGACCGATCGGCCCGAAAGTTGAGGCAAAACAGACCGTCAGCGGGTTGCATGCCGCGGTAGTCACCAATGACCATGGCAGGAATGAACTCGTCGGTCGTGCCACCATCGGTTGCGGCCTGAACCGCGGCGGCCGCGGTCGCAGCCTGACCGCCTTGGCCAAGCACCATAGCATCATAGGCGGTCTGCACCCGGTCCCACCGGTTATCGCGGTCCAAAGCAAAGTAGCGGCCGATCACTGTTGCAATCGTCGCGCCCTCGGGCAGCCTGGACTGCAGATCATCGATGAAGGATTTGGCGGACGTCGGCGCCACATCGCGACCATCGGTGACGGCATGGATGACCACAGGCACGCCCAGCGCCGTAATGGCATCCGCCGCTGCAACAACATGGTCGATATGACCATGGACACCGCCGTCCGAGATGACGCCCATAAGGTGCGCGGTGCCGCCAATCTTCTTTAGCGCCTCCACAAAGGCCAAAATCGCAGGCGACCGGGCAAAGGATCCATCCTCGATCGCAAGGTCAATCTGGCCCAGGTCCATGGCCACCACACGGCCGGCGCCGATATTGGTATGGCCAACCTCGGAATTGCCCATCTGGCCTGTTGGCAGGCCGACATCGGGACCATGGGTGATCAGGCGGGCATTTGGACAGGTCGCCATGATCCGGTCGAATGTGGGCGTATCCGCCAGCACCGGCGCATTCGCCTCGGTTTCAGCCCGCAAGCCCCAGCCATCAAGAATACACAGGACAACCGGTTTGAAAGCACTCATGACAGGCATTCCTTCTACTGCACGGTGCTTCTACCCCAGCAGAGGGCAGAGGTGAACGGCCTCTGCTTCGCTTTGTTCCAAATACTCCCCCCGGAGGGTCCAAACCCCACCGTTTGCACCTCAGGCGCGGTGATAGGGACTGCCCGCCAGGATCGACGACGCGCGGTACAGCTGTTCAGCCAGCATCACCCGGACTAGCATATGGGGCCAGACCATCTGGCCAAAGGACAAGGCCGCATCGGCGCGGGCGCGCAAGGCGGGGTCGATCCCGTCGGCACCGCCAATGACAAAGGCCACATCCGACCGGCCCTGATCACGCCAAGACCCTAATTTTTCGGCAAAATCCGGGGATGACATCTGAACGCCCCGTTCGTCCAGCACGCAGATAAGCGCGCCGTCGGGCACCGCGCGGGTCAGCAAGGTGGCCTCTGCCGGCATGCCGCCGCCCTTGCGGTCATCCACCTCAACGACTGTCGCCGGGCCAAGCGCCAGCGCTCGCCCGGTTCTGTCGAACCGCTTGATGTAATCGTCCAGAAGCACACGCTCGGGTCCGCTGCGTAGGCGGCCCACCGCGCAAATCGTCACCCGCATCGACCCGGGTGTCCGGTCAGCGGAACTTTTCCGCCGCAGAGGGGGACGGCATCCACATCTTCTCGAGCTGGTAGAACTCGCGAACTTCGGGGCGGAACACATGGACGATGATGTCGCCCGTGTCGATCAGCACCCAGTCGCCGGTTTCCTTGCCCTCAACCTTGCTGACCAGACCGAATTCCTGCTTGAGCCGATCTGTCAGGTTCTCGGCGATTGCGCCGACCTGACGGGACGACCGGCCCGATGCCACGACCATCCAGTCGCCCATCTCGGACTTGCCGCGCAGATCAATCTGCACAACGTCTTCAGCCTTGTCATCTTCGAGAGAGGCAATCACTGCGCCAAGAAGCGCATCGCTTGTTGCCTGTTTCACGCCGCTTGCACCATCAATGTGATGCCGTGCCGGGGCGTCGATGGCGGCAGGTGCCGCCGAAGTGTTGGGTGACAGATCATCGTCCTCCTGAATCACGCCGCACACATGTCTCCGGCGCTGAGATTCTTTAACACTAAACCTCCTGTCGGCAGTTTTCAATAAACCCGATCAGCGCAGGCCGACCGGAACGGGCAATTGCGCCACGGTCCGACGATCCGGCGTTCGAGACGGAGTTTCGGCTGGAACAAGCGGAGGGCAACAGACTGAAACCTTGCATCGATTCCCCCGCAATGGCAGCGTTGCCGCATCAGATACGAAAGGTTCGGTGACCATGGTCTGGCGCCAACATCGACAATTTGGCCCTGTCACTGCCCCGCGGATGCGTTTGCGGGGCTGATCCGGGATCACATGAGCAATACGCCCCGGTCTGCCCATCTCGGGCGGCGAAACCTGCCGCGATACCAGAACACAGGGACGAACGGTCCCGCCAGACCAGAGTAAACCATGACCCAACTTGCCGTCCGCAACCTCAGCGTCACCCTAGGCGTTCCCCTGTTTTCCGGTCTCGACCTTGTCATCGGCAAAGGCGACCGCATCGGCCTTGTCGCCGCCAACGGGCGTGGCAAATCCACCTTGCTCCGCTGCCTGTCCGGAACCCACGAACCAACCAACGGCGAGGTGACCCGCGCCCGTGGCCTGCGCATAGGGCACTTGGAACAAGACATTCCCGCCGACCTGTCAAACCTGACCCTGCATGCCCTTGTCCTGTCGGCCCTCGCCCCCGAACAGGCCGAATTCGAAGGCTGGCGGGTGGACATCGTCCTGGACGACCTGTCGATCCCACAAGAGTTGCGCGACACTCGCCTGGCCGAGCTGTCGGGCGGCTGGCAGCGGTTGGCCATGCTTGCCCGGGTTTGGGTGACCGAGCCTGATCTTCTGTTGATGGATGAGCCGACCAACCATCTGGACCTTGCCCGGATCGCCCTGTTGGAGCGTTGGATTGCCTCCTTGCCACGCGACCTTCCGATGTTGATCGCCAGCCATGACCGGGCCTTTCTTGACGCGGTCACAAACCGGACCCTGTTTCTCCGGTCCGAACGGTCACGCCCATTCCCCCTGCCTTTCAGCCACGCAAGGGTCGCGCTGGACGAGATGGACGCGGCAGACGGCCGCCAGTTCGACAACGACATGAAGAAGGCCGCACAGCTTCGTCGGCAGGCGGCCAAGCTCAAGAACATCGGGATCAACTCGGGTTCGGACCTGTTGATCACCAAGACCAAGCAGCTCAAGGACAGGGCGGCCCGGCTTGAGGATAGCGCCCGCCCGGCCCATGCCGAACGGTCGGCCGGCGCAATCCGGTTGTCCAACAGCGGCACCCACGCAAAGGCTTTGGTCACATTCGACGATGCCGAGATCGCCACCCCCGATGGTCGGCGTCTGTTTCGAACCGGCAAGGTCTGGATCGAAAAGGGCGACCGGATCGTCCTTCTAGGCCGCAACGGGATGGGCAAGACCCGGCTTGTCACGCGACTATCCGCCGCGCTGCAGGGTCAGGACGATCCAGCAATACGGAGCACACCGTCGGTCGTGCCCGGCTATTCCGATCAGGCCCTGTCGCAGCTTGACGCTGCGGCCACCGCTCTCGAAGCGATTACAAGCCGGTTCGATGTCGGGGACCAACGGGCGCGGGGTCATCTTGCCGGGGCGGGCATGAGCATCGACCTGCAAAACGGTCCCCTTCGCGCCCTGTCAGGGGGGCAGAAAGCCCGGCTTGCCATGTTGGTCCTGCGCCTGACTCACCCCAACTTTTACCTGCTCGACGAACCGACCAACCACCTTGATATCGAGGGGCAAGAGGCGCTCGAATCCGAATTGCTCGAACAGGGGGCGACCTGCCTTCTGGTCAGCCACGACCGGAGCTTTGTCCGCAATGTGGGCAACCGGTATTGGCAGATCGACCGGGGCAAACTGATCGAGGTCGAAGACCCCGAGGCCTTCTTTGCCGATAGCGAAAATGCTTAGGACCCGTCGACCAAGAAGGCCACTTCGTTCCGCCTGTTCCATGGCAGGGTAAAGGGGTCGTCGTAGAAGGCAAAGATGGATGGCCCCGATATCGCAATGCCGGCTCGGGCCGCGATAGCCCGCAGTTCTTCGGTCTTTTGGGCCAACACCCTGTCGGTCGCGCGGCCTGAGAACATCAGGACCAGCTTGTGCTCCGGCTCGGTCCGGACAAATCGGATTGCCTCGCTGTTCGGAACAGGCAGGGTGTCTTCAGTGTATTGCCGGGGCATCATGAAGGTAACCGTCCATAGGCCCCCTTCACCCGTCTGGGTAACGGGAGCGGTCATCGCGATTGTCTCGCTCTGGCTTTGGCTGACGGGGGCGGTCATGGCGACCTTGGACGCTGATGTGTTGCCGCCAAAGATGTAACTCGCCAGCACGCGAAAACCCCGGTTAAGGGCCGAGTCGCGGTTGCCCGACACGGTGACCTCGGCCAGCATATGGGGTTCATAGGCCCGAAGTTCAGCGCCATCGACGCTTTGCTCAATCGTGTAGCTCGGGGTTTCGTAGCCGTGGTAGACGCCTTCTGCGACGGCCAGACTGCCTGACAGCCCGGCTCCGATAGCCAAGGTCGCAACTTTGGAAAGGGTGGATGCCATTTCGAACTCCTTCGCTACAACTCAGATAGGTTGGTTCTCGCTGTGCACCAGTGGCGCGGCACAGACCGGCAGTCACGCTACTGCGAGACTTGCGGGGGGGGCCGCAGACGGATACAACCCACCGCCATGATCCGAGTCTTCAATATCGGCGACCGCGCCCGGCTGTGTGAACGGTTTCACGGTGCGCAGGTCTCAGTCCTCGCCCGACTCTGACCCGCCTTGCGCGGCCCTGTCCGCCTGCCTGCTCCTATCAGACCTGACCCCTATCGCCCGAGAGGACCAACATGTCCGGCAAGACACTCTACGACAAGATCTGGGATGCCCACCTGGCCCATGAGGCCGACGATGGCACCTGCCTTCTGTATATTGACCGCCACCTGGTGCACGAGGTGACAAGCCCGCAGGCCTTTGAAGGTCTGCGCATGACCGGTCGCACGGTTCGCGCGCCCGACAAGACCATCGCCGTGCCCGACCACAATGTGCCCACGACGCTGGACCGCGCAAATGCGGCCACCATGACCGAGGACAGCCGCATCCAGGTCGAAGCGCTGGACAAGAACGCCAAGGACTTTGGCATTCACTATTATCCCGTGTCCGACGTCCGTCAGGGCATCGTCCATATCGTCGGACCCGAGCAGGGCTGGACCCTGCCCGGCATGACCGTGGTTTGCGGCGACAGCCACACCGCCACGCATGGCGCCTTCGGGGCGCTAGCCCACGGCATTGGCACCTCAGAGGTTGAGCATGTTCTGGCCACCCAGACCCTCATCCAGAAGAAGTCCAAGAACATGAAGGTCGAGATCACCGGCAAGCTGCGCCCCGGTGTGACCGCCAAGGACATCACCTTGTCCGTCATCGGTGCGACCGGAACAGCCGGCGGCACGGGTTATGTCATCGAGTATTGCGGCGAAGCCATCCGCGATCTGTCGATGGAAGGCCGGATGACCGTCTGCAACATGGCGATCGAAGGGGGCGCCCGCGCCGGCATTATTGCACCAGACGAAAAGACCTACGCCTACTGCATGGGCCGCCCACACGCCCCCAAAGGCGCACAATGGGAAGCGGCGCTGGCCTGGTGGAAAACGCTCTATTCGGACGACGACGCCCATTGGGACAAGGTCATCACGCTCAAGGGCGAAGACATCGCCCCGGTCGTGACCTGGGGCACCTCGCCCGAGGACGTTCTGCCGATCACCGCCACGGTGCCGGCCGCCGACAGTTTTGAAGGTGGCAAGGTCGGGGCGGCCCAGCGCAGCCTTGACTACATGGGCCTGACACCTGGCACAGCCCTGACCGATATTGAGATTGATACCGTCTTTATCGGATCCTGCACCAACGGCCGGATCGAGGACCTCAGGGCCGCTGCAGCGATCCTGAAGGGCAAGAAGAAGAAGGACGGGATCCGGGCGATGGTTGTCCCCGGCTCTGGCCTCGTTCGGGCCCAGGCCGAGGAAGAGGGACTAGCGCAGATATTTATCGACGCCGGGTTCGAATGGCGGCTTGCCGGTTGTTCCATGTGCCTTGCCATGAACCCCGACCAGCTGGCCCCCGGCGAACGCTGTGCCGCCACATCCAACCGCAATTTCGAGGGTCGACAGGGCCGGGGCGGACGCACCCACCTGATGAGCCCCGCGATGGCGGCGGCGGCGGCAGTGACCGGTCGGCTGACTGACGTTCGCGAGATGATGTGAGGGTTGGGGTGCGCCACTGGCGCACCCTCTGACGGACACCCAGGGTGCGCGATAGCCGCACCAAACCCAAAGGACACCCGATGGAAAAATTCGACAAGCTCAGTGGCATCGCCGCCCCCATGCCCCTCGTCAATATCGACACGGACATGATCATCCCCAAGCAGTTCCTCAAGACGATCAAGCGAACCGGCCTTGGCGTGAACCTGTTTGACGAGATGCGCTATACGCAGGACGGGGCCGAGATCCCGGAATTCGTGCTGAACAAACCACAGTATCGCGACGCACAAATCCTTGTGGCTGGCGATAACTTTGGTTGCGGCTCTTCGCGCGAACACGCGCCATGGGCCATCGCCGACTTTGGCATTCGCTGCATCATCTCGACCAGCTTTGCAGACATCTTTTACAACAACTGCTTCAAGAACGGCATCCTGCCTGTTGTCCTGTCGAAAGAGCAGGTCGACCTGTTGATGAAAGACGCCGAAAAGGGTGCCAACGCCCGGATCGAGATCGACCTTGTGGCCCAGACCATCACCTCGTCCGATGGCGAAGTCATCACTTTTGAAGTCGATGCCTTCCGCAAGCATTGCCTGCTCAACGGCCTCGATGACATTGGTCTGACAATGGAAAAGGCCGCCTCGATCGACACGTTCGAGGCCAACGCCGCCCAGTCGCGTCCCTGGGTTTGAGTGACTGGCAGGGCCCCATTCGGGGCCTTGCCGCCAACGTGGCGACGGATAGTCGCCCCACACAACAACCATCCAGCATCAACCGTTGGACCGCAAAATATTTGCGGTCACGCCACATGTTGTTGTGATGGCCGCATTTGCCCCCGCATTTGGGGCAGCGCCAAACTTTGCCACACATCCGATGCCAAATGGTTGCAATCCCGCACCAAACGGGCCTCATTGCGGCCCATTTTTTAGCGCATCGCTAGGTATGTAGTTGTCGGGTCCGTGGTTAAGGGGCAAAAATATGGCTAAAGTGAGGCGCGGCGCGGAAGAACGGCGTGATCAAACTGGAACAAGGGGGCGGCAAAGTATCGCCCCAGACCGGATTGAGGGCAAAAGAGCTATGTTGACGCGACTGGCGGGTTCAATCCTGCGAGCTGTCTTGGTGGTCGTGTTGATCGCCATTCCTTCCACACTTCTCCCGGGGACACCCGCGGACACCGCGCAGAAAGTCGCCTTTGTGGCGCTTCTGGCAGCCATTTTTACCATCGTGGAATACAATAGCGCCTCGCCCAGCCTGGTAGAGTTTCGCGATGCGCCACCGTTCAACCGGGTGCGTTTTGGCGCATTATTCGTGACGGTGTTTTCCATGACATTGATCTTGCGCGGCGAAGTTCAACCTTCGACCATGACAATGCTGGCTCAGGCCAGTGGTACGGCCATAGGGGCCTTGATCGACTTTCCCTATTCGCCCGTCCGCCTGATGCTGCTTATGCTTCCCGAGAACGCCTCGATCCATTTGCTGAATGAGGTCCGTACCGCAGCAGGTCTAAGCTACCTCGTCTCGATCGTCTCTTTGGGGATTTTTGTTGCTATTCTGCGCCTTCGCGGCTGGCCCGCACGCGGAACAAGTTTCAACCTCTGGATCAACCTTCCGACATTCGACCCGAACTCTGGCGGCGATGTAGTTGACCGGCTGAACCGGGACGCCCAGATTAACCTCGTGTTAGGGTTTCTTCTGCCATTCATCATTCCAGCCGTGGTAAAGCTGGCGTCGGATTACATTGATCCGATCAACCTCAGCAATCCACATACCTTGATCTGGACGATGACGGCATGGGCCTTTCTGCCAGCAAGTCTGTTCATGCGTGGAGTCGCGTTGCTGAGGGTTGCGGCCATGATTTCGCATCAAAGGGCACATGCTGCAGAAACAGACCTGCATCATCCCATCGGGGCCGTCTAGCAACCGCCTGCTTTCTGGGACTGGGGCTGTGGCTTCTGGTCCCACCGGGCCACTTGTGTGCCGAATCTTTACGAATCGCCACTTACGCCGCCCCGCTTAGCCGGGATGGCCCTGGCCTGCTTCTACGCGATATTCTCGGCAGATCAGACAGGCAGATCGAGGCGGTTGCCCTTGTGCTGGCCGATGTGGCCGCCGACATCGTGGTTCTGACCGACTTCGACTGGGACCAGGATCTTGTCGCCCTGCAGGCCTTTGCAGACCTGCTGCGCGAAACCTCCACTGACTATCCACACATCTTTTCTCTGCCGCCAAACTCGGTCTTGTCGACCGGGGTGGACATGGACGGCAACGGCTGGTTGGGCGAGGCACGGGACCGTCAGGGCTATGGTCGTTTTGCCGGTGACAATGGCATGGCCATCCTCTCGCGTTGGCCCATTGCGGTCGCGGGGCTCCGGGACCTCTCCGATATGCTTTGGCAAGACCTACCCGGCGCAACAATGCCAGTTTGGCCGGATGGTACGGCCTTTCCGTCAGAGGTGGCGGCAAGTGTTCAAAGGCTGCCGTCGTCTGGCCATTGGGTTGTGCCGGTCCAGCTGCCAGATGGGACCGAACTGTCCCTGCTGGTCTGGGCCGCAACGCCACCGGTGTTTGACGGGCCAGAAGACAGGAACGGACTGCGAAACCGGGATGAGTTGTTGGTGTGGCAGCACCTGTTGGACGGCGGCATGGGGCCGGTGCCGGAGCCGTTCGTCCTGATCGGGAACGCCAACCTTGATCCTGCGGATGGCGATGGCCTACGACGTGAGATGATCAACCTTCTGGCCGACACCCGACTTGTTGATCCCCTGCCCCAAAGTGAGGGGGCAACGCGGGCTGCCGATGCAAACCACCTTGGCGACCCGGGTCTGGATACGGCGGACTGGACCGGGGACGGTGCAGGACCGGGCAACCTTCGGGTCAGCTACATCTTGCCCGATGCCGCGCTGGACGTCGCGGGAGCAGGCGTCTTTTGGCCAGCCCCCAACGACCCGTTGGCCGATCTGCTAGGCCCTGAAGGTCTTGCCGCCGGTCCCCATCACCTTGTCTGGGTGGACATCGTGCGGTAGCCCGGCCTGCATCACCTTGGACAGCTCGGTTGTCTGAAAGTCGGGCAGAAGGCTGTCGAACCTGGCAGAACCCAGCCGGTACGGCGTATCCCAAAGGTAGCGCATTTCAAGCAGTTCGCGGGCAAGCTCCCACACCGGCGCAGTGATCCGCATGATCCACCAAGGAAACTGGTTTATCCTGATTGGCCGTCCAAGGGCCTTTTCCAGTTCGGCCTTCAGTTCATTCTTTGTGAAGACATGACCCGGGAAGGGCACATCTTCAAAGCCTGCAAGTTGGTCGCGCTGTTCTGCCAGCATCACGGCGGCCCGGGCCCAGTCAGGAAGGTAGCAATAGGTCTGCAGGGTATCGGGATCACCTCCGGCGGTGATCTTGCCCTTGGCGATATCCTTGAGGAGAAAAAGAGTCATGATGTCGCCGTTGTGGTCAGGGTCGATAAAGTTGCCAGCCCGCAGGCTGATAGTCTGCACGCCAGAGGCGCGGTAGGCGGCCTCCATCTCGATCCGGATCTTGCCCTTCCGGGTGGTGGCCCGCTGGGGCGTCGTCTCGTCCCAGGTGCCGCCCGTGGACCCGTAGTTGTAAACGTTTCCGGGCAGGATCACCGTCGCCCCACTGGCCTTAGCGGCCGCAATGACGCGGGCGGTAATTTCGGGGATCAGTTTGGCCCAGTTGTGGTAGGCGGGTGGGTTCAAACCGTTGACAATCACGTCGCAGCCCATGGCGGCTGCGGTCATGTCGGTGTTGCGGTCGTAGGGCTTAACGGTCCAGCCCGCAGCGGTGAACGCCCGGGCAGCGTGCGTGCCGATCTTGCCCGAGGGGCCAAGGATAAGGACGGTCTTTGTCATTTTGTGTGCTCCTGTAAAAGCTGATGGCACTTAGATGACCTATTCGCCAAAGTTTCGGAATTGCCCATGAGTGCAGATCATGTATTCATGAGTGAATGGAAAAGCCTCTCACAGCCTTTGACTGGTCCCTTGTTCAGGCGTTTCTGGCGGTCGCCGAGGAAGGCAGCCTGTCCGCCGCCGCCCGCAGCCTTGGGGCCAGCCAGCCGACACTCGGGCGTCAGGTCCACGCGCTTGAGGCGCAACTGGGGGCAGAGCTGTTTCTGCGCCGCGCTCGGGGATATGAACTGACCGAAACGGGGGCTGCCCTGGTGGCGCCCGCCCGCGCCATGCGCGAGGCGGTTGGTCAGATGGCCCTGACCGCCGCCGGTCGGGTCGCGCAGTTGGATGGAACGGTGCGGATTACGGCCAGCGACATGATGTCAGTTTACCATCTGCCCGCCATCCTGGCCCGCCTGCGAGAAGCGGAACCTCAGATCGCGGTTGAGCTTTATCCCTCGGACCAGACCAGCAACCTGCTTTACCGTGAGGCCGACATCGCTATCCGGATGTATCGGCCAAGCCAGCTTGACCTTGTGACCCAGCATCTTGGGGACCTGTCCTTGTCCGTCTTTGCCTCCAAGAGTTACCTTCAGCGGTGCGGACGGCCCCGATCGAAGGAGGACATCCTTGAACATGACTTTGTCGGCTACGATCAGGACAGCGCGATCATCGAGGGGTTCAGGGCAGCCGGCCTTCCGATAACCCGCGATTTCTTCAAGATGCGCTGCGACCACAATATTGCCAATTGGGCCTTGGTGCGCGGTGGCTGTGGAATCGGATTCGGGCAAACCAATATCGGCCGGACCGACCCCGAGATGGAAGAGATAGACCTCGGCTTCCCCCTGCCTGTCCTCCCCGTCTGGCTGACCGCACACGAGGCAATGCGCCACACCCCGCGCATTCGGCGCGTCTGGGACATGCTGGCCGAAGAGTTGCGTCAGATCATCAAGATGGCCTGACACAACCGGCCTTTCTTGACCCGGCTTTGGCAAAGGTCTAGGCGGTTGCGAAACCCATGAAACAAAGGACATTGCCCATGGCCAACCCTTCTCTCCTGATCCTCGCCGGCGACGGTATCGGCCCTGAAGTCATGGACGAGGTGAAGAAAGTCATCGGATGGTACGGCGACAAGCGCGGGCTGGCCTTTGACGTTTCCGAAGACCTCGTGGGAGGCTGCGCCTATGACGCGCACGGCACCCCCCTGACGGACGAGACAATGGAGAAGGCCCAGCAGGTCGATGCCGTTCTTCTGGGTGCCGTGGGCGGGCCCAAATACGACGTCCTCGACTTTAGCGTGAAGCCCGAGCGGGGGCTTTTGCGTCTGCGCAAGGAAATGGACCTTTTCGCCAACCTGCGCCCGGCCCAGTGCTTTGACGCGCTTGCCGACTTTTCGTCCCTCAAGAAGGACATCGTCGCCGGCCTCGACATCATGATCATTCGGGAACTCACATCGGGCGTCTATTTTGGTGAGCCGCGCGGGATCTTTACCGAAGGCAACGAACGCGTGGGCATCAACACCCAGCGCTACACCGAAAGCGAGATTGCCCGGGTTGCCCGCTCTGCCTTTGAACTGGCGCGAAAGCGGTCGAACAAGGTCTGCTCCATGGAGAAGGCCAACGTCATGGAATCCGGCGTCCTGTGGCGCGAGGTTGTGACCAAGGTCCACGCCGAGGAATATGCCGACGTTGAGCTGAGCCATATGTACGCCGACAACGGCGCCATGCAGCTGGTCCGGAACCCCAAGCAGTTTGACGTCATCGTCACCGACAACCTGTTCGGCGACCTGCTGTCCGACGCCGCCGCGATGCTGACCGGCTCTTTGGGCATGCTGCCATCTGCCTCGCTGGGACTGCCGATGGCCAATGGCCGCCCCAAGGCCCTGTACGAGCCGGTGCACGGCTCTGCCCCCGACATCGCCGGCACGGGCAAGGCGAACCCGATCGCCTGTATCCTCAGCTTTGCAATGGCGCTGCGCTATTCCTTCGACAAGGGCGACGAGGCAACACGCCTTGAGAATGCAATTGAAAAGGTTCTGGCCGATGGCCTGCGCACCGCGGACCTGCTTGGGCCCGAAGGCGGCAGCCCGATCTCGACCAGCGAGATGGGCGACGCTATCCTCGCCGCGCTGGACGCCAGCCTCTAAGACCGACAGGCCCCGGCAGTTTCGCCGGGGCCCTCCTCTTTCCGGGATATAGCAATGGTCTGGTTCTACCTTCTGTTCGCGATCCTGGGCGAAGTGGTGGGAACCGCTGCGCTAAAGGCGTCTGACGGCTTTACCCGCATGGGATTTGGGGCCCTGTCCTTTGCAGGCTACGCGGTCGCCTTCTACCTGTTGTCGATTGTCCTCAAGACTGTGCCCCTCGGGGTTGCCTATGCCATCTGGTCAGGGGTCGGCGTTGCCGCCGTCACAATCATCGGGGTCGTGGGGTTTGGTCAGCGGCTTGATCTTGCCGGTTATCTGGGCATTGGCCTGATTGTGACCGGTGTCATCGTTCTGAACGCTTTTTCCCGTTCCATCTAAAGCTGATGACGGTCTAACCTGAACCGGCGTGTTGCGGCCAGATTGGCGCAGCGCACCCACTCAAGAAACAAGGACCGGACATGGCACCGAACGTCAAAGGCGCATTGCTGGCCCTCCTGGCTTTTGGTGTCTACGCGACCCATGACGTCATCGTTAAGCTGATGGGAGCGAGTTATTCGCCGTTCCAGCTGATCTTCTTTTCGGTTCTGTTCAGCTTTCCCCTTGCGATGCTGATGCTGATGCGGGACGCCACCCCCGGCACCCTCCTGCCAGTACACCCTTGGTGGGTCGCCATTCGGACCTTTGCCGCGCTTGTCACCGGGTTGTCGGCCTTTTACGCCTTTACCGTCCTGCCCCTCGCGCAGGTCTATGCGATCCTGTTCGCGTCGCCGCTGATAATCACTGTCCTGGCCATCCCGATCCTGGGGGAAAAGGTGCGAATCCGGCGCTGGCTGGCCGTTATTGTCGGTCTGATCGGCGTTATCGTGGTCCTGCGGCCGGGCAGCACGGCCCTAAGCGCAGGGCATCTCGCCGCCCTTGTCGCCGCAATCGGTGCCGCCTTCGCCTCGATCATCGTGCGCAAGATCGGGTCAGAGGAACGGCCGCTTGTCCTGTTGCTGTACCCCATGACCGCCAACTTCCTTGTGACGGCGGTGGCCCTGCCCTTTGTTTATGTTGCGCCACCCATTGAACACCTTGGCTTCTTTGCCGGGATCGCCTTGCTGGGCACCATCGGCGGGCTGATCATCATCGCGGCCTACAATGTGGGCGAAGCGGTGATCGTCGCACCCATGCAGTATTCCCAGATCCTTTGGGCGACAGTCTACGGGCTGCTGTTCTTTGACGAATTGCCCGACTTTGGCACGGTACTGGGCGCAGCAATCATCATCGCCAGCGGCCTCTATATCGTCCTGCGCGAAAGCCGGTCGGGGACTTCGGCCAACAAGCCGGTCACGCGGACCAAGCAGCGCCCCGATACCGGCACGACGCCACGGACGCCAACCCTGCCCGGACTGGCGGGGCGGTCGGGACTTGGCCACCTGCGGCGGCAATAACCCCCTTGCAAAAGGGCCTGTCCCGCGCTACGCCGCGCGGCACGGTCGGAGTGTAGCGCAGCCTGGTAGCGCACCTGCTTCGGGAGCAGGGGGTCGGAGGTTCGAATCCTCTCACTCCGACCAATTCACCTGATTAATTTAGCGGGCCGCCCAAAGCAGGCCGCGGCGCATGATCTCGGTCACCTGAGGGACCCTGAGGTCATCTAGGGTGTGCCCGATCGAGCAGTAGAAGACCCGCCCCTGATCCCAACGCCGCTTCCAGACGACTGGGATCGTCGTGCCTTCGATCCACCAAAGATGCTCGCCCGAGAAGGTGGTGGTGGCCAGCACCTCGTTCGATGGATCGACGAGCATGTAGTACTGTTCAGACAGCAGCCTAAAGCTGTCGATGCCTGCGACAATGGGATCGTCCGGGGCAGTGATCGTGACGTCGTAGTCTACGAAATCATCCGACGGCACCGGGTTGTCCGGCCAGCCCGGAGGATGGGCCACGAACTGCCCCCCGATGAGGAAGTGATAGGTCGGCCGGTCGCGGAAGGCATCGCCCATATGGCCATGCCAGCCCCCAAGGCCACAGCCCGCCCCGATCAGCTTGAGGAGGCCGTCCTCTTCGTCCTTGGTCATATTGCCGAACTCGGGCCGGTGCGACGACCGTGCAGAGGACCAGATTGGTACGATCAGATCAACGTCAGCCATCCCATCAGGGTCGGCGAGGGGAGACAGGGTGTCATGGACATCAATAACGAAGCCTTCAGCCATCAAGAGGTCGCGGCACCAGTCGCCGAATGTTGTGGGCGCATGCCCTTCCCAGCCCCCGACAAAGAGGGCAGCCTTTTTGGATGTCATGTCAGGCGACCTTTGTTGTTCTGATCCCGGAAATCGCCTGAACCAGGTTGTCCTCGTTCACTTCGTCGACCGTGAATTCCCGGATGATCTCGCCATGGAACATCGCCACGACGCGGTCCGAAACCCGGAGCACCTCGGGCATTTCCGAGCTGATGACGATGACCGCATAGCCCTGGCTGGCAAGATCGCGGATCAGGTTGTGGATCTCGGCTTTGGAGCCGACGTCGATGCCCCGTGTCGGTTCGTCAACGATCAGAACCTTGGGGGCCATGGACAGCCATTTGCCGATGACGATCTTCTGTTGGTTGCCTCCGGACAGATTGCCAACCTTTTGTCGCCAGCCCGGTGTCTTGATCTGCAACCGGTCGCGGTACTGGTCAAAAATGGCCACCTCGGCCCCGTCCGACACAAAGGGTCCGGCGGTCAGGTCACTGATCTGCGGCAGGGTCATGTTGTCCTTGCAGTTCATGCCCAGAACAAGGCCCTGACCCTTGCGATCCTCCGGCACCAGCGAAATGCCGTGTGCAATGGCCTCGATGGGCGATGCGATCTTCACCTCTTTGCCCTCGAGCAGGATCTTGCCAGCGGAGGGTGCCCGAAGGCCGAAAAGTGTCTCGGCAATCTCAGTCCGTCCCGCGCCGACAAGGCCATAAAAGCCGACCACTTCGCCCTCATGAACCTTGAAGCTCACGTTCTGAAACAGGTCGCCGCAGGACAACCCCTGAACCTCTAGCGCGATGGGTCCCTTCTTGGCCGGGACGATTGGATTTTCACTGTCCAGCGACCGCCCGATCATCAACTTGGTCACTTCATCCTCATCCGTGTCGACGGTGACGAGAGAGCCCCGGTAGGACCCGTCCCGCAGCACGCTGATCTTGTCCGAGATGGTAAAGATCTCGTCCATACGGTGCGAGATGTAGACAACCCCGACCCCGTCGCTGCGCAAGTCGTTGATGACGTCGAACAAGACAACCTTTTCCGCGTCCGTCAGAGAGGCCGTGGGTTCGTCAAAGATCACGGCCTTTGCATCCACGGTCAGGGCGCGGGCAATCTCGACCATTTGTTTGTTGGCGATCGACAAATCCCCGACCAGCTTGCGCGAGTCAAAACTGCATTTGAGGCGGGCGAGAATGGCGTCGGACTTTTCATAGAGGGTCTTCCAGTCCACCCGACCAAAGCTTTTGCGTGGCAGTTCTCCCAGGTAGATGTTTTCCGCCGCCAACAGCTCGTCAGCCAGGCTCAGTTCCTGGTGGATGAACACCACGCCCTTGGACTTGGCATCAAGGGGTGACTTCATGACGGCAGGCTGCTCGGCGATGAAGATCTTGCCTTCGTCGGGTTGGTGGATGCCGCCAAGGACCTTCATCAGGGTCGATTTGCCGGCCCCATTTTCTCCCAGTAGCGCGTGCACCTCGCCCGGCATCACCTGAAAGGAGACACCGTCAAGGGCACGTACTCCGGGGAACGTCTTGACGATGTCTTGCAGCCGCAGGGCAGGAATGTCCGTCATGTCCGAAGCTCCTCTTTGCCTTTCCGGTTCAACTGCCGGTCAAGGAACAGGACCGCGATCAG
>CALFSV010000135.1 GCA_937916485.1 uncultured Paracoccaceae bacterium | reverse complement strand
GCCTTCGGCGTGCCGGTCTTTGCCCTGCTGGCCACGCTTAAGGGTCTGGACCGGATGAAGAAAAGCCAGAGTTGACCACCAGTTCGGCAGGTCACGCAAGGACGCCTCGACCGCAGCACACGATCCCCGCCCCCACACCTCAACGAGAGGCCCGGAATGTACAAAACGCTCTTCCCACTTGTCCTGATCGGCACGGCCTTTGCCGCAACCGCCGAGACGGGCCAACCCCTTGATGTATCCGCCTTGCCCGAACCGGGGTCGATTGAGGCCTCCGACGGGCTGGCCGCCTGGGACCGCATTCACGACGTTGCAAGCCATCCGCGTTGCCTCAACTGTCATGTGGGGGAGGACGGGATTCCGCTGTGGGGCACGGTGGCGGAACCGGACCGTCCTCACGGCATGGCCATCGTCGCAGGCGACAGTCGGATCGGGGCCGCTGGCTTGTCATGTCGCACCTGCCACCAGACATCGACGCGGCCCAACCGGGTCGAGCACGCCGCCCCACACACCGGAATGGACTGGCAACTCGCCCCCGTCGACTTTCAATGGGTGGGCCGGACGAGTGCTGAGATCTGCCAGCAAATGCGCGATCCCGACCGAAACGGCGGGCGCGACGCGGCTGGCCTTGTTGAACACATTCTGCACGACGCAGAGCTGATCGGGTTCATCACCTGGAGCTTTGATCCGGGCGCCGGACGCGCGCCTGCACCGGGCAGCCTGCAATCCCATCTCGAAGACATGGCCATCTGGACCGCCGCAGGAATGCCTTGCCCCCAGTAAGGGCCATACACATTCAGCACCAAGGCCCAGGTCCAAACGGAGCGCCGCCATGACAAACGATGCCACCACCACCCAAGAAACGATTGCCGTCTTCGGTGCCACCGGATCAACCGGGCGCCATGTGGTGCGGCATGCGCTGGCCAAGGGCTACAAGGTCCGGGCGCTGGCCCGATCGCCGGACAAGGTGTCGGTTGAAGACGGCAACCTTGCGGTCATCAAGGGTGACTTCAAAGATTTGGCCGCGCTCAAGGAAACCGTGCAAGGCGCGGATTACGTGATCTGCTGCGCCGGGGGCGCCTCTGGCAAGGCCTATGAGGCCGGAATGATGATCGCCTTCATCCGTCGCCTCTGGCCCTTGCTCGAGGCGGAGCCTGCGTTGAAAGTGTTTCTGTTCCAGTCCGTCATCTTTGCCCCAAAGCCCGATGGGTCGCTGCCTCTACTCTTGAAGTTGCTGGGGCCAGTCGCGGCCTTTCTCAATGGCAACACCCGGATGTTAAAGGACAATACGCAGGTCACCAAATTCATCGCGGCCAACACGTCAGACCACTTTGACTACATCGTCACGCGCCCAGGCGCGATTGCCGAGAAAGAAGGCGGCAAGGCGCTGAAAACGGATCAGAACAAAGGAAGCCTCGCGACGATCACCTTCGCGAATTTGGGCGGATTTACCGTCGACGCCCTCAAGGATCCGTCGCTCTATGGGACATGTCCTTTTGTCGTCGCTGCAAAGTAAGACCCATGAGCTGACTGACATCGCCCCCTCAGGTTCAAGGCCGGCGCTGCGGTGTCGGCGCTCTCGTCGGCCTCGCGGCCCCCTCATCAAGTCTTTGTCCGGTGTGGGGGAGTGTATGTGGCAAAGGATTGGCTGACCGACTGGGAGAGGGCAATTGCTGATTTGGCAGCCAAGCAATGGCCTGCCTCAGGTGCGCTTGCTCTTACAAAACCTCAAAGAGCATGCATTGACGAACCGACAGCCTCCGCAACATAGTCGCGCCAGTGCTCTTGCTTGATGCAAGATTGAACGGAATGCTTACTCAAGAACAGGACAGGCCCTTGCCATGACAACACCTTTGACAGGGATCGCACCAATTGCGCCCACACCGTTTCACCAAGACGGCACAGTCGACTACGAGGGCATGACCCGGGTTCTGGACTGCATGATCGACCAGGGTGTCGATGCGATCTGTGTGCTGGCGAATTATTCGGAACAGTTTCTGCTGTCCGACGAGGAACGTGCCAAATTGACCAGGCTGTGCCTTGAACATGTCGCGGGCCGCAAGCCTGTCATCGTCACGACAAGTCATTTCTCGACCGACATCGCGACCGCACGCGCGGTCGAGGCTCAGAGCCTTGGGGCGGCCATGGTCATGATGATGCCGCCCTACCACGGCGTCGGAATTGCGCCCTCTCCCAAGGGAGTGTTCGAGCATTTTGCCGCGGTCAACGACGCGATTTCCATCCCCATCATGGTGCAGGACGCCCCCCTAAGTGGTGTCACGATGAGTGTCGATCTGCTGGCACGCATGGCGCAAGAATTGGAAAACCTGACATACTTCAAGATAGAGTGCCCGTTTGCCGCAGAGAAACTGGCCGCCTTGATCGAGGCCGCCGGGGACCACATCCTGGGCCCCTTCGACGGGGAAGAGGCGGTGACGCTTCTCGCCGACCTTGATGCAGGCGCGACCGGCACGATGACCTCGGCAATGTTTCCCGAAAAGATCCGCCCCATCGTCATGGAGTATCGCGCCGGCAATGTAGAGCGGGCGTTAGAGCATTGGCAGACATGCCTGCCCCTCATCAATCACGAAAACCGCCAATGCGGCCTTCGGGCCTGCAAAACGGTTATGATGGAAGGCGGCGTCATCAAGAGTGACCGCGTGCGTCATCCGCTTGTGCCACTTTCAGCGCGGACCAAGGACCGACTTCTCGGCCTTGCCCGCGACCTGGACGTCATCGCCCTGCGTTGGGGCAAGTGACCCGGTTGAGGTGATCCGGTTCGATCATGTGCCGTGGGCGCGCGCCCGATAGGGGCGCGCCCCCGCCTAGCCCATCAAGCTATCTGTGCCCATTTGCATCCTATGGGGCCGAAGGCATTGATGCCGATTGCAGCGCCAAGACGACGGTAACTGGCGAAGGCTCAACTGCATCTTTCTGAATATCGGACTTGCTGATATACAATCCGAATCATTGCTACTCGGAGACCTGGCCAGATGACGAACCAATTGCTCGTGGTGGATCCATCCACCCGACTCGACATCATAAAGGGATTGGCCAGCGAGGTCCGGATATCGATCCTCAGGCTGCTGGGCACAGAGGGTCCCCGAAACGTCAACCAGATTGCCGATGAACTCGGGTTGCCCCAGTCGACCGTCTCGTCAAACCTTCAGGTACTTGAGGATGTGGGCCTTGTCATCACCAAGTCCCAAAAGGCCAAGAAGGGTAGCCAAAAGATTTGCGAATCCGTCTTTTCGGAAATTCTCGTGGCCTTCGAAAGTCGACGTCCGACTGCCGCCAACGAGATCGAGGTGGCCATGCCACTGGGACTTTATACCCAATTCGAGGTGACCGGACCCTGCGGATTGTGCGGGCGCGACGGGGTGATCGGCCTTCTGGATGTGCCCGACACTTTCCTTGATCCCGAACGGATGAAGGCTGGTTTACTGTGGTTTACTCGCGGTTTCGTGGAATATCAGTTCCCGAACAATGCCAAGCTGACCAATACCCATCCAACCGCCCTTGAGTTCTCGATGGAGTTGAGTTCAGAGGTGCCGGGCACAAGTGCCGACTGGCCGTCCGACATATTTCTTGAGGTGAATGGCGTCGACGTGGCCACCTGGACGTCGCCCGGCGATTTCGGCGACAAGCGCGGGGTGTTCACCCCTGATTGGTGGAAACTCACCGGCTCTCAGTATGGCAAACTCAAAACCTGGCGGATCAATGGATCGGGGTCTTATGTCGACGGGGTCAAGGTGTCGGACGTCACACTTGATACGCTGACCATCAATGAACATCGCTCGATCCGTATCCGCATCGGCGTGCGCGAGGATGCCGAACATCCGGGTGGGATCAACATTTTTGGCCGGGGCTTTGGCAACTATGACCAGGACATCATAATGCGTCTTCGGGTATAAACCCGCTTGACGGATTTCCCATTTCCCATAGCATACCAGTAACTCCGGTACTGACCGGGGATTCGGCTTGGTTTGGGAGGACGGTCGATGGAAGCCAAAGTCACCGCGCATGGGCGGTTCACGATCGCCGAGATCGATAAACGCTTGTACGGTTCATTCCTAGAGCATCTTGGACGAGCGGTTTACACCGGAATTCACGAACCTGGACACCCAACGGCAGACGCCAACGGGATGCGTCGGGACGTCATTGACCTCGTCAGAGAGCTTGACACTCCGATCTGCCGCTATCCGGGCGGCAACTTCGTGTCCGCCTACAACTGGGAAGACGGGATCGGGCCGCAGGATCAGCGCCCTACCCGACTGGACCTTGCCTGGCGGACGTCCGAGTCGAACCAGGTCGGCATTCACGAATACGCCGCATGGGCTGAGGCCGCGAATACCGAAATGATGCTTGCCATCAACCTTGGCTCGCGCGGCCTTGATGAGGCGCGTGCCTTTGTTGAATACGTCAACCATCCCGGCGGCACCTACTGGTCGGATCTGCGTCGCCAGAACGGTCAGGCCGATCCCTGGGGTGTCAAGGTCTGGTGTCTGGGCAACGAGATGGACGGCCCTTGGCAGGTCGGTCACAAATCTGCCGAGGAGTACGGCCACCTGGCCAATGAGACCGCCAAGGCTTTGCGGGCGTTTGACAAATCCCTAGAGCTTATCGTTTGTGGATCGTCCCATTCGAACATGCCGACCTACCCGCAGTGGGAGGCCAGCGTCCTTGAAGCGACCTATGATCAGGTCGATTACATCTCGCTGCACATGTACTTCGAAAACCACGAGAAAAACACCGCCGAGTTTTTGGCACTGCCGGAAAAGCTGGACAAGTATATCGGCACGGTCTCGGGAGTGATTGACTATGTAAAGGCCAAGAAGCGATCCAAGCGGGATGTCAAAATCTCGTTCGACGAATGGAACGTCTGGTATCATGAGCGTGAGGAAGACGCCCGTCGCATGGCCGAATGGGACTGGCCACATGCGCCAAGGCTGTTGGAAGACATCTACAACTTTGAAGATGTCTTGCAGGTCGGTTGTATCCTGAACACCTTTATCCGCCGTTCGGATGTGGTCAGTATTGCCTGTATTGCCCAGTTGGTGAACGTGATCGCACCGATCATGACAGAGCCTGGAGGCATTTCCTGGCGGCAGACGATCTACTACCCGTTCAAGTTCGCCTCGGCCCACGGTCGCGGCACGGCGCTGCGGCTGGATGTGGACTGCCCCACCTATGACGCCGATGTCGCCTCGAACGTGAAATACCTTGATATCGCAGGCGTTCATGACGGTGACGCAGGTACCCTGACCTTCTTTGCCATCAACCGGAACGGGGCCGAAACCATGGATGTAACCCTGGGCCTCGAAGGGTTCGGGGCGGCCAAGTCGGTCGAACATACCTTGATCAAACACGATGATCTTGAAGCAAGAAATACGCTGAGCGCACCAATGACAGTTGTGCCAGAAGCCGGCAATGGAGCTAAGATCGAAGGAAACGGGCTTCGCCTGACGCTGCCGCCCTATAGCTATTCGATGGTGCGCGTCATGTTGTGACGATGGGCCCGCGGGGTTGTGAGGAGCCCGCAGGTTCAAAGACCATATCCGCGAAACGGATATAAATTCACCGGCCGCAAGAGGAGGCGGCCATCAACGGGAGGACAACGAATGACCAATTACAAAGTAACGGGTAGCGTTATGCTGCTCGCCGGTTTCATGTCCACGGCGGCACAGGCCGAAGTGGTCGTGGAGTGGTGGGATTTCCTGGGCGGCGGCGACGGCGTGCGGATGAAGCAGCTGATCGAAGAATTCAACGCCGAACATGCTGGCGAGATCAGCATCCAGGCAACGACCCTGGAATGGGGTGTTCCTTTCTACACGAAGGTTCAGACCTCGGTCGCAGTCGGTGAAGCACCCGACATCATGACCTATCACGCCAGCCGCATTCCGCTGGCCGTGTCGCAAAACGTCCTGAGCGAGATCACCGCCGATGACTGGGCCACCATGGGCCTTGGCGAAGGCGATTTCGCCTCTGCCACCTGGGACGCGGTCACAATTGACAGCGCGCAGTATGCGGTGCCGTTGGATACCCACCCGATCGTTCTGTATTACAACAAGGAATTGTTGAGTGCAGCGGGCGTGCTGACCGATGATGGCGTCCCGATGGGCATGGACAGCCTTGAGGGCTTCACCGAAACCATGCGGGCCCTGCAATCCAACGGGGTGAAGTTCCCGCTGGGCTCTGTGACTGCGGACGGTAACTTCATGTTCCGTACCATCTACTCTCTTGTTGGCCAGCAGGGCGGCGAGTTGATCACCGACGGGGAGTTCCTGACCGGTGACAACGCCGAAAAGCTGGCAAACGCATTGGCCGTGCTTCAGGACTGGACCAACGAAGGACTTCAGTCCACCTACACCGATTATCCCGCAACCGTCGCCCTGTTCACCAGTGGCGAAGCGGCGATGATGATCAACGGTGTCTGGGAAGTCCCCACGATGACCGACCTGAATGCCGCGGGGAACCTGTTTGAGTGGGGTGCCGTGGAACTGCCGATGATCTTTGATCAGCGCGCCACCTATGCCGACAGCCACAGCTTTGCCATCCCGGCAGGCGACATGGACCCCGAGACCCGGGCGGCGACGCTTGAAGTCATGTCCTGGATGCTGAAGAACTCCTTGTTCTGGGCAACGGCAGGCCACATCCCGGCCTATGCGCCGGTGACCGCAACGGCTGAATACGCCGCGATGGAACCCAACGCGACCTACTCCCCGTTGACCGACAACATGATCTTCGATCCCAAGTCGCCGCTTGCCGGTGTTGCGGGTCCGATCTTTGACGTCATGTCCACCTATTTCGTCCCGACCCTGAACGGCGAAATGGACCCGACCGAGGCCGTCGAAGAGATCATCATCGAACTCAACGACATGTAATCCGGAAAAATAGGGGCGGCCTTCGGGCCGCCCTACCCCCCTTACCCGGAGGCAGGCACCGTGTTACGAAACACCAGACGCGAAACTCTCGTCGCCCTTGTTCTGATTGCGCCATTTCTTGCGATCTACGGGCTGACCTTTGTCTATCCAACCGTCGCAATGGTGAACCTGTCGTTTACGGACGCACCCTTGATCGGTCCCGGGCAATGGGTGGGTTTTGACAACTATACAAGGCTGGCAGGCGAACGCAGGTTCGACACAGCATTTTGGAACACCGCCTACTTCGTAGCACTTTCTGTCATTCCCGGCACATTCGTGGCCATGGTGATCGCCCTCGGCGTAAGCCGGTTGACGGGTCGGATGCAGGCGCTGGTGCTGGCGCTGTTCTTCCTGCCATATATTCTGCCCGTGTCGGTCGTGTACCGCCTTTGGGACTGGACCCTGAATTTTCAATTTGGCATCGCGATGTATGTCTTTGACATCTGGGGCATCGAGCGCGTGCCGATCTTCAAGACGACGACGTGGTTCATGCCTGCCGTGGCTTTCGTGACAATCTGGTGGACCTGCGGATTTTCGATCCTGCTGTTTCTTGCCGGTCTGCGCGCAATCCCGGCCGAGATTTACGAAGCCGCCTCATTAGACAACACAGGACGTTGGACGATGTTTCGGCGCATCACCTGGCCCCTGCTTTGGCCGGTGACGGCGCTGGTGACGACGATCCAGTTGATCCTGCAACTGAAGATCTTTGATCAGGTCTACCTATTCTCGACCGGCGGGCGTCCCAACGACAACCTTGTGCTTGTCTACTATATTTTCCAACGGGCCTTCGTGAACAACCAGGGCGGACGGGCGGCGGCCATTGCGGTTGTCTTGTTCCTGATCGTGGTGATCGTTTCGGTCCTGAACTTTCAACTCATGCGACTGGCGGAGCGACGTAAATGACCGCCTCTAGTGCACGCCAGATCAACCTTGTCGGCGGGATCATTACCCTGCTGACATTGATCATCGCCATTCTTTGGGCCTTTCCGATCTATTGGGGCATCGTCAGCTCTCTCAAGCCCGAGAACGAAGTGGTCCGTCCTTATATCGAGCTGTGGCCCGAAACGCTGACCTTTGAACATTACATATTTGCGCTGACCGAGACGCAGATCGGGCGCTGGTACATCAATTCCATCGCCACAGCGGTGGGGGCAACGATCCTAACCATCTCGACGTCAATGCTGGTCGGCTATGCCTTGTCACAACTGCGCTTTCCGCTGCGGCGTCCGCTGTATTGGCTGATCCTGGCCAGCTTCATGGTTCCCACGCAGACCTTGATCATCAATCACTTTGTGCTGGTGGCCAATATGGGCCTGCTCAACACTTGGGCCGGGATCATCCTGCCGCAACTGATCAATCCGGTGGTGATCATTGTCTACAAACAGTTCTTCGATCAGGTGCCGCGGGATTTCCGCGAGGCAGCGGTGATGGACAACGCGGGCGAATTCCGCATCCTGTTCAAGGTCTACATGCCGATGAACTGGGGCGTCACAACGGCGCTGGCGATCGTGACCTTTATCTGGTCTTGGAATTCATTTCTGTGGCCGTTCCTGGCAGTCACCAAGACCGAGATGATGACAATCACGGTGGGCATCACCCAGGTGAGCGATGCCTTTGGTGTCTACTACGCAAGTCAGCTTGCAGCGGCGGTCCTCGCGGGCCTGCCTGTCGCACTTGCGTATCTATTGTTCCAGCGGCGGGTGACGCAGGCCATCACGCTAAGTGCTGGCATCAAGGGTTAGGGGAAAAACGTGGCAGAGATAATTCTCGACAAGGTATCGAAAAGCTTTGGTTCCGTCCGGGTGATCAACGAAGTATACCTGACGATCCAATCGGGCGAGTTTGTCGTGTTCCTTGGGCCGTCGGGGTCGGGCAAGTCTACCTTGCTTCGGATGATCGCCGGTCTTGAAACAATCGACGACGGCCGCCTTTTGATCGGTGGCAAGGAAAGCCAGACATTGCCCCCGGGGCAGCGCAACGTGGCAATGGTTTTCCAGAACTACGCGCTTTATCCCCATATGACGGTGCGCGACAACATGGCCTTCGGCCTGCGTAACATCAAGATGGCCGCACCCGAGGTGGAGCGTCGGGTGCAGGACGCGGCCCGCATGCTCGAAATGGACGCCCTTCTGGATCGGCGACCGTCCGAGCTGTCAGGCGGCCAGCGCCAGCGCGTCGCCATCGGGCGGGCTATCGTCAAGGAACCGGCCGCCTTTTTGTTTGACGAGCCGCTGTCAAACCTCGATGCCGCCCTGCGCGTCCGCACGCGGGTCGAGCTTGCCGAGCTGCATCAGCGCATGAACTCGACCATGATCTACGTCACGCATGACCAGACCGAGGCGATGACCATGTCGGACCGGATCGTCATCCTGAACGATTGCCGGATCGAGCAGATCGGAACACCGATGGAGGTCTATACCCGCCCCGCCTCGCGCTTTGTCGCGGGCTTCATCGGCAGCCCTTCGATGAACTTCCTCAAGGGCAGCTACAAGGACGGGGCAATGACGCTTTTGGACGGGTCGCGCATTGCAGCCCGTGTCGCAGTGCCCGAAGCCGACACCTACGAACTTGGCATTCGGCCCGAGGCGGTGAAAGTCTGCGAAGGCGAAGGCGACACCAAGGGCCAGGTCAAGGTCGTCGAACATCTTGGCGAACGAACACTTGTCCACGTCCATCTGTCGGATGGATCGGCCATCGTGGCACAGGATGGCGGACGGTCGCAGGTTCAGCCGGGGGATGAAGTCGCACTCCGTTTCGATATCAGTGAACTGCACCTGTTCGACTCGTCCGGCAAGGCCTGGCATGCGGAATGACGACGGCGCTGTCTTCCGTTCCCTTCAGCAAGGTTTCCATCACAGGGGCGTTTTGGTCAGAACGGTTGGCCACGATCATCGAAAGGACGATCCCCAGTCAGTATGAGCGGCTGACGGAATACGGCATTCTGGACAGCCTCAAGCTGCCGCAACCTTCGCCGCCTTTGCGGATCCCCGAGAACCGGCATGGTTTCTCCACCCAGATCTTCTGGGACAGCGATGTTGGGAAGTGGATCGAAGCCGCCTCTTATGCCCTGTCGTTTCGAAGGGATGCAAAGATCGAGGCGCAGATAGAGGCCATCATTGATGACCTTGAACAGGCGCAGTCGCCCGATGGTTACCTTAATTGCTGGTATCTGGGCCGGGACCCCGACAACCGCTGGACCAACCTGCGCGACAATCACGAGCTTTATTGCGCGGGCCACCTGCTGGAAGGGGCGATAGCCTATTGGCAGGTCACAGGCCGGGACCGCCTTTTGTCGGTCCTTCGCCGTTATGTGGACCATATCGCCTACGTCTTTGGACCGAGCGAAGACCAGCGCAAGGGGTATCCGGGGCACCAAGAGCTTGAACTGGCGCTGATCAAGTTGTGGCAGGCCACCGGTGACAAGGCGGCATTGGCCCTCGCACGCTACTTCATCGACGAGCGCGGAGCGCAGCCCCACTACTTTGACGTTGAGGCCAGGGCGAGGGGCGAAGACCCGTCCGACTTCTGGGCCAAGTCCTATGAATACAATCACTCCCATCTGCCGGTCCGCGATCAAACCAAGGTCGTGGGCCATGCTGTCCGCGCCATGTATATGTATGCGGCCATGGCCGATCTGGCCGCCATTGATGACGACGAAGGCCTCAAGACCGCCTGCGAGGCCCTCTGGGCGGACCTGACCGAGCGGCGGATGTATGTGACAGGGGGCTTTGGCCCCTCTGCCTCGAACGAGGGGTTCACCACTGACTGGGACCTGCCGAACGAGACGGCTTATGCAGAAACCTGTGCCTCCTGCGCGATGGTGTTCTGGGCGGCCAGGATGTTGAACCTTGATCTGGACGGACGCTACGGCGACATCCTTGAACTGGCGCTTTACAACAACGTCCTGTCGGGGCTGTCCCGGGACGGCACCCAGTATTTCTACGACAACACGCTGGCAAGCGACGGGTCGCACCAGCGCTGGGACTGGCACCCCTGCCCGTGCTGCACGATGAACGTCTCGCGGCTCGTCGCCTCAGTCGGTGGGTACTACTACGGCACCAATGCGGATGGGATCGCGATCCACATGTATGGCGGGGCCCGGGTTTCGCTTGAGGTTGGGGGCACAGGGGTCACGCTGGACGAAACCTCGGCCTATCCCTGGGACGGCGCCATCCGTATCGCGGTCTCGCCGGATCAGCCGATGGAGTTCTGTCTTTCCCTGCGCATTCCGGCCTGGTCGGGGCAAAGCACCGTGCGCGTCAACGGGGTCACACAGGACGTCGCCATCGACCGGGGGTATGCGCGCCTGTCGCGGCTCTGGTCCCTTGGGGATGTTGTCGAAGTTCAGTTGCAGATGCGCCCGGAACGCCTTTGGTCCCATCCCATGGTGGCTGCTGACCGGGGCTGCGTTGCCCTGCGGCGGGGTCCGCTGGTCTATTGCGCCGAGGCGGTCGACAATGACGTCGCACCTGACCTTGTAAGGCTCCCCGACACCGGGGCGCTGACGGCGGAAGCCTCCGACAGTCTTGGCGGCATCGTCATGCTGACCGCCGATGCAACGGTACTGCAAACCAGTGACTGGGGCGCCGACCTGTATCGGACCAGTCCTCCGACAACCCGACCGACCACCCTTCGACTGATCCCCTATTACCTCAGGGCAAACCGATCCCCCTCAGCCATGCGGGTTTGGATCGAAACCTAACGGCCGTCATGGACGACCCGGTTGTGGCCGGATAGGACCAAGCCGTCGCAACCTGCCACACCAGCGCCCGCGCCAGTGCCGACTTTGTCGACAGCGTGTTCCTTGATACGGAACCTTGTCCCGTTGACCGGAACTTCGCTCCCGGTCATGATTTTCGCATTGGACGAAGGGGGAAAGCTCATGCTGATCATCAACAACGAGATGGTGTTCCGACTGCTGAAGATGGAGGACTGTATCGCCGCTCAGGAACACGCCTTCCGTCAGATCCCGACAGGCGGCGCGATCCATCGACCCCGGATCGACATGTATGTGCCCAGCAAGCGTGACGACGGCTACTATCGTTGGGGCACCATGGAAGGCGCCAATGACGGATTCTTCGCGATCCGTATGAAATCAGACGTGATCCATTGGCCAGAAGACGAAAACGGCAACTGGACCGAGGAAAAATACTGCGTTGAACCTGGAACCTACTGTGGCCTGATCATGCTCTTGTCGACCGAAACCGGCGAGCCGCTGGCCTTTATCAACGACGGCGCCTTGCAGCATATGCGGGTGGGCGGAGGGGCCGCACTCGGGGCAAAGTACCTGGCCCGCGAAGACAGTGAGACCGTCGGCATGATTGGATCAGGAGGGATGGCGCGGACATTCCTTGAGGGCTTTTGCTGCGTTCGCAACATCAAGCGATGCAAGATCTATTCGCCGACCAAAGCGAACCGCGATGCCTATGCCGTCGAGATGGAAGCAGAGCTGGGGATCGAGGTCATCCCTGTTGACAGCGCGGAAGAGGCGGTCAAGGGCTGTGATATCCTCAGCACCTGCACCGATAGCATGAAACCGGTCTACGACGCCGACTGGATCAAACCCGGTATGCACGTCACCAATCTGGGACGCCGCGAGATGCCAGAAGCGGCGATCAGCAAGTTTGACGTCGTCATCCGGCAGGGAACAGCCGGGTTGCAGATGAAGCAGACCGAACGGTTTCAGGCAGAGCGGGGCCACTCCCCGGCCGCCTTCATTGCAGGGACTGAGGAAGAGATGAAGCGCATTCCAAAGCGCAACCCACAACCCGGCTTCGGCGGCGATGATCCGCAATTTACCGATCGGGGCAAGGGTGCCGACAAACCCGACTTTGCCGCCCTCGTCAGTGGGGCGGTACCGGGCCGCACCAGCGACGAACAGACGACATTCTACCGCAATGTGGGCAATCAGGGGCTGCAATTCTCGTCCGTTGGGCAGGTCGTCTATAAACTGGCACTTGCCGATGGCGGCGCCCGCTCCTTTCCGACTGAATGGCTGTTACAGGACATCCGGGACTGACCTTGCCCCATCCAGCCCCCCTGCCCCAACCCAAAGAGATCTGCGCACCCCACGCTACACTTCCTGTCCCCGTGGCACCGGTATCTGTCCGTCAGAACCGCGGCGCCAGCTGGTAGTAGTTGCGCAGCGCGTCGATCCAGGAGCGATTGATCTCGTCGAAATG